>JAVBTZ010000238.1:0-6307 GCA_031555915.1 Planctomycetota bacterium
CATATTCATCGCCATCCCTTCCGCCAGCCAGAGGGGGACGGTGGGGATTTTCGGCACCTTGTAGCCCGGGACCCGCTCGAAGACCTCGGGCGGGGTCGGATAATGCAGGGCGCGGTTGCAATACTGGTGGAAGCCTTCGTGCATGGCGGTGGCTTCGGGGGGAATTTTGCCGCTGCGTTTGTAATAGACGTGGACCTCGCCCGAAGTGCTGCAGAAGCCGTTCGTCGAATTGGCGGGGAATTCGTAAGTGGCGGCCTGGCGATCGTATTCGCGGCGGTTCAGGTGCAGCCAAAAAGGCATGGGGCCGCCGGGGGGAAGCGGCAGTTCGTCGAGGCTGGCATAAACGGAAAACATTTTTTCCATCATCATCCCGGTCTGCCGGGCCAGTTCGTTCGACTTCGGCCCCAGGCTCCCGCCCACCACCCGCACGAGATAATGCTGGCTGGTGTATTCCCCGACCTGAATCGGCAGTCCGTCATCGTTATCGGAACTGTCGTCCAGGGCCGTCATGCAGCCGCTCGCCGCCGCCATGGCCATGAGGGCGAGACAAAGCGCCAACAGGCGGCGCGAGAGGGTGAACGGGCTGGAAAGTGGGTGGCGCATGACTCCCCCGATTAACAAATTGGGCCGGTCGGTAGGGAAAACATTCTGGAATTCGGGCGCTTCCCCGAATTCCAGTCCATACGTATCCTATTACTTGCCGTTTAACCGGCATTCCATTTGCCGGCGGGTAAAAAAAAATCACCCGCGTGAAGGGCACCTCTAAAAATGCTCTTTTTAGAGGTGCCCTGAAGTCACACCAGACCGTTCAGGTCGATACCCAGCTGGGACAAGTCGACCCCGCCGGTCATCTCGCGCATGGCGTCCTGGCGTTCGTCGGCGATTTTTTTCCTGGCGTCGGCCACGGCCGAGACGACCAGGTCGGCCAGCATTTCCGGGTCGTCGGGGGTGATGGCGGCGGGTTCCAGCTTAAGCTCCAATAAATCGCCCATGCCGTTGACGGTGGCCCGGACCAACCCCGCGCCGGCGGAACCGGTGGCGCGTTTCTTGGCCATTTCGCTTTGCAGATCCTTGGCTTTGTCGACCATCTGCTTGGCGTTTTTCATCATGTCGAACAGATTGCCCATACCGGTCATGTCGGTCTCCTCGTGTTAATGCGGTTTTCACCCTTACTCGTCGTTACCGCTTTCGGGATCGGCCGGCTTGTCCTCTTCGGCCGGGTTATGGTAATTGATTATCACGCCGTCAAACAGGGAACGGACCATTTCCACCGCCGGTTTTTGCGCCAGGCCGGGTACGCCGTCGCCCTGTTTATTTTTCGCCTTGCCGGAGGGCTTGTCCTGGCCCGACGCCGATCCTGCCGCCGGGGCGGCGGCGCGTTTCCCTTTGGCGGCGGTGAAGGTGGCTTCGACCCGCCGGCCCAATACTTCGGCCAACACCTTGGTAAACCGCTCCAAGCGGAACGGATCCTCCCAGGGTTCAATCGCGGTGGCGCGGCCGGTAAACTGAATGCCGCCTTTTGCCTCCACCGCGCCAACGCTGAGATGATGCAGATGGCGGTAGTCGGCCGGATACTTGTCCGCCATGGCGTCGAGAATTGCCGACCACTTGCGGTTGACGTAATCCAGGCTGAGGGGCTCGCCGCTTGCGGCCGGCGTTGGAGCCGCTTCGGCCGGCGCTATGCTTGAAGCGGCCGGCACTGCTTCGGCCGGCGGTTTTGCTGGCACCGTAGCGGCCGGGGGATCCGCGTCGAAGGGGGGGTCGACTTCCTTGGCAGGCAAGCTAGCCGCAGGGGAAACAGCCACGGCCGGCCGGTCCGCCCGGGGAGGCGTACCCATTTTGCCGGCGGCAAGAGCTTCCTCGTGGCCGTCGTCCCAATACTCGTCTTCGGTTGTGAAGACGACATCCTGGTCGGCCGGGTGCGTTTTCCGGCGGTCGGGCGCTTCGGCGCGGGCGGCCTTCGGCGTCACCGCCGCCGGTTCGCCCGCGTCCGGCTTGACCGTATCGAGTTTAAGCAAATCCGGTTTCAGCGGCGCCGCTTCGACCGCTACCGCTTTTGTCTGGCTGGCTTCGGGTTTAATCGCTTCAGGTTTAACCGGTTCAGGCTTGACTGGTTCCGGCTTTGCTGTTTCCTGCGAATTCGGTTCCGGCTTTACCTGCGAATAGGGTTCAGTTTTGACCGCTTCCGCTTTGACTTCCAACGCCGCCGGTTGGGGGCGACGTTCCTGGTTGGCAGAGCCTTCCGCCCGCGCCGCCTGCGGCAGTTCCCCCAAACCCGCCACGATTTCCGCCACCGGCACCACCCCGCCTAGGCCCGCCAGCCGCGCCACCGCCATTTCCAAGGCCACCAAGGGGTTCGTAAGGGCTCTCGTCCTGACCCTGGTCCTGGCCTGGGTAAATACGTCAAGATAAAGCAATGCCGCTTCCAAATCGGTTTTTTCCGCCAGCCGGTATAAACTCTCCCGCGCCGGACCGTAAGCGGTGACGCTCTCCTTCCCCGCCCCGGCCGACAGGAGCATCAGGTCCCGGCCAAAACTTATCAGCTGGTCCAGAAAATCCCCGACGCTGGTGCCACGGGCGGCCGTCTCATCCACCAAAGCCAAAGCGCCACGGACATCCCCGGCGTCTATGCAAGCGAATATTCCCGCCACGCTTTCCGCCGACGCCACCCCCCGCACCGCCTCCACTTCCTGCCGGGTCACTTCGCCGTCCGTGAACGAGAGCACCTGGTCCAGCAGGACCAGGCCGTCCCTTACCGATCCTTCGGCGAAAGCGGCCACGGCTTCCAGGGCGTCCTGTTGCATGGCGGCCTGTTCCCTACCGGTCAGTTCCCGGAAAAATTTTACCAAAATCGGTCCCGGCACCAAACGGAAATCGAACCGTTGGCAGCGGGAGAGGATGGTGTCGGGGACTTTGTGGGGATCGGTGGTGGCGAGGATGAATTTGACGTGTTTCGGGGGTTCTTCCAACGTTTTCAGGAGGGCGTTAAAGGCGCCGTCCGAAAGCATGTGCACTTCGTCGATGATGTAGATTTTGAACCTGGCCCGGCTGGGTACATAAGCGGCCTGGTCCCTAAGCTGGCGGATTTGCTCGATACCGTTGTTGGAGGCGCCGTCGATTTCCAGGACGTCCGCGTCCCGCCCGGCGGCGACGTCCAGGCAAATGGGGCAGACGCCGCAGGGAGTGGGGGTGGGGCCGTTTTGGCAGACCAGGGCTTTGGCGAGGATGCGGGCCATGGTGGTTTTACCGCAACCGTGGCCGCCGGTGAAGATATAGGCGTGGGCGACACGACCCCGGGTGATGGCGTTTTTGAGGGTGGCCGCGATGTGTTCCTGCCCGACCACTTCGTCGAATTGAGCGGGGCGGTAACGCCGGGCCATTACTTCATACATGAGAATTTCCGGGGCTTACACTTCTTGCTGGGCCGCAAAAAAAGGCCGTCCGAGTCCGACCAGGCTGACCTGCACAAAGCCGGATCCGCTTAGGGCTGCTCGGTTCCCCGCCTGACCCGGTTCACGCTCCAGCCCGTGCAAGGGCCCGGCCGGACTCGGACGGCCGCGAATTAGTTATAGTTGTCTCATTGGCACGAAGGAAAGATTATCTCTTTCTCCGCTATTTTTGTCAAGTGAATCTCAAAAAAATGCCTTTAGGCACTTCTCAAAAGGCCTTTATTTGTTCTTTCCGAGAATGATCGCGAACAGCGCCTTGTCCTTTTCCCCGAGCTTCAGGGCCTTGGCCGCTTCGTCGCGGCTGATGGAGTAAACCAGCCGCGCGCCGACCGACACCGCCTGGGTGGCCAGGTAGATGTTCTGGGACATCGCGCCGGCGAGGACCAGCGGGAATTCATTGGCGGTGGGGCCGTTCATTTGCGCGACTTGTTCGCCGTCTTCCACGATGATCAGGTTGGCCGGGGAATTTTTGGCAAAGGGTTGGGTGGGGATGCGGCTGTGGACTTTATCGCCGGTGACCTGGACCAGGGAATGCGTCCGCCAGTCGTAGAGGAAGGCGCCGTCCTTGTTGGTGAGGTAAATTTTGCAATAGGGCGGGCGGCCCATGGCCATGGGTACGGTCCAGAGTTTGCCGTCGCGGTTTTGGCCGCAGGCGGCCCAGAGGATGGTGGAGACGTCCTGTTGGGTGAGGTCGCCGGTGGGGAAGCTGTTTTGCGTGGCGGAGGCGCGGTGATCGATGGCGTTGAACAGGGCCGGGCCGCCGGCTTTTTGCGGATCGGGGAGTTTGATATCTCCGGCGAAGGCTTGGCTGCAGCAACAAGTGACGACGAGGGTGAAGACCAGGGCGAATTTTTTCACGGCGCTCTCCTATACTCTGATTGAGGGTATTGTGCATAAAAAAAAACGTTGATAGCGTGTATTACCACATTGTATCCGAGAATCATTTCCGCGCCACAATAAAAAGGCGGTTAGGGAGGAGGTTTTTAAACCTCGCCCGCCCGACCTTCGCGCCAGGGCGGATTCCCAGGTGTTTTTGTCCGCCCGGCCCGATTCCGCCGGCGGGGTAAAATTTTGGCTGCATCCCCCGACCCGGGCCGGTCGATACTACTGGCAGTCGGCGTTTCCATCCTTACGGTTTGCTAGCGCTTTGGCATGGCGGTTGCTTCCGATAACTCCGGCCGAGCCAAAAACAACTGGCAAGGAGAACGGTCCCATGCGTCGTTATTGGCCTATCCTCTTTCTGACCCTCTTCTTACTAGCCCCGCCGGCCTGGGCCGAGGTGGTGGTGATTGTGCGTCGGGAGGCGGAAAGCGCCGGCAAATATATCCGCATCTGCGACGTCGCCCGGGTCGACGGTCCGCAACCTGCCGCCCGCGAAGTGGCGGAAACGGTCCTGGGCCCCGCCCCTTCCCGGGGAGAAATCCGCGAAATCAGCCGTTGGGACATCGAAAGCCGTCTCTACGAAATGGGGGTTGGGGGCAGGGTGGCTTTTTCCGGCAACGACCAGGTTCTGGTTTACGGCGAAGGGACCGAGAGGCGCGGTTTAATCGACCGCAACGTCGGCTTCCGCTCCCTGGGTCCGGTTTATGACGCTGGCCCGCGTGGCGGTTTGACTTACGGCTCCGCCCTGGGCGGGTCTTCGGGCCAAGAGCTTGGCCAGGCCGGCGCCGCCCCGTTCAAGCCGGAGGCGAAAAACCTGCCGTCCCGCCGGCCCGATTCGGACCAATTGCAACTCGAACGCGAGTCGGCCCTGCGGGTCGGCCACGCCATCGCCGATTATCTTTCCGATCGTTACCGCAACGGTCCCCAGAAACGTTCCGACATCGAAGTCGAGGCGAAAGTGAAAAACGCCAACGCGGACATTCCTCTTGACGCCTACGAAGTCAAGGTCGAACAGGAGATGGGGGGGCAGGTGCCGGGCCGGGCGGAGTTGCGTCTGTCGGTGCGGGACAAAGCCGACGCCAAGCCGCGTTTCGTGGATGTGGTGGCGGATACGGAGTTGTTTGCCCAGGGCTTGGTGGCGAACCGCAACGTCAGTCGGGGAGAGAATCTGGACAAAAAGGACGTGCGGGTTTCCCGGGTGAAGATGGAGTTCGGCAAGGGTTACCTGCCGCCGAAACCGGAAGCCGTTGCCGGCCGCGAGGCGAAGAAACAATTGAAACCGGGCGAGGCGATTCTCGCGGACGACGCGCCTTTGGGTGAAGCGGTGAAGCGGGGGTCGACGGTGGTGGTGAAGACGGAAGGGAAGGGCTGGGAGGTTTACAGCAAGGGGAAGGCGCAAGGGGGAGGGGGGATTGGCGACATCATTTCGGTTGAGGACACTACCAATAAGAGTAAGTTTCAAGCCCGGATTGTCGACCGGGGGGTGGTGGCGGTGGTGGTGAAGAAGGATTTGTGAAGGAAGGCGGTAAAAAAAGGCGGTTAAAAATCGGTAAAGATGCGGTTAAAAAGCGGTTAATAAAATCCAGCCTCGGGCTGGTTGCGGGGGTTCTAGGGGGGCGCAACTGGTTCTGTCTAACCAGACAGAACCGAGCCCCCCTGTCGATATGCGGTTATGTTTTAACGCAGTTAAAACGACCTCGCTTAGGAGCCAGCGAAGCGGCGCTCCGACAGATCAAAAAAGGAAGGGCGTCTAATAAAAATGAACGCCTCGCCAAGTAGGGTTGGGCTGGGCGCATCTCAACTCTGTTACGCGGCTCCGGATCCTGTCTCCCCGCATTCCCCCCACACGTCATTCCGGCGGGCGTGCGGATGCTGCACCCCTAACGGGCGGTTTCGCCGGAATCCAGGGGGATTTACAATGACGGCGGTACTTCTTCTTTTTCAACGAGACGTCATGGTGATTCCCCTGCCGTCTA
>JAVBTZ010000070.1:0-4469 GCA_031555915.1 Planctomycetota bacterium
GGGTTGCGTTGGAGCTTCTTGACAATATATTCAATATTGCCTGCGAAGCTCCGCCTTGCCCAAGGGCGCGAAAACGCAAATCTATCCGAAAATTTAGGCTTTACGGGGCACTAGAGCCGCCGCGGGGAAACCAGTCGAGCCGAATTATTCAACCACAGAGACACAGAGGACACAGAGAACCGCATTTTTGGGAGTCGGCAAATAAAATTGTGGTTCTCTGTGCTCTTTGTGTCTCTGTGGTTAAATTCACATTTTCAAGGAGTCGTCGGTAAGCATTATTTGTGGTCGCGGTTCTCTGTGTTCTTTGTGACTCTGTGGTTTAATACACCCGCCGCCTCAGTAGTCCATCCGCAAGGGCGGCGGCAACGCCTTTCCCCCCCCCTTCCCCTCCCTCTTTTCCGTGAGCAACTTTACCCCGCCATTTTTTTTGCCGCTCCCCCTTCCTCCGCCCGCACCGACCATGCCATTCCGCTGCCCCCGCACATCACGGTAAACCTCCGCATCCAGCTTGAACCTCTTCACCATCTCCGCCAAGGAAGACGTCTGCCCCAACATCGCCTCCGCCGAACTGGCCGTCTCCTCCGCACTCGCCGCATTGTGGCGGGTCACGTCGTCAATCTCGTGCAAACTCTGGGCCACCGCCTTCACCGCGTCCGACTGCGAACGCGAACCCACCGCGATGTCGTCGAAAACCTTCGCCACCTGTTCCGTCGAATCGACAATGTCCCGTAAGCCGGCATTGGTCCTCTCCGCCATTTCCACCCCGCCGGCGACCCGGGCCGCCATGACCCCGATCATCTCCGTCGTCTCCCCCACCGCCTTGGCCGACCGCCGGGCCAGGTTGCGGACTTCGTTCGCCACCACCGCGAAACCGCGCCCGTGCTGGCCGGCCCGCGCCGCCTCAATCGAAGCGTTCAAGGACAGGAGATTGGTTTGGAAGGCGATATTGTCAATCAACTTCGCCACCGAGGAAATCTTCTCGCCGGCAGCCTGGATGTCCTCCATCGCCTGGGTCATTTCCTTGACCGCCTCGTAACCTTTCAGGGCGGCCTGGCTGGAGCCGGTCGCGAGCGCGCTGGCCTGCCCCGCCCTTTCGGCGTTGGAACGGGCCTGCTCGTCGACCATGGCGATGGAGGCGGAAATTTCCTCCAAGGCCGCGGCCGACTTCACCGCCCCGGCCGAAAGCGCCCGCGACGCCGACGACACCGAGCCGGCGTTGTCCGCCACCTGCTGCACCGCCCCGTTCACCTGGCCGAGGGCGTGATTGGTGGTGTCGAGCATGGAACGGATGGAATGGCCGAGTTGGTCCTGGGGGGAACGCAGGGCCACTTTCAGGGTGTAATCGCCGTTGGCCATGCCGTTCAGGAGATGGATTTCCGAGTGGGTGGAGGTGATGAGGTCCTGTACGGCCTGAGCGAACAGGCCGATTTCATCCTGGCGCCGCAGATGCCGTTCCGGCACGTTCTCGCCCAATTCCCCCAGGGACAGGCGGGAGATGCGCGAGGTCAGGTCGCTGATCGGTTCGGAAATCCGGCCGACCATTATCCAGCCGACCACCACGCTGATGACGATGGCGAGGAGGAGGAAAAAGAGCAGGTAATAGAGGTTGCGGTTGAAGGCGGCCAGGGCGGTGTGGGAATCGTGGATGGCGTTGGCCGTTTCGCCCTGCACCGCTTTAAGGTTGCTTGCCAGGGCGGAGGATTCCTGGTGGACCTTGTTGGCCAGGGCTGCGTTGGCCTTGGCTTTTTCGTAGGATTCGAGCTGTTGCTTCACCCGGGTGTCGGCGGCTTTGGTGATGCCTTCGTGGACCAGGTCGTGCATGTCGGAGAGGAGGTTCTGGCAACGTTCACGGGTGTCCCGGCCGGTGATGAAGACGGTGTTGTAGGCGGCGCGGGCGGCCGATTCGAAACGGGGACCGGCCCGGAACATTTCGGACTGGAGTTTTTCCAGTTCGCCGATGTGGGCCATGAACTGGTTGTGGTTGTCGAGCCAGGCGGCGAAGGCGGGCTGGAATTCCTGCACGATTTTTTGCAGTTGGGGGGCTTGCCCGATGTGGCGGTGGTATTCGGACAGGCCGTCCCGAATTACGCCGAGGGATTCCTGGATTTGCTTTTTCTGTTCGGCGCGGATGTTTTCCTGGGAACCTTTGCCGATGTTTTTGGTGGTGAGGGAGAGGAGGAGGCCGCGCTCGGCCGAGTTGATATCGGTGAGGGCGTAGTCGACGTCGGCGACAAAAACGATCAACGGAAGATCCTTGGAGGCGATGGCGTCGAGATCCTGCACCGTCTGGCGGTAGTCTTCCGTGGTGTGGTCCAGGGTGCCCTGGAGTTGGTTGAAGGTGGCGTCGTGGGAATTGATGAATTCGTCGGTTCCCTGCAAAAAACCTTCGATACGGGTGAAAACGCGGCCGTCCCGTTCGAGGGCGGAGTTGGCCGACTGCAGGAGTTTGACGCAGACCAGGCTGATGATTATTTGCATGACAATCAAAAGGGCAAAGACCAGCATGAGGCGTAACTTTAATTTGTGCATGGCGATCCCTATGTTAGATAATAGGCGGCGCTGGAAAAAAAAAGGGTAATTGCATATCATAAACAGAGCCGGGGGCAAGCGCTGCATTTGTTTTTTGGCACTGGCCCAACCCGGTAACGAAGCTGCAAAACTCAATATTATCCAACCCTTTGCCCATAAGCAAAGGGAAGTTTGCGGATAGGCGTTATTATTTCCGGGCAGGCCGGAGGAGAGTCGGTATGGGTTTTCCAAAAGGACTAATGGCGGTGGCGCCGGTTTTCACCGGTTGGCGGTTGTGGCTGGTTTTAGCCTGTCTGTGGGGGCGGCGGCGGGGGGTGCGGTTTGCTCGGGCGAGTCGGCGGCGCCGGTTTCCCCCCCGAAACCGGTGACTGTTCCCAAGCCAATCCAAGCCGGCGGCGGGGCTGGAGACAATAAGGTTCAGGAACTCGTCATCGGCGCCGTGCTGCCGATGGAGGGCAGGCTGGGGATGTACGGGGAGTCGGTGTTACTGGGCTTGGTGACCCGGATTGAGGAATGGAACCATGCCAACGCCGGAAAGGGGAGGCACGTGCGGCTGCTGATCCGCGACAGCCATTCCGATCCGGACCGGGCGGTGGAATATGTGCGGGAATTCGCCGACAGCACCGACCCGGTGGTGCCGGTAATCGTCGGTCCGATCCTGAGTCGGGCGGTGCGGGAATCGGAAAGGGTGGCTCTGGCGAAGAAGCGGGTTTTGGTGACCCCGCTTGGCACCACCTTCGAGCCCGAGCCGGGAGCGGTGTGGACCTTCCGCATGGCGCCGTCGGGTTGGGCCCAGGCGAGGGCTTTGGCGCGGTTCATGGTTCACACCATTGGCCGGCGGCGGGCGGCGATCTTGGTGGACCCGCGCTTTGAAACCAGTACCGCCTATGCCGATAATTTTGCCGAAGCGGTGGAAGTGGAGGGGGGGGAAGTGGTGGCCAGGGAGAAATTCACCCCCAGTATCGGTGCGAACTCCCTCCCCGTCAGTCCGAATCGGCAGGAAACGCAGGCGGGGACCAATCAGACTGACGCGGAGAATCAAACTGACGCGGATAATCTGGAGCATAATTTGGAGGATTATCGGGCGGCGTTACGGAAGATCGCCGCCGCCAAGCCCGACACCCTGTTCATTCCCTGCTATGCCGTGGACATAACCGACATTATCCAGGCGGTGGCGGAGTTCCCCGAATTAAACGACGTCAGGATGTGCGGGCCGGATTTATGGGACAACCAGCTGGTTTTCGACGCTTCGGGCCAGCGTCTCATCGGTTCGTTTTTCACCAGTGTCTTGCAGTCGTCGCGAACCCGATACCAGCCCTACCAGAGATTCCTGGCCTCGATGCTGGAGGCGGGGGTCGAGTTCCCCGACGCCCAGATAACCTGCTCCTACGAGGCGGCCACCATGATCCTGCTGGCGATAGAACGCTCCGAGACTTACGATTCGGAGTCGATCCGCCAAGCGCTTCTGGCGATGCATAACGAGGAATTGGCCACCGGCGTGACTTCGGTGACCAAGGACGGCATGGTGGAGAAGCCGATTGTCATTCGGGTGATTCGCAACCGAGACGGCTGGCCGACGCCGATTTACCAGGAGTCGATTTCGAACATTCAACCCTTGCCAAGCCAGGAGGAGAAATGAGCGAGGGGTTCTTAGGGGCCAAAAGTTCGGCGGCGCGTCCCTATTATTCTAACCGCCGAATAATAGGGACATGTCCCGAATGGCGCTGAAATAAGGGTAAGTCTTTGCGAAGCGGTGATTTAAAATAATTTTTACCACAGAGAACACAGAGACCACAGAGAACCACCTTAAACTACGGATGGAAGTTAATCCTGAATGCCATTTCTATAAATAGATTTAAATCCCGGGGCTATACGTCATTCCGCAGTTAAGAGTGGTTCTCTGTGGTCTCTGTGTTCTCTGTGGTAAAAAATTATTTTAA
>JAVBTZ010000042.1:0-2732 GCA_031555915.1 Planctomycetota bacterium
TTGAAAGCCACCCCCTCTCCCCAACCCTCTCCCCCTCACGGGGGCGAGGGGGCATACTGGGCACGCGTTTGCGAGAAGAGCATTGTCTTTCCCGCGCCACTGCGCCTACCACTTCTCCCTCCCCCCGGGAGGGGGGGAGGGTTGGGGAGAGGGGGAGGCTCGCAAACCTCCACATACATAACAAGTTACGAAAAGAAAAGCAAAAAATAGTCGTGTACTGTGGGGCCGCCCCTACCGGTATTCGATGCGTTTTTCGCAGCCAAAAATCGGAAGCCCGAGCCGTTGCCTTACTCGCGCCAAATGGCCGCCACCTGCCGCCCCATTTCCTTGCGCCGATAGGAGAAAAAACACTCCGCCATGTCGCGGGTGCACATGTCCAACGAAAAAATCCGTTCCGGCCGCATGCCGGCCCGCTCAAGTTGGCTGCGGGTTAGCGCCCACAAATCGACCGTTTTGCCGGCAGGGTTATACCAGGGTTCGAATTCTTTCGGCCACTCGCGGGCAAAATTGACAAACTCGGCGGCGGCCGGTCCGAGCGACGGCCCCCGAACCGCTACCAGCCGCTCCGGCCGGCACGAAAACAAGGCGCACAACCGTTCCACCGCCGTTCCGGGAAAATTCATGGCATTGCCCCGCCACCCCACATGCAGGGCGGCAACCGCGCCGCCGTCGTCCCGCGCCAACAATATCGGCTGGCAATCGCCGGTCTGGATAATCAGCCCCACCCTCTTTTCGAACGAATACAACCCGTCCGCCTCGTCCGTTTCGCCCGCGTCCACCCGGCGGCGGCCTTTGGCGGGGACGAGCGTGTCGCCATGGACTTGATGCAGATCCGCCCATGCGCCGAACCCGGCGGCGGCCATGAAACGCTCGCGGTTGTCCACCGCCGCCGCCCGCTGGACAGGATCGTCCCGCAATGCCATATCGCCCGCCCGCCTGGTCGAAAACAGGCAGCGGACGCCGGCGACGCCGGGGACGGAAAAAGGGATGGCATCGATATGGTTGTCTAACATGACCAAAGTATAACAGGATCGTATTCGGAATGCACGGTTCTTTGATCGCAAGCAATCCACCCAACGGGCGGCCCTCGTGGCCGCCCGCCTTTCGCACACGAAAGCCTTATTCCGCAACCTGTTCGCATATGAAAGGGGGGCGGCCACAAGGGCCGCCCGTGATCAATTCGTTTGTCGTCGCAAAAGAGCCGGGTTCGAATTCAGCATTGGGAAACCAGATCCACATCCCGGCACAAATCCCGCAACAGTTCGTCCGTCAACACATTGCGACGAATCCGGGTGGAAGCGGCACGCTGGCGCGCCTGCATGGTAGTCTTGGAAGGGGAAGAAAGAACGCCTTTCGCGACCGATGCGCAATTCGAGGCAACCGCATTGATCATGGACTGCGCCAAGGCAAAACAGGATCCGATGAACTGACCGTTACGATTGGCGGAATGGATGTCCATGGCGCTCTCCCAAAAAACCGCAACCCGATATGGATTGGCGGATTGCCGATTCAACCGGCTACACAATTATAATCGGACATTCCGATAAAATCTTGAGCCATAGTTTCGGCATGAGGCGAAAAAAAATTGCGCCTTATCCCGATGGAGAACTTCGCGGCGCCTCTTGGTCATTATGACAAACACTCTGGCGGGAAACGGCCAAACGAAGGATCGCCCCGATTCGTCGATAAAAAAAAGTGTTTTACTTGCAATCCGCCATTATTTGATATATGTTTTACTTAGGAAGGCGGCCAGGAGGCCGCTGTTTTTTTATGGGCGGCACCGGTTGGCTGGCAGGAAAATTGCTACCATCCCCAAGCATACCGCTGACTTATGGAGCCCGGCAGGGACTCCATAATTTTTGTTTGGCGTTCAGATAGTGTTTTGGCGTTCAGATAGTGTTGTTCAGACTCGCTAGCTCGGTCTTTGAATCCATTTGTCACCGTTTGCAGGAGGAAAGTAGTTATGGCACCTAAAAAATTGGTGTTCGCCGCCGAAGCCAGGGGAAAAATGCGCGATGGCGTGCAGAAACTGGCACAGGCCGTAAAAGTCACGCTCGGGCCGCGCGGCCGGAACGCCATTCTCGACAAATCCTGGGGCAGCCCCACCGTCACCAAGGACGGCGTATCGGTCGCCAAGGAAGTCGAGCTGATGGACAAGTATGAAAACATGGGCGCCCAGATGGTGATGGAAGCCGCGTCCAAGACCTCGGACAAGGCCGGAGACGGCACCACCACCGCCACCGTCCTCGCCGAAGCCATCGTCGTCGAAGGCATGAAAAACGTCGTCGCCGGCGCCAACCCCATGGCCCTCAAAATCGGCATCGACAAGGCGGTGAAAGCCATGACCGCCGAAATCGAAAAATTCGCCTCCCCCATCAAGGGCAAAAAGGCCGACATCGCCGCCGTCGCCGCCGTGTCCGCCAACAACGACGCCCGCATCGGCAAACTCCTGGCCGACGCGTTCGAAAAAGTCGGGGCCGACGGCGTCATCACCGTCGAGGAAGGCAAGAGCATCGAAACCACCATCGACGTCGTCGAAGGCATGCAGTTCGACCGCGGCTACCTCTCCCCCCACTTCGCCACTTCCCCCGAACGCATGGAATGCGTGTTCGAGAAGTGCGCCATCCTCATCTACGAAAAGAAGATTTCCAACGCCCAGGACCTGGTTCCCCGCCTCGAGGAGGTCTCCAAGTCCCACGTCCAGCTCCTGATCATCGCCGAGGACGTCGACG
>JAVBTZ010000058.1:0-50035 GCA_031555915.1 Planctomycetota bacterium
GGCGTTGTCGGCGTTTTGCCGGGTCATGGAGGCCATTTCTTCCAGGGCGGAGGACGTTTCCTCCAGGCTGGCCGCCTGGGCGGTGGAGCCGTCGGCCAGGCTTTGGGAAGAGGAGGAGATTTGCGAGGCGGCCTGGTTGACTTGGGCGGAACTGTCCTCGAGGTGGGCGATGATGCCGTTCAGGCGGCGGATGATACGGGAGATGATATAATAGGCAAGTATGACAGACACGACGATGCCGATGGCGCTGACGGCGATCATCAGTCGGTCCATCCAGGCGCCGAGGGCTTGTCCGTGGTGGATGGCTTGGTTCATGTCCTGCATGGCTTGGTTGACAATGCCGGTGGTGAATTCGTCCAGGCGGTTGCGGGCGACGCGGCCGTCGCCGTCCAGGAGTTGGGTGGCCTTGACGTTGGAGTTCAGCCGGCCGAGTTCCATGATGCGGTTGTAGCCGGGGAGGCCGGTGTCGCGGTAGCGGCGCAATAAATCCGCCGCCATCGCGCCGCCGGTGGGGGCGGGCACGTTTTTCTGGATTTCTTCCAGGTCCCGGTTGATGCCGGAGGTCAGGTCGGCGAGTTGTTTTTCATAGGAGTCGGATTTGGCCTGGTTGGTTTCGGGGATGAACTTGGCGATAATCAGCCGGTAATGCATCAGATTGACGCGGATGATGCGGCTTAGGGGGGTGTACAGGCTCCAGATGGGCTGGTCGTTGTTTTTGGTGATGAATTGGGCCATGGTTTCGAGGTCCTGGTCCATTTTATCCCAGAATTCGATCATGCCTTCGTTCATGAGGTAGGCTTTTTGGTTGGCGTTTTCGTAGGACAGTTCGCCGATGCGTTTGGTGATGGCGGCGTAATCGCCCCAGTATTTTCGCAGGGTTTCGAGGTTCGTGGTTTGCGTTTGGGTTCGTGGGGGGGGCAGGTCTTCTTCGTAAAGTTTGATCTCCCGTTCCATGTCCGCATCGCTTTTACGCATATCGGTATCGATGAGTTTACGCATTTCGGGTTCGTCTACGGAGGAGATGATGGTGGTGGTCAGGGCCCGGCGCAGCAGAACGAGCTTGTCCATGGTCTGCAAATCGGCGGCGGACCGCGACAGATGTCCCAGGTAATCCATGGAGTGGTTCAATGACGAAATGCCGTATAGTGCGATCCCGACTATTATCAAGGTGATCAGCACCATCAATACCACGACCGCGTAGATCTTATTTGCCATAGAGAGTCGCATGGATTGGTCCTTTTCCAGAAGGGAAAATATGAGGAAAGCCGCGGGTTGATTTATCGACGAAACATGCTTCTGTATTTTACAATATGGTCGAGTTAAATTGAAGAAAAAACGCCATATTTATTTTAACGGCCGATTGTGATGAGGGGCGCCTCAAAAAATAGCTATTTTTAGAGGCGCCCTGAGATTGGACGGTAAGGACGGGGACCCAAAGATTTAGCGGGACAGCGGGCATTTGACGAAAATTACCAGGCGCCGTGGCTGGTCCGATTCGGGCAGATCGTATTTGTGATCCAGTTCCAAGCGGTAAATTCCGGCGAATTGGGTCAGGGCGGCGGCGATTTCCTCGTCGCAAGCCGGCCCTTTCAGGAAAGCCGCCCGCCGGCCCGGCAGGATGAACGGCAGCACCCGTTCGAGGGTCGGGGACATGCTTTCCAGGGCGCGGGTGACGACGTCGCCGATTGGCACGCCGTAATCTTCGCCGAGCGGCGAGTCTTCGCGGACCGATTTGGGAAAAACACGGACATTGGCGAGGCCGAGGGTTTTTATGGTGTCTTCCAGGAATTTTACCCGTTTTCCCCGGCTTTCGGCGAGAATGAACTTGAGGTCGGGGCGCATAATCGCCAGGGGGAGGCCGGGGAAGCCGGGCCCGGAGCCGATGTCCAGGACCGGTCCCGTGGGGTCGAACCAGCGGAGGATGACGGCGGAGTCGATGAAATGCTTGAGAACGGTGGCTTCGATCCCCATAATGCGCGTAAGGTCCAGGCTGGCGTTATGGGTGCGGAGGAGGTCGTAATAGAGCCAGAAGCGGCGGAGTTGCCTGGCGTCGACGGGGAAGGCATGTTGGTTGAAGAGCCGTTGCAGGTATTCGGGGGTGGCGGGTTCGTTTTCGTAGAAGGCGTAGTCGTAGGGTCTGTCGCCACCGGCGAAGCCATGGCGGCGGTTGGGGGTGATGCGGGGGGCTTTGGCCTCGCCCGGGCGCGGGGGGCGCGGCTTGGGGTGTTTGGGGCCGGTTTTTTTGCGGCTTGCCGGCAGGGGGTTGCCGCGGGCGGCGCCGCTGGAGCGGTGCGGTTTTTTGGGGGGCATGGGGGGTTTTTTCCTGAAAAGTGAAGAGGACATTCTCAGTGCAGGAACATAACGTAAACGCCGCCGCTTTGCAAGTACTACACCAGGATAATCATCTCTTGGCGGTGAACAAGCCGGGCGGCGTGCCGAGTCAGCCGGACGCGTCGGGCGACAGGCCGTTGGATGCAATGGTGCGCGAATGGCTGCGGGTCGCCTTCGCCAAGCGGGGCAAGGTTTATTTGGCGCTCTTGCATCGGTTGGACCGTCCGACCAGCGGGGTGGTGCTTTTGTCCAGAACCGAGAAGGCGGCGGGCCGGATGGCGGAGTTGTTTCGGCGGCGGGAGATTGCCAAGACTTATCTGGCGGTGGTGGAAACGGCGGCCGGACTGGCCAGGGAGGGGGAGCTGGTGAATTATCTGGAGCCGGCGGGTAATGGCGGGATGCGGCTGGTCGAAAGGAAAACCGCGGCGGCGCGGGAGGCGCGGTTGGGTTACCGGGTTTTGGCGGAGTCGCCGGCGGCCGGCCGGGCGTTATTGGAGGTGGATTTGCAGACGGGGGTGAAGCACCAGATTCGTTGCCAGTTGGCTGGGGCGGGTTGGCCGGTGGTGGGGGATTTCCGTTACGGGGCGTTTGGGGGCCTGGCCCGGCCGGAGGCGGTGTTTGGGGGGCGGGCGATACTTCTGCATGCGTGGCGGGTGGGTTTTGTGCATCCGGTGCGAAGGGAGGCGTTGTCCATAACCGCGCCGTTGCCGGGTTATTGGCGGGAGGGTATGAGGGATTTTCCTGAAGTCGAGGAAGCCTCGTCCCGATGACCGCCCTGAAAACCCAAGCCATCATCCTTAGAAACCGCCGCTTTTCCGAAAGCAGCCTGATCGTGACCCTCCTGTCGCGTGAATACGGCCGCCTGGACGTCCTGGCCAAAGGCTGCCGCCGCGAAAAAAGCCCGATGTTCGGACATTTGGACCTCTATCAGAAGGAGGACGTCCTGGTCCTGAAGCGCTCGGCGGCGGGGCTGGATCTGCTGATCGAGGCCGCCTTCGCCGACGAACATGTCGGCCTCCGCTTTTTGCCGTCGGCGTTTGCGGCGGCGGGTTTTTTGGCGGATTTGCTGGCGGAGGCGGTTCTCCCCGGCGAAAATCAGAGCGAACTTTTCGCCACCCTGTCCGGGGCTCTCGGCATTCTTTCCGGTCTTGGGGATCCGGCGGCCCATGCCCGGCTGGCGGCGGCGTCGCCTTTTTCGCCGCGGGAGAAAAACATACTGGTCGGACGCACCCTCAAATTGACGATTATGGACGTATTGCGCTGGCTCGGGTTTGGTTTGGAGGTGAAGCGTTGCGTAATCTGCGGCGCGAGACCGGAGGCGGAGGCAGGGAAACATGACGGCGGTTGGGCCTTGGGGGGACGCCAGGGCGGTTTACTGTGCTTCCACTGCCGGGGCCGAGTCAGGGGCGGGATGGCGATCAGCGCGGCGGGGCTGGCGTCCCTGATGGAGCGGGGGGCGGGGCGGGAGAGCGGGGAATTGGCGCTTCAGTCGGGGGAGCGGCAACGGCTGCTCCGCTTTTTGATCGATTACTGCCAGCAGGTTTTGGAGCGTAAACTTAGGGCGGGGCCGGTGTTATTGCAAATGTTGGACTTTTACGGCTAGAGATGGGGTTTTGTTTCAATGAATCCGGCTCTCGGCGGGAAAGCCGCTTGTGCCGGGGAGAAGTATTGTTATAATGCGAAATACGTATGTAACGGCAGGTGTTTTATATTTTGGGATAACGGACTGCCATATCGTCGATTATTTGGGAATATCGGGCGGCGGCCGGCTTGATTTTTTCGGATAACCAACCCAGCCACTTTTAAATCGGATTTGCCTATGAGTGATACTCTGGAAAAAATTGGCGCTCTCCTCACCATGATGAAGGAGAACGACATAGTCGAATTGGAATTGCAGGAAGGGGAATTCTCGGTGGCGCTCAGGAAACAAGGCGCCTTCCCCCTTCCTCCCGCGCACCCGATGTCAGGGATGCCAGGGATGATGGCCATGCCGGGCATGCCGGGGATGGGCGGAATGTTGCCGCCGGCGCCGGCGCCGGCCCCGGCCCCCCAACCGGCGGCCCCCAAGCCGGACGACCCTTCGCTCATCCCGGTGAAGAGCCCCATCGTCGGCACCTTCTACCGCTCGCCGTCGCCGGAAAGCGCCCCGTTCGTGCAGGAAGGGGACGCGGTCAGGAAAGACTCGGTGGTGTGCATCATCGAGGCGATGAAAATCATGAACGAAATCCGCGCCGAAGTCGACGGCCGGATCGAAAAAGTTTTGGTGGAAAGCGGCGAACCGGTCGAATACGGTCAACCGCTGTTTTTGTTGCGTAAGGGTTAGGGCAGACTATGTTCAAACGCGTTCTTATCGCCAATCGCGGCGAAATAGCCTGCCGCATCATCCGCGCCTGCCGGAAATTGGGGATTGAATCGGTGGCCGTCTTCTCCGAGGCGGACCGCGACTCCCTGCACGTCCGCATGGCCAACGTCTCCATTTGCATCGGCCCGCCGGAGTCGGGTCGGTCCTATTTGCACATCCCGTCCATTATCTCGGCGGCGGAAATCTCCAACGTCGACGCCATTCATCCCGGTTACGGTTTTCTCTCGGAAAACGGCCATTTCGCCGACATCTGCCGCAGTTTGGACATCGCTTTTGTGGGGCCGTCCTCCAAGGCGATGGGGAGAATGTCCGACAAGGCGGGCGCCCGCGAATTGGCAAAATCCTGCAGCGTGCCGG
The DNA here is from genome assembly GCA_031555915.1 of Planctomycetota bacterium. Classification (GTDB taxonomy): domain Bacteria; phylum Planctomycetota; class SZUA-567; order SZUA-567; family SZUA-567; genus JAJBSZ01. The sequence goes on from JAVBTZ010000058.1 coordinate 5,051, forward strand.
TCCTGCCCGGTTCGGAAGGGATTCTCGCCGACGACGAGGCGGGGCTCAAGGTCGCCCGGCAAATTGGTTATCCCGTCATCGTCAAGGCCTCGGCCGGCGGCGGCGGCCGGGGGATTCGCGTGGCGCATAACGAGGCGGCCTTGCGGATCGCCATGTCCCAAGCCCGGGCCGAGGCCGAAGCGGCCTTCGGCGACGGCAGCCTGTACATCGAAAAATTCCTCACCCAGCCGCGGCACGTCGAGGTGCAGGTCCTGTGCGACGAACACGGCAACTGCATTCAACTGGGCGAACGCGACTGCACGACGCAACGCCGGCACCAGAAGTTGATCGAGGAATCGCCATCGCCCGCGATTGACAAGTCGATTCGCCGCGCCATGGGCGACGCCGCGGTGAAGCTCTGCAAGGCGGCGGAGTACACCAACGCCGGCACCATCGAATTCCTGCTGGAGAAGGGCCAGTTCTATTTCATGGAAATGAACACCAGGATTCAGGTGGAGCACCCGGTGACGGAGATGGTCACGGGTCTGGATTTAATCGAGGAACAACTCCGCATCGCCGCGGGTGAACCTCTCCGCTGGCGGCAGAAGGACATCCGCCACACCGGCCACGCCATGGAATTCCGCATCAATGCCGAGGATCCGGATCACAAGTTCGCGCCCCGCCCGGGCCAGGTCACCCTGTTCGTGCACCCGGAGGACCCGGGCGTCCGCACCGATTCGTTCATTTATTCCGGCTACCGGGTGAAACCGTACTACGATTCGATGATTGCCAAGTTGATTGTCCACGCCGAGACGCGGCCGCAGTGCATCGAAAAGGCCAAGATGGCGTTAAGGGAATTCATTTTGGAGGGGATTCCCACCACGATTCCCTTCCATCTGGCCATGCTGGAAAACATCGCTTTCGTCAATGCCGATTTCGACATCAATTTTGTCGACAAGCTTTATTCCTGAACGCGGAGAGGAAACCATGCGTAAAGTTGTCGATTTCGCCAATGTCACCGTCACCGTCCTCGCCGGCGCCTACCTGGTTCTCCTGACCTTTTTCGCCACTGACGCTCTGCAGCAGGTGCCGGAGGGTTTGGTGGAGGCGTGGGGGCCGCGGCTGTTGTTTTTCCTGATTGGCGTTTTCCTGGTCGGGATCAACATCCACCTGTTGGTGCGGGAGTGGAAGACCGGCGGGCTCAGGTCGAATTTGCGGATTACCACGGAACAGGGCATAGCCGAGTTTTCCGTTCCCTCGCTGGAGATGATGATTCTCCGCGACCTCAAGGCCGAGCCGGACATCCTCGACCCGGTGGTGACCCTGAAGCCGCGCGGGGAAGGGAAGCCTATGCTGTGCGAGGTGGAATTGAAGCTGCGCCGACAGGAGGATGTCCTGAAGCGCATCGACAGCATCAAGCGGAAAGTCCGCGACATCGTCGACCGGTTGATACCTGGGGGCCTGACGGTGGAGGTTTTGGTCCAGGTGCGGGATTTCATTAATGAGCAGGCGGTGGCGGCGGCGAAGCGTTCCAGCCGGGGCGAGAAAACGCCGGAGCCCGCGGAGTTCAACGGCCCCGTATATACTGATGGGGGCGGGTCGGAAGGGGTGTGAAGCGAAGGCGCGGTGAAGAGCCCTTACACCGGAGGAATTCGGCCGCATGAATTGCGAAATTTGACTTGTCCCAAGACGATCTCCTATCCTCATATCAATTCACTCTCCCTCCCGAACGGATTGCCGCCACGCCGGCGGCCCGCCGCGATGCCTCCCGGCTGATGCTGTTGGGCCGCGAAGGAGGAGTGGGGGAAACGACCTTCCAGCATCTCCCGGACCATTTGCGGCCGGGAGATCTGCTTGTCCGGAACAATGTCCGGGTCATTCCGGCCCGGCTGGTGGGGACGCGGTCCGGCGGCGGCGCGGCGGAGGCGTTATTGGTGCGGCGGGACGACGCGGCGGGGTTGGCAGGCGGGGGTGAACGCTGGCTTTGCCTGGCGCGTCCGGCGAACCGGTTCAAGGAAGGCCGGCAAATTTTTTTTGGCGTCAACGGCGAACTGGCCGCCACGGTGCGTGAACGCGGACCCGAAGGGATGGTCTGGCTGGAATTTCCTTTGGCGGGGAGCGCTTTCATGGCTGCGTTGGAGCGGCATGGACAGATCCCACTGCCCCCCTATATCAATAGGCCGGGGAAGATTCCCACCCCCGAGGACGCCATCCGTTACCAGACCCATTATGCCGCGAATCCCGGCGCGGTGGCCGCGCCCACGGCGGGCCTCCATTTCACCCCCGAGTTGGACCGCAGGCTGGAGGAGCGGGGGATAGGTTTGGCCGAAGTCACCCTGAACGTGGGCCCCGGGACCTTCCGGCCGATTAAGGCGGAGCGTTTGGCCGAGCACCGGATGCACGAGGAATGGTACCGGATTTCCGCGGAGACCTTGGCGCGGGTGCGGTCGGTGAAGGCTGCGGGGGGGAGGATAATCGCGGTCGGCACGACTTCGGTGCGGACATTGGAAGCGGCGGCGGCGACGGGACAGTTGTCGGGATGGACGGATTTGTTCATACGTCCGGGTTATGATTTCTGTTTGGTGGATGGTTTAATCACCAATTTTCATCTTCCGGGGTCTTCCCTGTTGGTGCTGGTGTCGGCGCTGGTTGGCCGGGAGCGGTTGTTGTCGGTTTATGGGCGGGCGGTGGCGGAGGGATGGCGTTTTTATTCGTATGGAGACGCCATGTTGATTTATCCCGGTATCTTTCGGTAAAATGGGCTTATGTTTTCATCCCGTAGACTCAAATACCTGTTGCGTCGCACCTTACGCGCCCTTGGGAAAGCGACGGGGACGGCGCAGCAAATTGGCATGGGGGTGGCGATAGGTTTTTTTGTCGGTTGGCTGCCGATTATCGGCATTCAGATGGCGGTGGCGGTGGTGGTGTGTTCCATTTTCAAGGCCAACAAGCTGGTGCCGATTTTTCCGATATGGCTGACCAATCCGGTGACGATGGTGCCGATTTATTCTTTCAATTATTGGGTGGGATGGAAGATTGTCGGTGGGCCGCCGTTGGCGGATTTGGCGGTGATTCTCAGAAAGATGATCACGCCTCCCGAGCCTCTTCCCGGGATGGGCAAGATGGCCCTGTGGTGGGACGGGGTGAAGCACGCGTTTCACGAACTGTTGTCGATGGGTTGGGAGATGCAGTTGCCGTTGTGGTTGGGGTGTGTGGTGGTGGGGTTGGCATTGGCGATTCCTTCCTATTACCTATCCTGCAAATTTGTCGATTCTTTTCGCAAGGCGGTTGACCGCAAGCGGATCAACCGCGAAAAGCGGCGGCGGGCCAGGGAGATGGAGTTGTCGATGGGGGGGGGATATTCGCAGAGGAATTGGATTGACGACCCCGGTAACGGCATAAAATAAGGGAGACAAGGGCATGCGGGCGTATTTGTTGAAGCGTCTTCTCTGGATGCTACCCACCTTGCTGGTTATTACGGTAGCTTGTTACGGCATGATGCGTTTGGCGCCGGGGGATCCGGTCAAGACCAGTATCCTTGGCGGCGGCGGCGGGGGTGAAGAGGGGGGAGTGGGAACGCGGAAACCCGGTGAGAGCGCGGCGGCGCGGGAATTTCGGCGGCGTTTTTATTTGGATCGTCCCTGGTACGTGGGTTATTGGCATTGGTTGGCGGGGGACCGGGAGCGGGGCCGGGGTGGGGTGATTCACGGCGATTTCGGCGACTCGATTGTATTGAGTTTGGGAACGCCGGTGTGGAAGGTGATTTCGGAAAAGCTGCCGCCGACCATCAAGCTGAATCTCTGGTCGTTTTTGCTGGTATACTTGGTGTCGATATCTTTTGGCTTGTATTCGGCGGTGCGTAAGGGTTCGTGGGCGGACCGGACGATTTCGACCTTTTTTTTCATCCTCTACAGTTTGCCGGCCTTTTGGATAGGCATTTTGATGATTCTCTTGGTGTCGAAGTATCTGCCGTGGTGGCCGATCAGCGGGCTAACCCAGGAGGCGCTCCCTGACGAGAGCTACTGGCATTCCCTGGGCCGGACGGCTCTCCATTACGTAATGCCGGTGATTTGCATGAGTTACGGCGGCTTTGCCAGTTTAAGCCGCTTTACCCGCTCGGCGGTACTGGAGACGATTCGCCAGGATTTTGTCCGGGCGGCCCGGGCGAAGGGGTTGGGGGATTGGGCGGTGTTGTTCCGGCACATTTTCCGTAATTCCCTGATTCCCCTGATTACCTTGGCGGCGGCGTTGCTGCCGAGTCTGATTGGCGGCACGGTGATTATAGAGTACCTGTTCAACATTCCGGGCATGGGGACCTTGGGCTTGCAGGCGATATCGAGCCGCGACTATCCGGTGTTGATGACGGAGATGGGGTTGGCGACGGTCCTGGTGTTGGTGGGGATTTTACTGTCCGACATTCTGTATGCGGTGGTGGATCCCAGGATTACTTACGAGTAAGGGAAGCGGGGGCGAATGACCTTGCGTAAGATCAGGTTTTGCCATATCATGTGTTACGCCAAACTGTATGTATACTGGCTACGGACTGAAATGCTGAAAAAGTTTATTTACGACAAAGACACCGTGGGCACGGAGAACCGCGTTTTTTTGGATAATGAATAGAGGTGGCGGTTCTCTGTGCCTCGGTAGTTGAATTCACCTCAGCAACTGGTCGGTGGTACCAATCAAGCCGAAGCGCCGGAAGTTGGTTTTGGCGAAGACAAGGTACTGGTTCTTGGGCGTCTTTTCCCGACGGAGTCTCCGCCATGCCTACCGCCTACCGCCTTACTGCCGGAGGAAAGTTGAGCTCCGAACCGGCGGTATTGGCCAAGTCCGATCGGGAGATACTGTGGATCGATTCCCTAAGCCCCACCGACGCGGAACTGAATCAGCTGGACCAGCTGATGGGCTTCGAAGTTCCCAATCGCCACGACATCACCGAAATCGAGCTTTCCAGCCGGCTCTACAAAGAGGCCGACGCGGTGGTGATGGTGGCGAATCTTCTGCCTCGGGCCGAGGGGGTGATTCCGCCGCGGCCGGCGGCGTTCATACTCAAGCAGAACGTGCTGCTCACCATCCGTTACGCCGATTTTTATTCGTTCGATCGCGTTTCCCAGCTCATACGCGCCGAACGGGAGATTCCGCAGACCCCGGTGGGGGTGTTCTGCCGCCTCCTGGAGGAAGCGGTGGCGGACCGGGCCGACAACATCGAATTGTCGATGCGGTATATGGAAGACCTCACCTCGCGCCTGTTCCACCGTCCCGGCTACGGCAATGGGGAAAGCGAAACGGAAAGTCCGGAATTGGACGTTGCCCTTCGCCTCATCGGCCGGATGGGCGAGAACGTGTCGAACATTCGCGAGTCCATAACTTCCCTCCAGATGGCGGTGAATTTCGCCAGCACCTATGTGCCGGAGAGTTGGCTGGGTGAGGACCGGATGGTGCTAAATTCGATCAAGACGGACCTTATGGCGCTATCGGACGAAGCGTCGTTTTTCATGAGCAAGCTGTCCTTCAATCTGGACGCGGTATTGGGGATGATTAACATCGACGAGAATAAAATCATCCGGCTGTTGTCGGTGGTGACCGTGCTGTTCTCGCCGCCGATGGTGATTGCGGGGATTTACGGCATGAACTTCAACATCATGCCGGAGCTGCAATGGAAGCACGGTTATCTTTTTTCGCTGGCTTTGATGGCTTTGACCATGATCGTTTCGGTGTGGTATCTGAAGCGGAAGAGGTGGCTGTGAGTGGACTTTTCGAAAAATCGGATGGCGGTTGGCCCGATTTTGGCGGAAAGTCGACTGTGAGGCGAAGGAGCGCCTATGGCGAATTTTTTTATCGACTTGTTTGCGAAATCGGCCGCACTCTACGGCAGTAAACCGGCGGTGCACTGCCAGGGGGATTACCTGACTTACGGCGGTCTGAACGCGCTTGCCGACGCCATAGCCGGCGCCCTGCAGGGAGCGGGGGTGCGTCGGGGGGACATTGTCCCCATTCATCTTGAAGCCGGCCTGGCGCCGTTGGCGGGGATTCTCGGGGTCTGGAAGGCCGGGGCCGCCTTTTGCCCGGTCGGCACCGACGCCGAGCCGGAGTTGCTCCGGCAGATAGCCGGCGAATGTTCGGCCCGGCTGATTCTGGATCGGGCGTGGCTGGACGGGCAAACCCTGAACCAGGAGCCCCTGGTGGTGACGGCGGAAAACCTGCCGTCCATCGACGATTTGGCGATGGTCTTTTTCACGCCCGATGCGGAGGGGCATCGGCGCGGGGCGATGATTCCCCACCGCACCCTTTCCCTGGCCGTTCAAGGCAATGCCCGGTCCTTTACGGATCAGGATGTGTTCCTGTCGCTGTTTCCCTACGATTACATCGGCATGGTCGCCGACACGCTTACGCCGTTGGCCTTGGGCGCCACCTTGCATGTGGCGGCGGGCGGGGTGGCGGGGGATTTGCCGGCCCTGGTGCGTTATATCAAGGACAACGGCATCACTTTCGCCAGCTTGGCGCCGGGAGATGCGGCCGCTTATCTGGATCGTGCCGACGGCGACTTGAGGACGCTTTTTGTCGGCATGGCCCGGGTGGGGGGGCTTTTCAGCGTTTTTACCCGCATAGTCAATGTTTACGGCCAAGCCGAGACCTGCGGTCCGGTGACATCGGCCGAGATTGATCGCCCTTACCTGAATGCCCCCATCGGCGGGCCGTATGCGGGAACGGGCCTTTATCTTTTGGACAAGAATCTCAATCGGGTCAATGCGGGCGAGACGGGGGAGATCTGCCTATCGGGCCAGATTGCGAGTGGTTATTTGAACGATCCGGATTTAACGCGGCAAAAGTTCGTAGCCAACCCTTTCGGATTGGGGGAGGAGGACGGCAAGCTGTTTTTAACCGGCGACCTGGGCAGGGTGGATCCAGAAAGCGGAATGCTGTTTGTGGAGGAGAGGCGAGAACATGGTCAAAACACCGCCGCCTCCGCCCCGCGCGGCAATGAACTCATGCTCTCGCCCCCCTCCGGCGTGACCAACACCATGTCCTCGACCCGAATCCCGCCCGAGCCGGGAAAATAAACCCCGGGCTCAACCGTGACAATATTCCCCGCCGCCAGCTCCTTGCCGGTCGGGTTAAGCCGCGGTTCCTCATGCACGACAATCCCGACCCCATGCCCCAAACCGTGGGTGAACTGTTCCCCGATTCCGGCCTTGGCCAAAAAAGCCTTGGCCGTGGCATGAACGTCCTTTCCCAAAACACCCGGGCGGATAGCCCCCAAACCGGCCATCCCCGCCCCGCACACCGCTTCATAACGCTTACGCCAGAGCTTGGGAATATCCCCCGGCCATAAAGTGCGGGTCGCATCGGAACAATAACCGTTCACCCGGGCGCCCCAGTCGACCAGGAGCATCTTGCCGGGGGCGATTTTGCCGTTGCCGGCGTGGGCATGCGGCAAACTGGCATTGGCGCCGACCGCGACGATGGTCTCGAAGGAAGGGTCGGAAGCGCCGCGCCGCCGCATTTCGTAATCGAGGTCGTTCCTGACGTCGCATTCGCGCATGCCGACCTGCCAATGGGCTTTTGCCGCCAGGAAGGCCTCTTCGGCCGTGCGGATGGCGGTGCGGATGGCTTCTACTTCGGCCGGGCTTTTCACGGCGCGCTGGCGGAAAATTTCCGTCGCGACGTCGGTCCAGCCGTCGGGGTTGGCGGCGGTTTTCTGCATTTCCTCGAAAAATTTCACGCGGAGGGAGGAGGGGGTGAAGCCAATTTTCCGCAGCCGGTTTTTCTTGAGGACCCGCCCGGTAAAGGCGGCGAAGCCTTCCTTCCACAGGACCGTCTCGCAGTCGGGCGCGGTCTGGGCGGCTTCCTCGCTATAACGCGAATCGGTAATCAGCCAGGTTTTTCTTTTGCCGGCCGACACCACCAGGACCGAGTCGGAACCGGTAAAGCCGGTGTAGTAGAAAATGTCGGCCTGAGAGTCGAGAACCGCCCCCGTCAGCTTCATGGCGCGCAAATTTTCGCAAAAAACATCCAGGCGTTCAGCGGTTTCATTGGCGACGGAGGGTTTCTTTTTCATGGCCGATCTCCCGATTTGGTTAGGCCCCGCTGTCGCGAATGAGCAGATCCGCCATATTCACCATGCGCAGCAGATGGGTGACTTTTTGCGAAGCGTTGATGATTTGCAGTCGGCGCCCCTGGTCTTTGAGGCTGTTGTACTCGCGGAAAATTGCCCCCATGGCCATGGAACTGAGGACCTTGGTTCCCTTGAAATCCAGCACCAACTCCTCGAACTCGCTGTGATCCGCGACTTCATGCAGTTCATGGGCAAAGGCATCCGACATGGGACCGGTGATTTCCGGGTATTTTTTACCTACGTCCAGAACCAGGCGCATTTTTCCCCTTTCTTCAAGGGAGCACGACGTCAATAGCCCGCGCTATCGCCGCGCTCCCGCCAAATACTCCTGCTTCACCTCCTGCAGCTCCCTTTGCACTTCCGGTATGGTCATGGGTTGATTGGTCTGCTCGTCGCGGATAACCATCTCCCGCGACAAGGGTAAAATGAAGGTGTCGGCGTTGAAAGGGGGCAGACCGTTCAAATTGGTCTTGACGTTGCGGAGAATGCGGGTGGTCTCTTCGACTTTGTAGCGGGGCGGCTCGCCCGGTTTCGGCGGGGGAAATTTGATTTCTTTCCGCTCGAAGGACCGCACCTTCCAAGGCAAAACCTGCCCCGGCAGCATCCACAATTCCAGGGTCTCCCCGCCCTTCTTGGGCGTCAGGACAAAATGCAGGGTCGAATCGGTCCGGTTGGGAATCGGTTCCAGATAACCCGCGATATCGAATTCTTCCCTGAGGCCGCTGGCGGAGGTGACGTCCCGCCCCATGAGGAAAAGCCCGATAAACACCGCCAGCCCCTGCGCCTGCGAAGCCTGCATATTCGGCCGGAAAGCGCGGCGGCTGACCGAGCGCTGGCCGTTTCGGATGGCCTCGACCTCCCAAATGTTCCTGCCGTCGACGATGATGAGCGTGCACTGTTCCGGCGGGAGCTGGGCCTGGCTGGCGCCGCGGTTTACCAGGCTCATGCGGGTCGGCGCTTCGAGACGGAGAAATTCGTAGGAACTGGCGCCGGCTTTCTGCAGGCCGCCGGCCTTTTGGGTGACGAGATCCGCTTCCATCCGCACGACGCCCATGGCGCCGTTGAAGACGTCGTTGATGGCCCGGTCGGTGTCCTGCGGCGAGAGCTGGCGTCCTCGGGGCGGTTCACCCGCGGCGGCGGTTGCCGCGACTAAAAGCAGCAGCGCCAGCGTTAGCGGGCTCGCCTTCCTCACTAATCCTTTCATGCCATTCCTTCCTGAAACTTGCAAGGGCAAAATTGTCTAATTTCCGATCTAAATTGTCCAGATCCCGGCCGCAATGTCAATTATCAATTGTCACACTTCCCTTGGCCGGAATCTTTTCCTGCGGGTTAGGGGCGGCGCTGGTAGGATTATTGCAGGGACAGCGGTTACGCCAGGCCAGATACATGATGGCCGGCACGGTGAACAGGCTGGCGAAGAGGACCCAGCCAAGCGCGTAAATGGTCAGGCGTCCCATGCTGGCGATGCCGTCGTAGCCGGAAATGGCTAACGAGCCGAAACCGGCGCAACTGGTGAGGGCGGTGACGATGAGGGCGCGACCGGTGTCGGCGATGATGGTTTTGGCGCTGCAACCGGCCTCGAAGAAACGTTCCGTGAGATGGATGCCGTTGTCGACCCCGAGCCCGATGATAATCGGCACCACCAGGATGTTCACGTAATTGAAATGGATTCCCAGGAACGACATGAAGCCCATGAGGTAGAGAATCCCCATAACCACCGGCAGCAGGCTAATCACGGTGCGGATGGGATGGCGCCAGAAAAAGATCAGGAGCACGGCGGCGCAAATGATGAAGACCGCCACCGAGACTTTGCGGAAATCCTCTTTCACGATGCCGGCGAATTCGTGGGCCAGGATGGGCATGCCGGAGAGGACCGGTTCGTTATGGGTGCGTTGGGAATCGTTCTGCGCCATGCCAAGGCGCGCCTTGACGGCGGCCAGCCAGATGTCGTCGATGGCGGGGTCGCCGGCCTTGGTGTTCCGGTCCATGGGGGGGTAGACGCTGATTTTGACCGCCCAGCCCTTGGGTTCGCGGAGGACGACCCGTTTCACCTGCTGCGACCAATGCAGATCGGGACTATGGTAGAGGGCGAGGAGTTGCTCGCGGCCGAGGACGTCCCCGATATGGGCGCGAATCGTTTCCGAGCGGTCGGCCGCCGGCGCGGCGACGGTGACGGGGAAGGCGAGGTCCTGCGGCAGGGGCTGGCGCAGGTCGACGATGCGGCGGCGCTGGGTGACGAAGCGTTTTATGTAACGCCAAAGGGGGGTGTCCTTGAGGTCGGTCGGGAGGAGGACGGCGTTTTGCTTGACCCGTTCCGCGTGGCGTTCGAGGAGGGCGGTGGTGAAGCCGAAGAAGTCGGGGTCGAGCCCTTCGTGGTCGAGGGCGGCAAGGAAGACCTGTTTGGCCTGGGCCAAATCGACTTCGCGCAAAGCTTCCAGCATTTTACGTTGTTGCGAGGGTGGCGGCAGATAGCGGAGAAAGGATTCGTGCGCTTCGAGGAAGGGGATTTCGATCCCCTTCCGGTTGTGCATTTTTTCCTTTTCCAGCTGGGCGCAGACCGTTTCCAGCCTGGACGCCTGCTCCACCGCTTCCTCCTCGTTGTCGCCGTAGGCCAGGAGCATCAGTGAATTCGGATTGCGGTTGGAGAAGGCCCGGGCGATTTCCCCGGCCAGGTCGAACACCCGGTCGGGCGGCCTGAGGACGGTGGTGCGTTCGTCGAAGAGCATGCGGTCGGGCCGGAGCCCGAGTTCGAGGATGGCGGCCAGGAGGAGGGCGAGGCCGATGAGGGTGGCTTTCCAGGGGAAGCGTTCGATCCAGCCGCCGAGGTCTTCGAGGCCGAGGCCGAGGGGTTTCAGGGTTGAGGCGCGTTCGCCGGATTCGCGGTAGCGCCAGGCCAGGAGGGCGGGGAGGACAAAGAGCATGACCGGGGCGGAGAGGAAGATGCCGATGCCGGCGAGGACGCCGAATTCGGCCAGTTGGCTGAAGCGGGTGTAGCCGAGGGAGAGGAAGGCGACGGCGGTGGTGACCATGCCGATGATCACGCCCCAGCCGGTGTTTTCGAGGGCGATGCGGAAGGCGTCTTCGAGGTTTTGGCCGAAGGAGCGTTCGCGGATGTAGCGGTTGTAGATGTGGATGGCGTAGTCGATGCCGAGGGCCACGAGGACGGCGGCGAAGGAGGCGGAGATGACGTTCAGTTGCCCGAACATGATCCAGCCGACGCCGATGGTCCAGGAGACGACCATGACCAGGGGGATGCCGATGTAAAGGAGGACGCCGACCCGCTTGAAAACGAGTCCGAAGAGGAAGAGGACGCCGACGAGGCTGGTGGCGAGGGTGGAGAAGAGGTTGTTGTTGACGTTGGCGGTATAGCCGACGGCGGCTTCGTAGCCGCCGCCGAATTCCATCCGGACCGATTTCCGCGCGGCCGGCGGGACCAGGCGTTCGTATTCGGCGGCGCCGACTTCGCGGATGTGGCGGGAGATGATTTTCGCGAAGTCGATGCTTTGGGCGGGCCGGTCGGGCTGGATGACGGTGAGGAGCATGGTGTTGTTTTTGTCGACCAGGTAGCTGGCGGCGGCGCTTTTGCTTCCGCCGGGTTCGACGCCGTATTTGTTCATGGCGCGCTGGAAGACGGTGCCGAGGCCGATGGCGTCGAGGAGGAGCATTTCATCCATGCCGTCGGCGGCGGACATGACGGAGGTGAGGCGGGTTTTCATGTTGGCGACGGAGTTTTTGATGGCGTCCGGTTGGAGGAGTTCCTTGACCCGGGGGATTTCGTTGGGGTCGAGGAGGAGGAGGCCGTAGGAGGGGAGGGCGTCGTAGAGGAGGTATTGCTTGTCTTCGGGGCGGAATTTCCGCGCGAAGGCGGAGCGGATGCGTTCGTCCTGGGAGAGTTTGTCGACGATGGCGTCGGCGACGCGTCCGGCCGTTTCGATATATTTGGCGCGGGCGGCCTTGCGTTCCTCCTTGGCCTGGTCGGTGCCGAGTTTGGGGTTGGCCTTCAGTTCGGCCGGCGTGGGTTCGCGTTCCTGGGCGTTTCCCAGGTGGAACACCACGACCGCCTCGTCGACGGAGTCGAAGTCGACGACGGCGCGGGTGAAGTCGCGGGCGGCGGGGACGTCCTGGGGGAGCATGGCGGCGAGGTCGAAGGGGGCGTGGAGGCCGCCCCGAAAATAGCTGACGATCGGGGGGGTCCAGGAGAGGACGGTGAGGATGGCGGCGATCCACAATACCCATTTATAGCGGTGACAATCCAGCCACGCTATCTGTCGGAGGATTTTTTTTTGCATTTTGATGAACCGAATCTGTAAGGATGACCAACGAAAATTGCGAAGGGGCGGCGGGGACCCGCCTCACATGGTGCCTCGCTTGTTCGTTGGCTCGCGGGGGCGGGCGGCTACGGGTTCGTCGGCGAGGCCGGGGTCCATTTGCGCTTCGCGGAGGGGTTTTTGCCGGGTGTCGGCCGAGGTGGCGAGGTCGAAGTCCTCGTCCCGCACGGCGGCGTTGCCTTCGACCTGCTTGAAGTTCATTTCCATGGAGCGGCGTTCTCTGGGCCAGGAGAAGGCCATGGTGTAAGGGAAGACGGAGTCGTTCCCCGACATTTTTCCGCCGGAGCCTTTGCTTCCCTTGGCTATGGTGCGGTAGTCGTCGAAGCGTTTGACCAGGACCGGCTGGCCTTTCTGGTCGAGCTGGGAGACGGAGGAGATCATGCCGTTTTTATTGGAGATGGCGAGGCGGAGGCGCGGTTGGCCTTCCGGCGTGTCTTCTTCGAGGATGATGGCGCCGGATTCGTTTTGTCCGCTGGCAGTGCGCCATTTTTTATGCACCAGGGAGTCGTCGGGGTGTAACATTTGCTGGAGGACGGCGTCGGGGTCGAAGTTGAAGGAGAAGTTCTGGAGGTCCTTGACCTTGCCGTGATAGAGGGTTTTCTGGGTGGGGACGTAGAAGCCGATGTCGTCCTGGAGCATGACGACGTCGAAGGCCTGGATGGTGCCGGCGAGTTTGTCGGCGCGGATGCGGAGCCGGTCGGAGTCGTCGGCGATGACGTCGGCGTTGACGGTGAGGCCGAATTTGCTGGGTTGGTCGACGATGCGCATGACGCCTTTGCCGGTGAGGCTGGAGAGGTTGGCGCGGGAGTCGACGGCGTTGCGGACGAGTTGATTGGGATTTTGGCTCCGGTCGACGCCGCGTCCGGCGACGGGCCGTCCCCGACCGTTTCCGCTGGCGCAGCCGGCCAGGAGGAGTAAGGTAGCCATGGCCGTGGCCAGGTGGATGGTTTTCGCCATAAAAAATCCTTGCCGCCTGGTTTTGCGGCATACCGGGTCTTTATTGATTTGTTTTGCCGTCCCCAAGCGGCGGGTGGGCCGGACCCGCAAACTTTCCTAGTCTATTCGTAAACGTCCCGGACACAAGCCAATTTTCCCGGCCAACCCGGTTCAAGTGGGAAATATATACGCTGCTTCCTAACCACTTGGTCAATTATTCCCCTATAATACTTGGCTTAATCTTCGAACGCCCCTTCGTGGACGGATCTTTCCACCGGCGGAATTTCCCCGGCGCCCTTGTCTTTCCAGGCGACGTTAATCAGGAGGTTGCCGCCGTCCAGGCCGAATCCCTTGTATTCCCGGGTCTCGAGGTGTTGAAAACCGGCCATGCGGGTGACGTCTTTCCAGTGTTTCCAGGTCCAGTAGGCGGGTCGGCGGATGGTGGTGGATTCGAGTCTGGGGTCGCCGTTTTCCTCGCTGACATAGAGGAGCCGGTCGTCGATGTAGTCGGCCGCTTTGTAGCGCAAGTTCACCAGGGTACAGGTTACCCTTCCCTCGCGGACAAACCACTCGACACTTTCTGGCGCCTTGGCTTTCCAGTCCTTCTCGACCCGTTCGGCCGGGCCGGAGGAGGCGGGCTCTTTGTCGGTGGCGCCGACGAACATGAGGAAGCCGCCCGGGTGGAGGGCGTGGTAGAGTCCCACGACGGCGGTGCCGAGGTGGTCCCAGGAGGGTTCGAGGTTGAGGCCGGTGACGAGGATGCCGTCGAAGTGGTGCGGCATGTTTTTCGGGAGTTCGTTCCAGGCGGAGCGGAAGAAGGTGGCGGAGGAGTGTTCGTCGCGGGCGAGTTCGCGGGCGTGGTTGATGGCGATGCCGGAGATGTCGGAGCCGACGATGTTGACGCCTTTTTCGGCGAGGAAGATGGTGCGTCGTCCCAGACCGCACGAGGCGTCAAGGAGGACTTTGGCGTCGAGGGTTTGGGCGAGATCGGCGAAGGCGCGGGCGGGACCGCCGCCGGCGCCGTGGATTTTGGTTCTGAATCCTTGCCGCCAGTACTCGCGCCGGAACCATTCCCAGCGGTGTACGAGGTCCCAGTCGGTCATGGATCCTGGCGTGTTCATTGGCGCTCCTTCGTTATGCCGCTGGCGTTGCGGGTGTTAAGTTTTCATCATGCCTCCTCACGAGGCGTTTGGAGACGAGGATAAGCTTAGCATATTTATCCCTGGTTGTGAACCGGTATTATTTACGGATGCGCCCCCGGGTGATCCAGCCCCAAGTCTTCCGGCAGCCCGAACATGAGGTTGAGATTTTGCGCCGCCGATCCGGCCTGGCCCTTGACCAGGTTGTCGATATGGCTGACGACGCGGAACAGCCCGGTCCGCTCGTCGGCGGCGACGGTAAGGAGGCAGCGGTTGGAACCGCGCACGTCCTGGGTCGAAGCGGTATGCTTGGCGTCCTTAACCAGGACGAATTTTCCGCCGCGGTAGAAATCCTGGTAGCATTCCAGCAGGCGCTTTTGCCCGACCCCTTGCGGGAGGCGTCCGTACAGGCAGCTCATGATCCCCCGGCACATCGGCACGACCTGGGGGGTGAAGGAGACGCGGATATCCCGGTTGGCGGCGGCCGAGAGTTCGCGTTCGATTTCCATGACGTGTTGGTGGCCGGTCAGGCGGTAGGCGCCCATGTTGTCGTAGCGTTCGGGATAATGGTGTTGGGTGACGGCTTTTTTTCCGGCGCCGGAAATGCCGGATTTGCAGTCGCAGACGATGCCGTCCGCTTCGACCAGGCCGTGCTTGACGGCGGGATAGAGCCCGAGGATGCAGGAGACGGCGAAGCAGCCGGGATTGCCGACCAGGCTGGCCCGGGCGATTTCGGCGCGGTGCAGTTCCGAGAGGCCGTAGACCGCTTGCGGCAGGAGATCGGGGGCTTTATGGACCGGGTCTTTCCCGAGCCGGTTGGCGTACTCGGCGTAGAGGGCGGGGGAGTTGAAGCGGTAGTCGCCGGAGTAGTCGAGGAACTTGTGCCCGGCCGCGAGCGCTTCGGGCGCGCGGGTTTGCCCGACCCCGTCCGGCGTGGCGCAAACGACGACGTCGGCCGGGGCGTTCTTGAACTCGGGGGCGTCGGCCCCCTGGATGACCAGGTCGCAATAGCCTTCGAGGTAAGGCCAAACCGCGGAGAGGGGTTTCCCGACGTCCTGGGTGGCGGCGACGGCGGTCAGTTCGATTTCGGGATGCCGGAGAAGTATTTCAATCAGGCCCAGGCCGCCGTAACCGGTGGCGCCGATAAGCTTAAGTTTCACCATGGGAGGATTCCCTCAGTTTTGGCTAATAAATTAGGACAACCACCTGAAAATAGGCGCATCGCAACTTTGTTACGCGTCTCCGAACCCTGTCACGCCTCACCCCGCCCCGCACGTCATTCCGGCGTCTTGAACGGGTGCTGCACCCCGAACGGGCGGTTTCGCCGGAATCCAGGGGGATTTACGTTGACGGCAGTGGAATCACCCTGACCTATCGGAAAGGTAAAGAAGAGAGCATCGCAACTTTGTTACGCGTCTCCGAACCCTGTCACGCCGCACCCCTCCCCGCACGTCATTCCGGCGTCTTGAACGGGTGCTGCACCCCGAACGGGCGGTTTCGCCGGAATCCAGGGGGATTTACGTTGACGGCAGTGGAATCACCCTGACGCATCGGAAAGGTAAAGAAGGGCGTCGCGTAACCAAGTTGCAATGTGCCCAAATTACTCCGGTTCAATTTGTTTGTTTTTCTCGATACGGTCCATCCATTCTATTCTTGGCGCATCCCCCCAAAGATCCTCCAAACAATAGAACCCCCTGGCCTCGGCATCGAAGATGTGGATGATGACGTCGCCGAAATCGGCAAGGATCCAGTTGCCTTCGTGGTCCGGACGGTTGAGGAGCTTTCCGCCGCAATTGGCCAAGCGCTTGTCGACTACGCGGGCGATGCCGCGCATGCGGGTGAGGGAGGAGGCGGAGCCGATGACGAAGAAGTCGGCATAGTCGACTAGTCCCCGCAAATCCAGGATAAGTACGTCGTCGGCGCGCTGTTCGTGCATGGCGAGGGCGGCCTGGATGGCGAGTTCGCGGTTTTTCCGCTCGATGTCGTAGGTGGAAGTTTTCTTGTCCATGTTTGTATTCTTCTCATCCCGCGCGTGAACATGCTTATAACACGTAATAGAAGATAATGCTCTACGCGCGGAGCAAAGCGGCAAGCGGTAGCGGTACCCGAACGGAAGTTCCCGGTTGCACGGGGTCCGTAGGGTTTATTGGCCAGGGCGTGTGGGTGCGGTTTAACCTGGTCGGGGAGAAAGGCGGGTGGTCAGGTATGGCCGGACTCTAGACACGCCCGGGGATATAATGACCGGATATTCCCACCATTTCACCCTGCGGACCTCGGGAAGAGCTCGCCGGAGCTTCCGTTCCTTTTAAGCAAAAGGAACGGCATTTTCCACGCCTTACAGCGAATAAGGCGAAATTTCCCGCTGAATAAACTTCTGTTTCAGGAAGCTTAGGATCTTGATGTGAATCTGGCAAACCCGGCTTTCGGACAAATCCAAAGCTTCGCCGATTTCCTTGAGGTTGAGGTTTTCGTAATAGTAAAGGATAAGCACTTTCTTCTCGTCGTCCGACAGCCCCTTCATCGCCACTTCCTTGATCTCCCGCCGGGTCAGTTCGGTTAGGGGGTCCGGCGCGCGGGTGTCGGGTAGCATTTCGATGGGGCCGACCTCGTTGTCGTCGTTCTGGTCCCACTTGCGGTCGAGGGAGACCCTGGATCTAATCTGCACCTCGCGCAGGAGGTCCTTGTAGGAGTCGCGGTCCAAACCCATATGGTCGGCCAATTCTTCGTCGTGCACGCTGCGGCCGAGCTTGACCTCCAGCTCCTCCCGCGCTTTTTTCACCTGGTTGACCTTTTGCCTGAGCTGGCGGCTGGGCCAATCGAGGCGGCGCAGTTCGTCGAGAATCGCCCCGCTGATGCGCCGGTTGCAATAGGTGGAGAATTTGACCCCTTCGGCGGGATTGAATTTGCGGATGGCGTCCAGGAGCCCGAAGTTGCCGTAGCTGATCAAATCCTGGACGTCAAGGTAGGCGGGGAATTTCTTGGACATCTTGGTAGCCACATCGAAGACCAGCGGCAAATAGTTCTCGATCAGCCTCTCCCTGGCGTCGGAGTCGCCGGTATCGGCGTACAGCCCCCACAGTTCCGATTCTTCGCTTTCGCTCAAGGGCGGCGGCGGAACAAAGTCGTCCACATAATCATTCATGCAGCATACCTCCTATATCATGATGGGGCCGACAAGCCGGCCGAGATCCAAGGTGTGGTTTTGATTAAAACAGAAGTTTTGCCAAACTCGGGCAAGTAAGGCTTTGGAATTCTTGTCATTCGGCGCCCGAGGCGTCCTCCCCCTTCACCGCTTCGGCCAGGTTCATTTCCATGTTGACGATGCGGTCGTAGGTGGTCTTGGCCCGGAACTTCGCTTCCATGTCGCGGCTGCGGCTTTCGGCCAACACCTCCTGCACCAGGGCTATTCCCAGGGTCGACACGAACAAGCCCAAGAGAAAAAACGCCGCCGCCAAATAAATGCCGATTTCCCAGGCTTTCTCGGCCGTCATCGCCGAAGCCGACCGGTTGGGCACAAAATAGAAGTACAGCCAGCTGGCCAAAAAGACCAAAACCCCCAAAACGGCGAAAAACCCCGCCATTTTTTTAACCAACATGGTCAGAGTCTCCGTCGCAGTGGATTAAAAATCCCTAATCCCCCGGCGTTCTATCGCAGTCGATCTCCAGCTCGCGGAGGCCCAAAACCAGTTCCGCCAATTCCACCCCGTCCGCCTGTTCGATCGGGCAGGTATAATCCGGCCCGGTCGTGACGTAACTGAGGCCCGCCGCCAGATCCGCCCCGATGTTCACCAGGCAGCCGTGGGTGATGCATTCATCCAATTTGGTCAACATGACCCGGTTGAAATTCAGCGGTTGAAAGCGGCGCACGGTTTGCCGCATGGTTTCTTCCGAACTTACCCCGGAAAGAAGAAGATGCGTTTCATCCACACCCGCCGCCCGGAGAATCCCCGCCAACCGTTCAATCCCCCTGGCATCGCGGGGCGACCTCCCGCCGGTGTCGATAAGGATGACCTCCCGCCCGGACATGGATTTCACCACATCCCGAATTTCCGTCGCCTCCGTCGCCGTCGTCACCCCGATTCCGAACATGCGCCCGAGATTGTTAATCTGCCCGTCCGCTCCCGGCCGCCGCAAATCTTCGTTGATGACCCCGACGCTCTTCCCCATATGCATGGTGAAGTGAATCGCCAATTTCACCACGCTGGTCGATTTGCCCACGCCCGACGCCCCCACCAGCGCCACCACGGTCGGCCGTCCTTCACTGGGGAGAACCGGGCCGGCGCAGGGAATGCGCCGCGCCAGGGAACGAAGCAGATATTCTTGCATTTGGTTCGTGGTGGTCCGGGCCGGCAATTCCCGCTGGAGATCCTCGACAATGTCCCTCGCCAAGGCATCGCCAATATTTTTATCGGCCAAATTTCGATAAATCGCCAACAATTCCGGACCCACCGCCGGCAAACCTCCCCGCGCCTGCAAAGAAAGCATCATCCGCATTTCTTCGATGGCGCTGGCGTATTCGCGGCGGGTCTCGCGAAGCTCTTTCTGAAATTCGTCCAGGCGTCCCGCCAAACCGGTGCCGGTCTCGCCGATCGTCACGTAGGGCGCCGCGGCGTTGGCCATGGCCTTACGCACATTCGGCGAATGTTTCTCCATCCCTTCCAAAGCTTTGGTGTAACTGCGGAGGAGCGGATTCGGCGGCGCGTCCGATTTCTTTTTTTCGCTCGCCTCCGGCAGCCCCGGCGCGATTTCCAACTCCACCGCCAAGGCGTCCCCGCCCAATTTGCCCGAGGTCAATTTGCTGAAAAGGTTGGATTCCTTGATGTCCCGCCGGCTGACGATGCTGAAGTCAGAGCCAAACATGGTTTTGGCCTTGACCAAGGCCTCCGTATAGGTGGGAGCCTTGACAATCGCGGTTTTGGAATCGTTCGCCATCGGGGCCTAGTCCAAATCAGGAGTTCAAGTCCACTTTCACCATGCCTACGGATACGGGTTCGTAATCCTGCAATATTTCGTTGAAAGACATCACCGCCAACATCGGGAGACGCGCCATGGTCAAACGCTTCACATGCAAACGAATCTGCGGCCCCACCAAGAGGAGCGGATTGTTCCCGCCCTGGACCTGGCGCTGGACTTCGGTGGAAATCGCCTCCACCAGCTTCGCCTGCGCCGGCCCGTGGAGGGTTATGAAGGAGCCGGCTTCGGTATGTTCTATTCTTTGCGACAGCTGTTCCTCGAGGCGCGGGTCCATGGTGACCACGTTCAATTTGTGGGTGCCGGGAAGGGCGTATTCGTTGCAGAGCCAGCGTTTCAGGCTGTTACGGGCGAATTCGGTGAGGATGTCCGGGTCCTTGGTGCGGCGGCCGACATCGCCCAAAACTTCCAGGATCGAACCGAGGTTGCGGATGGAAACTTTCTCCTGGAGAAGATTCTGAAGAACTTTCTGGACGTCCCCGATGGAAAGAACCCCCGGCACCACTTCCTCGACCGTACCGGGCGAATATTCCTTGACCGTGTCCAGGAGTTTCCGCACCTCGTCCTTGGTGAGAAGTTCCGCCGACCGCGAGCGGATGACCTCGGTGAGGTGGGTCGCCACCACCGTTTCCGCGTCCACGACCGTGTAGCCGACCCGTTCGGCGTATTCCCGCGCCGACGGATAAATCCACACCGCCGGCATGCCGAAGGCCGGTTCCACCGTTTCGTCGCCGTCGAGGCGTTCCGTCGCCGCGCCGGAGTCGATGGCCATGAGCTTGTCCGCCTCGGCCGTCCCCTTCGCCACCGGCGCGCCGTGAATCCTTACCACGTACTCGTTCGCCTCCAGTTGGATGTTGTCGCGAATGCGAATCGGGGGGACGATTATCCCCAGTTCCAGGGCCAGCTGTTGGCGAATCATGTTCACCCGCGCCAACAGGCCGCCGCCGCCGGACTGCTGGGTGTCGACCAGCGGCACCACGGCGTAACCGACCTCCAGTTCCATCGCGTCGACCTTGAGCAGATTCTCCACTTTCTCCGACGCCGGCGTCGCCGCCGCCGCCGCGTCCTCTTCCTTTTTCCTCGCCTCCGCCTTCTCCCGCGCCTCCACCGCCGACGTCGACATGGTGCGTTTGGCCAAATACCAGGTGGCGCCGGCAAAGGCGGAGACAATCAGGAGAGGCACCGGCGGGAAGGGCGTCAGCCGGACCAACCCGGACAAACCCAGCAGGCCCAGCATCACCGCGGCGGCGGCGATCGGTTTCTCCTGCCCGAGGAACTGGCCGAGAAGCTCGGTGCCGAACTCGGTGCGGCCGGCGGCGCGGGTGACCAGGAGGCCGGAGCCGACCGAAATCATCAGCGCGGGAATCTGCGAGACCAGGCCGTCGCCGATAGTCAGGATGGTGAAGACCCGGGCCGCGTCTATGAAGGGCATGCCGTTAATGAAGACGCCGATGACGAAGCCGACCAGAATGTTTATGCCGGTGATGATGATGCCGGCCATGGTGTCGCCCTGCACGAACTTCGAGGCGCCGTCCATCGCGCCGTAGAAGTCGGCGAGCTGCTGGACTTCCAGGCGGCGCTTGATCGCTTCCTTCTCGTCGATGACGCCCGAGGCCAGGTCGGCGTCGATGGCCAGTTGCTTGCCGGGCATCGAGTCCAATGTGAAGCGGGCCGCGACTTCGGCGATACGGGTGGCGCCCTTGGTGATGACCATGACCTGGATAATCATGAGAATGATGAAAATCGTGAACCCGACCGCCAGCGAAGACAAACCCCCCTGGGTGGCTCCCGTGACCGAACCGCCGCCGCCGACGAAGGCGCCGAAGGTGGCGATGAGGTGCCCGGCGGCGCCGATACCCTCCTGGCCGCGGCTGAGAATAAGCCGGGTGGAAGAAATGTTCAGGCCCAGGCGGTAAAGCGTCAGCATCAACAGTAGAGACGGGAAAGTGCTGAACTGCAGCGGTTGATCCACAAAAATGGTGACCATCAGCAGAATCATGGCCATGAGGATGTTGAGAGCCAGGGCGATGTCCATGACGAACGCAGGCATGGGCACCAGCATGCAGGCGAGGGCGCCGATGACAAAAAGCGATATGAGGATGTTCTTGCTGCCTTTCACCAGCAAGAATGCCTGAACCTTGTTGGCCCAGACCAAAAGGGGGTTGGTGGCTTGCGCGCCTGCGCTCATTAACTGGATCCTATCCCTGGCGTTTCCATTGCTCCCGCCTTAAAGTTACGCCGGCCGCGGCGCCGCCGGCTGGGGCTGGATGTACATTTTCCGCTGTTTCATGCGGTAAACGTCGGCGAGAATCTCCGCCACCGCCTTGAAAAGCTCCTCGGGAATATAGGCCCCGATTTCCACCTTGGCGTAGAGTTCCCGCGCCAGCGGCGGATTTTCCACCAGCATCACCCCCGCCTCGCGGGCGATGTCGATAATTTTCTGCGCCTGGAGGTCTTTCCCCTTCGCCACCACCCGCGGGGGTTCCCGCTCCCCCTCCCCGAGCTTGAAATCGTATTTGATAGCCACCGCGTAATGGGTCGGGTTCCTGACCACCACCTCCGCCTGCGGCACCTCCTGCATCATGCGTTTCTGGGCCATTTCCATGGCTTTTTGCCGGCGTTTACCCTTGATCTGCGGGTCGCCTTCCATTTGCTTGTATTCTTCCTTGATCTCCTGTTTGGTCATTTTCAGGCTTTTGTTGTTGTTGTATTTCTGATAATAGAAGTCGGCGAAGCCCAGCGCCATCAAGAGAATCGCCAAAGTCTGCGCCAGGGACAGCACTTTCTCGGTGGAATAGATGAACATCCCCGCCGTTTCCATTTCCACCATGCCGACCACGTTTTTCACCTCGGTGATGACCGTCCACCAGGCAATGGCCATTATGACCGAAAGTTTAGCCAGGTTCATGATCAGCATGACTATGTTATTCAGGGAAAAAAGACGCTTGAAGCCGGCGACCGGATTAAGCTTGTCGAAATTAAGCTTCAAGGGTTCGGTGGTAATCAGCCAGCCCACCTGGTAGTAGTGCACCAAATACGCCGCCGCCATCATCAGGAACAGGAACGGCCCCACCAAAATGAGCAGCCACAACATCCAATCGATCGCGTAGGGGATCACTTCCTTGCGTTCGGGAATTTCCAGACTCGGCATGTCTATGGCGATCATCTTTTCGAAGAAGATCATCATGTGTTCTGCCATCCAGGGACCGAGGTATTTCAGGATGTTGATGGCCACCAGAAAAAGCATGGCCGCGGCGAGATCCTTGGATTTCGGAATATTGCCCTGTTTACGGGCTTCGGTTTTCTTGTGTTCGGTGGGTTCCTCGGTTTTTTCTTCGCCGCCGGCGGCCATACGCTATCTCCCCGGCCCCGATCCCGCCCTGCCCATCTCGCTCACCATCACGGAAAGCTGTTGCAGCATGGTTCCAATCGGCCCATCCGGCGTTTCCTTTATATCGAACTGGATGAGGTCCCTCAGGCTGTAGTGCCAGTCCTGCGGCACCAGGGCCATGCAAATCGCCGGATAAACGAAAATCAGGGTCGAAAGCCCCAGCACCACCCTCAGGGGAATCCCCAGCACCTGGATGTTCATCTGCGGCATGGTCTTGGTGACGAACCCCTCCACCACGCTGTTCATGAGCATGATCATCATGATGGGAATGGCCATCTGCGCCCCCAGTTTGACCAGTTCCGCCGCCTGGACCGTGGCCATTCTATAGACCGGATAGTTCAGGTTAACCGCCGGCCGGAGGGCGCCGACCGGGATCCATTCATAGCTTTTCGCCAGAATGTAGATAATCAGGAGATGCAGCTTGGCGGTGATGAACAGCATCAGGGTCAGGTTCATGTTGATGAAGCCAAGCATCGGAACTTCAATTCCCGACTGCGGATCGACCACGTTCGCCATCGAGAAGCCGATCTGCTGGCCGGCGATTTCACCGGCCATCTGCACCCCGGTGAAAATCAGGGACGACAGAAAACAGATCGACATCCCCAGCATGAACTCCTGCCCGGCGATGATCAGCAAGTCCACCATCTCCAGGTTCAGGGGCACCTGGGCCGTCCGGGCCGCCGTTCCCATCAATAGCAGGGGAAACGCCACCGCCAGGGCGATGCGGATTTGCAGCGCGAACACTTCCGAGCTGAAGAACGGGGCGTACATGCATAGGCAGGCGCAGCGGATCAGCACCATTATGTAAAGTAGAAACGAGGAAAGCATTTCCGTCGTCATGTACATGTCGTAAGTCATGCCGCCCGCTCCGACCCGTTCCGTCGCCATACCGCGCCGTTTTTAGAAAAACCCCGGTTTTGCCCCGCGAATCCCCCTCCGACTTCAGGGCACCTCTAAAAATAGCTATTTGGCCCGCTGACGCGGATGGGCGTAGCGGCAGCGTTTTGTAACACGCGGTGGTGGTTCGTGTTACAAAACGCGAGAGCGAAGCCCTGACGAAGTATCCGGGCAAAATAGCATTTTTAGAGGTGCCCTTCAAACACAAGAAACCATAGAAAGCGTTCTCCACGGCGATCAATAGAACCAGCTTCAATAATAGCTTGAAAACATGGCCATGCATTTTTCAAAGTACTCCGAGATAAAATCAATCAGCCATGGCATCGCCATCGACACCACCACCACCACCGCCGCCAATTTCGGCACGAAAGTAAGGGTCATTTCCTGGATACTGGTGACAGTCTGAATCAGGGACACCAAAACGCCCACCACCAGCGCGGTAATAAGGGTCGGCAGCGACAAAATCAGACACGTCCACAGCATGTCCTTCGCCACATCTATGATGTCCTGAATATCGGGAACCATGGTTTTGTCCCTTTTTCGCGTAAACCCTCAATATACCATTTGCATGTTGGTCCCGGTCGCCACCGGAATTAGGTGTTGCAGAAGCGTGGGGGGAAAGCTGGTGATAAGCCCCTCGAACAGGAGCCGCCAGCCGTCCACAATAACGAAAACTATGATCTTGAAGGGAAGAGAGATCATCACCGGCGGCAGCATCATCATACCCATCGACATGAGAATCGAGGAAATGACCACGTCCAGCACCAAAAACGGCAAATATAATAGAAACCCCATCCAGAACGCCCGCTTAAGCTCCGAACAGATGAACGCCGGAATCAGCGCCGTCGTCGGCACGTCCGCCGGCAGCAACTGCCCCAGATTCTCCAGCCTGGCCGCGTCGGCGTGGCCCGCCGCCCCCATGAAGAAATACAACTCTTCCTTGCCGTCGTTCGCCGCCAGGCATTCCAGCATGAACTTGCGTAGCGGCGCCATGGTCCGCACCAGCGCCTCTTTCTGCCGCAGGCGCCGCACTTCCCCGGGGGCAATCTCCACCATGGTGCCGTTGAAATAGGGCGCGAGGCCCTCATCCCACGCCGCCTCCCAGGTCGGCCACATGATGAAGAAGGTCAGGAACAACGACAACCCCACCATCACCTGGTCCGGCGGCAACGATTGCGTCCCCATCGCCCGCCGGACAAACCCCATCACCACCATGATGCGAAGGAAGCCGGTCATCATGATCATGATGCTGGGGGAAAGGGTCAGAATGGTTAAAATAATCGCTATCTGCAGGGCGGAGGTCATCTGCTCCGCCTTGTCCATCGGCACCAGACTGCCGTTTTCTATGGTCGGCAGCGGCAAATACAAGAGTCCGTCCTCAAGCGGATTTCCCCGGGGAAGGGCCGGCGTGAAGCGTTCACTTTGCGGCACGCGAATGGACGTCGGCTCCGGCGATTCGCGCCGCGCCGTGTCCCGCTCCATGCCGGGCTCGCGGCCAATCCGCCCGACGCGGCCCATGAAGTCCCAGCCGAAATCGTCTGCGGCGACGGCAGTATTTACGAATAAAGTTGAAACGGCCAGACAAAAAAATAGCGCCGTCGGCAAGGTGGTTCTGGGCATTAAGCTTCCTGTCAGGAGACTGCTTCAGGCCCCCGCTTGGGCGGGCGCCATGTAATGGCGTAATTAAAAGCTACGGCAGCAGACGGAATTGAATCCATCCTCTCCAAAAGGGATGAGGGAATGATCCGCCTTCCTCTACCGACTCTTCGGGCGCGGTCGCGCGGCAGATGCAGACGCGACGGGAGTTTTGCTCCGACTCCGTTTGGAGCACGCTGACGCTTTGCTCCGTAGAGGTAGTGTTTCGACAAGGGGGCTGGTTGCGCCCCCTTGGAATCCCCCCAACCAGCGGCCACGCTGGACCATATTGTCGCTTCGCTCCTTTTTATAAACCACTTTTCTACCGCTCTTCTACTGCTCTTTTTCTAGCCCAACGCGTCGATTCTCCGACCCCCGGGCGGCGGCTCCTTATCCCGAATCTGCTTCACCCGCTCCCGCAAAGTCGACATCTGCACCTCAATCTGCGCCGCCTTTTCATCCGCCAACGCCCGATTTTCCGCCGCATCGGCTTTCTGGACCGTCTTCTGAAACAACCGCTGGAAAACGGTCAAGCCGGCCTCGGTCTTCGGCCGGGCCAGCTCAAGAATGCCGGTAATTTCGGTCTCGTCGGTTATTTCCGACAATGGCCGCATCTCATCCGGCGAAACGCCGACGACGATAATCCGCTTCCCCACCCGCACCAACGACACGAAACGCCGCTGATCCAGGTGCGTCCGCCCCAACACCTCCATGGCGGGATGGTTGAAAAGCTGGCGGTGGCCGGGCAGGTATTTCTTCACTACATAAAGGATGCCGCAGAAAATCCCGCAAACCACCAACACCGCAAACAGGGCCGACCACATCGAGGGCATGGCGGCGCGGTCGGAGTCGGTCCGGCCGCGGCGGCGATTCGTGTCGGGGAAGGAAAGGGGATGATTTTCGAAATTGTTGCTCGCGACGGCGGCGGGACTGCCGGCGCTTTGGGGACCGGCCGACGGCGGCGTGCCGGAAACGGGTGTTCCATAAGAGGTGGAAGCGGGATGGGAGGGTTGGGAGGAATAAGTTGCTTGACCGCTGGCGGCGGCCGGTTTGGCGACGGTGGCGGCGGGGGCGGAATTCCCCAAGGGGAAGCCTTTACCGGCGGCGTTTTCGCCGGCGACGGCGGCGTTGGCCGGGATTAGCCGGCTAACTATCAGGGCTGCGTATAGACATAGCGCGAGATAATTGTTCATGCCGCGAGCATCCCCCATGCCTGCGTGGTGGTTTCTCTTGCGTTTCCGCCCGAATGCCCCCGGGCGCCCCATATTTCGGCGTTGCCGCCCTGCGGCGGGTTCGCCATAGAAAATCATTCGGCCGTTAATGGAATGATTTTCCCCCACCTCCTAATATCCGTATTTGGGGGGGTGGAATCAAGAGGCTTATTGGGAAAAAGTTGATTGGGGGAGGGCTAGTGCCACCGTCATCGTCTATCCCCCTGGATTCCGGCTAAACCGCCCGTTAGGGATGCAGCAGCCGTTTAAGACGCCGGAATGACGTGCGGGGAGGGGACAGCGTAACAGGCTACGGAGGAATGTTTTGCCCTTATTTCAGCGCCATTCGGGACACGTACCGAATTATTCCAACTGCCGAATAATTCGGAACATGTCCCCATAATTCTCACGTTTGCAGGTAGTTGTCCTTATTTCAGCGCCCCAAGAACTACTCTTCCGCCTTCACCATGTCCCAAACCTTGACATACTTCGCATTGTCCGCGCCAAGGTCGCGAATAACCTCGCACTTGCTCATGACACTCTCGGGGACGTTAAAGGCATGATTGTCGCGGAATTCCTGGTCGAGCTGCTCAACCGCAGCGGGATTCGGCATGTAAAAACGAATCGACTCCATGTTCTGCCGGGCTATCTCGGGATTCAGCAGGAAGTTGATGAACGCATGCGCCAGATCGATATTCGGGGAGTCGGCGGCGATGACAAAGTCGTCCGACGCCAGGGAAGAACCTTCCTTGGGAATGAAGAAGTCGATGTCCGGATTCTCTTCCATCGCCAGGGCAATGTCGCCATTGTAGGCGTGGATGACCAGGAATTCACCGGAGGCAAGACCGATTTTCGCCTCGTCGACATCGAACTTGGCCAGATTCTTCTTCCAGCGCGTCAGCACCTTGCCGGCTTCGGCCAGTTGTTTTTCATCGGTGGTGTTCAGGCTGTAGCCGAGAAACTTGAGGGCGGCGCCAATCGTCTCCCGCATGTCGTTAAGCATGGTCATGCGTTTCGAAAAAATGTTCTTGCCGAAAATGTCCCAGCTGCCCAAATCTTCCGCATGCACCCGCCGCTTATTGTAGCCGACCCCGGTGACCGAACGGGTATAAGGAACGCTGTAAGTCATATTGGGGTCTTCGGTGTGACGGGTGAAACTGGAATCAATGTTATGAAGATTGGGAAGGCGCTTGGGATCCAAATCCGCCAGCATCCCCTGCTTCCTCATGATGGCCGACATGTACGACGAGGGGGTAATCAAGTCGTAACCGCCGCCGCCAGCCTTGAGTTTCGCGTACATGGATTCGTTGGAATCAAAGTAGTCAATCGCCAGCTGGCAATGGAATTCTTTTTCAAATTGATAAATGACGTCGGAGTCGAGGTAATCCGACCAGGTATAGATATGGACGACCCGTTCCTTCTCAGCCGCAAAACCCGGCCCTATTCCGCCGACCAACAGCAAAAGCAACCCGCAAACAACCCAGCCAACCCGCAAAACCGCTTTCCTCTTTGTCGCTGACATCGCCCACTCCTTCCCTGGAAAAACCCGCCGGCTTCCCTCGTCAATCCCGTTTTTACCGAAGTTCACCCGATATTAAAGTAAAAAAACAGAAAAAGCAATCTCAATTCAACTGCTTGTCATTATTGGACATACGATACTGTCCGATAAAAATCGATATTATCCGACATTATTTCTGAACCAAGGCCGGAAATAAGTCGATCAATCATTATCGGAGCTTAGAATCCCGCAGAAACCACGGCGGGAGCAGAAGATGGCTTTGGGGTAAGAACTACGCCGCTCCGACAGAATTTTTCCATAAAAATGTTGGTTTTGGTCACGCGGTTAGTTTGCTTCAGGGCACCTCTAAAAATGCTATTTTGCCCGGATACTTCGTCAGGGCTTCGCTCTCGCGTTTTGTAACACAAACCACCACCGCGTGTTACAAAACGCTGCCGCTACGCCCTTCCTCGTCTGCGGGCAAAATAGCTATTTTTAGAGGTGCCCTTTAGGCGGTAGGGGAACGGCGGCCGGGTGACCGGTTTTCTTATCACGGAAGAAAACCCCAGCCAGGCCTGTTCCAGGGGAAACAGGTTGTGGGTCGGCCGTTGTTTAAACGAAAAAGATTCGGTCATATTTGTTGAATGACTTTTTCAAAAAAAAACGTTGGGAGAAGAAAATTATGCGTACGTCCAGATTGTTCACTTCGGTAGTGGCCACCTTGGCACTAATGTATTCCTCGGGATGCTCGGGGAATCAGGCGGTACGTTCCACCGCCTTCAACTGCAACCAGCCCCTTCCGCCGATGCAATACGTCAACCAGCCCGCCAGCTACACCGCCGGCGCCCCGGTTTGCGTCGACACCCGGGGACAACAGGTCGCACTCGTCAAAAAGAAGAAAGTCAAGGTGCCGAAAGGATACAGCTACGCCGCTCCCAGCTCCTACTGCACCGCCCCGGCCAACCATTACTACCTCGCCTCCGACCCCTGCCTGGCCGGCTATACCAGCAACTACTCCGGCTACGCCACCGTTCCCTACACCGGAACCGCCAACCTCTTGACCAACCCCGGCTATGTCCCCGCCGTTCAATCTCCCACGTATGTCGCCGACCCCGGTTACGGCCAGGTCGCCGGCTATGCGGCCGGCAGTTGCCCCCCGGCCGTCGCCATCACCCCCGGCACGCCCTATCCCGCCGGCGCGGTCGCCGCGCCGCCGGCCGACTGCCGCACCGTTTACCGTAAAGGCCGCCGGGCCCGTCCCGCCAAACCGAACCTCTGCCCACCCGGGGTCCAACAGGTAGCGCCCTATCAATATCAATACCAGTGCCCGCCGGCTCCCGTCTACGCCCCGGCCCCGGCCCCCGTGTATACCCCGGCCCCCGCACCCGTATACACCCCGCCGGAACCTATCCAGGAGCCCGCGCCCCCGTTCCCGACCATAACCCCGGCCCCGGCCCCGATTCCGGAGCCTGTTGTGCAGCCGGTGATTCAACCGGTGGTGCAGATCCCGGAACCAACCCAGGGACCGATTATCCAGCCGGTGATTCAACCGATAGTCCAGACGCCTGACCCGGTCCAGGGACCGATCATTCAACCCGTCATCCAGCCTATCGTGCAGTCGCCGCCGAATCCCGAACCAATCATCCAGTCGCTGGTCCTGAAGACCAGTTCCGAACATCAGGGCGATCCGCAACCGGTGGTGCAGAAAGTGGAGATTCAAACCTCCACCTCCAACGTCGCACCTGAACCCATCACCCAATCCCTGGTGATTAAACCCACCACCACCAACACCGAACAAGCGCCGATTATGCAGCCGGTGATTTTTCAGCCGACCACCCAGTCCAGCGTGCAGCAGCCGATTATCCAGCCCGTCGTGATTCAGCCGGTCATCCAGCCGATTATCCAGGCCCCGGCCCAGCAACAGATAATGCCCGCGGTGGTGCAGGCTCCTCCGCCTCCTCCCCCCCCGCCCGTGCCGCAGTGGATTCCCCCGGTGATCCAGCCGGTCATCCCGCAGTACGTGCCGCCGCCCCCGGTCGCCGAACCCACCTTCGCCACGGTGGTGCCGCCTTACGCGGGTCCGACCAGCTCGGGGTTTGAGTCGGGCGTCCTGGGGGCGGGGTATTGCCCTCCCGACATTTGCCCGGTTCCCAATCCGGTCCTGTGCGCGCCGGGACAGAATTTGTCCGAATGCTTCACCCTCAATGAAAACCAGCTCCTGAACAGCCCGCAGGTTTATGTCCCCAACGCCATGGCGCCGCTGCCGATTTCCGTGCCGCCGGTGAATGTGCTTCCCTCACCCACGGCTCAGCAGTACGACCTCGGCCTCCAGGCCCCGCTGCCCATTCCCACCGATGCGGGCAGGATGATTGTGAGCCGGCCGGAAGTGAGCATGCCGTCGCCGATTGGCACGGCCGACCTCGCGACCCCGGTCGCGCCTTCCTCGGAAATCGAAAATGCCCTCGATGCCATGCTGGGTTCGCCTGCTCCCACCTACCTGAAGTAAAAAAATCCGGGCCGCTTTGGGGCGGTCCGGGTTTTTTTTGTTGGCTCCGGTGCGGCCGGCGGCCGGGTTTGGCGGTTCAACCGGCCCCCTTTTTGAGAATCCCCCCCACGACTTCGTTGAATTTGTCGCTTTCGAAGGGTTTACGCAAATAATTGGTCGCGCCGCTTTGGATGGCTTCGATAATGCGCTCCCGCATGACTTCGGTGGTTATCATCACCACCGCGATGTGCTTGGTGTCGTCTTTGGCGCGAATGGCGCGAAGGCATTCCAAACCGTTCATAACCGGCATGTTCCAATCCAGCAGGATGAGGCCGACGTCGTCGTGCGCTTTGAGGAGTTCCAGGACCGCGTCGCCGCCGTCGGCTTCGAGAATGTCCATGCTGCCCAGATTGGCGAGCATTTTCTGGACAATGCGGCGCATGGTCAGGGAATCATCGGCGATGATGACCTTCATGTCATCCCCTTCTGGGAGATTTCTGGGAGAATTATGAAGTTCAAGTGCCATCGTGGCAACCTCACCGCGTCAGTATACAAAATATTACTTACCTGCAACAGAATTTTTTGGTCCCCCGCATGCTTTCCGCACTCCGCTTTGGGGAAACGAACGCCCTCACACCTTTTGCAACGCCTGAAGCAAATCCTCCCTTAAATCCTCAACCCCCTCGATTCCCACCGACAACCTGACAAACCCGGGGCTAATCCCCGCCGCGGCCAGTTCCTGGTCCGACATCTGGCGGTGGGTGGTCGAGGCGGGATGCAGGACGCAGCTTTGCGCGTCGGCGACATGAGTGGCGATGTTGATGCGTTTCAAAGCGCCCATGAACCGTTCGGCTTTTTGCCGCTCGCCGGCAATGCCAAAGGAGACTACGCCGCAGGAACCGTTGGGGAGATATTTTTTCGCCAATTCGTGACAGGTGTCGCCGGGGAGGGAGGGGTAGCGGACAAAGGCGACTTTGGGGTGTTTCCGCAAAGTTTGGGCCAGGTCCAGGGCGGATTCGCAATGGCGTTGCATCCGAAGATGCAGGCTTTCCAGACCGAAGTTGAGGAGGTAGGCGCTCATGGGGGACTGGACGCAGCCGAAATCCCGCATGAGGTGGGCGGTGGCTTTGGTGATATAAGCGCCGCCGAGACCGAAACGTTCGGCATACACCAATCCGTGGTAGGTGGGGTCGGGCCGGTTCAGGCCGGGGAATTTGTCGGGATGCCGGGTCCAGTCGAATTTTCCCGCGTCGACAATGGCGCCGCCGAGGCTGGCGCCGTGTCCGTCCATGTATTTGGTGGTGGAATGGGTGACGATGTCGGCGCCGAATTCAATGGGACGGCAATTTACCGGAGTGGGAAAAGTGTTGTCGATAATGAGCGGCACGCCGTGATTATGGGCGGATGCGGCGAAACGCTCGATATCGAAGACTGATAATGAGGGATTGGCGACAGTTTCGCCGAAGACCAGCCTGGTGTTCGGGCGGTAGGCGCGGTCGAGTTCGGACTCGGTGCAGTTGCTGGACAGGAAAGTGACTTCAATGCCCATTTGTTTCAAAGTATGGGAGAACAAATTGTAGGTTCCGCCATATATTTCCGAAGTGGCGATGAAGTGGCCGCCGGCTTGGCAGATATTGAATACGGCGAAAAAATTGGCCGCCTGTCCCGAACCGGTAAGCATGCCGGCCGAACCGCCTTCGAGGGCGGTTATCTTGGCGGCGACGTTGTCGCAGGTGGGGTTCTGGAGGCGCGAATAGAAATAACCGCTTTTTTCGAGGTCGAAGAGGGCGGCCATTTCGGCGGAAGAGTCGTATTTGAAGGTGGTGGATTGAATGATGGGGAGTTGTCGGGGCTCGCCATTCTTGGGGAGGTAGCCTCCCTGGATGCAGAGGGTGTCGATAGTTGGCATGTTTGTCTTTTCGTTTTCTTATCGTATGAAGGACATGAATCCCGGCTGGGGTCTGTGTAATAATTCTGCCATTGCCACACTGTCTTTTGTATGGGAGCGTGGCGGCTCCGTCAAGAGGTTGGGTGGGATAAAAAAAATCGAATCAATTTTTGGCGTAGACGATTGCCGACCCCTGAAATAACGGGAAATTTACTAACCGGTTGGGTTTAGCCGAACGGGCAAAAACCACTGGGGGCAGGTAAAAAATATTGGTTTTTGCGTTATAATACATTATAATCGAACCACGCCACTGTTACGGGAACCTCCCATAACAGTGGCATAAATATAGGGTTAGATAATTGATAATCTGGAAGGGGAAGCCTAAATGTTTATCGGCCGCCGTCGGAACAAGTCTGGTTCGAAATCGGAATCGGTCAAGTCTCAAGGTGGAGTTACCCCAGGCCCCCAACCAGCCATGGACTGGACCACGGTGGTAGGCAAACATTCCATGCTGCTGGCACTGGAACCGCGGTTCATGTTCGACGGCGCGGGAGTGGCGATGCCGGATGCCCCGATCCCGACCGACGCGATAATCGGCGACGGCGCCGATGTACCGGCCGGAGACTCTTCCGACGCGGGACTGGACGGTGGGGACAAATCGACCGGGACAGATGCAATCGATCCAACCGAACCAAACGCGGCAGACGAAGCGAATCATAAATTTCAGGCGGCCTTGTTTACGGCCGGGGCGTTTTCGGATGACAACGGCAATGGTTTTACCGAACGGGACACAGTCAGGCCGATGGCCTCGCCTCTAATGGCTATACTGCAGGGAGAAAGTCAGGATCCCGGCGCCCCAAGCATTAGCATACCCGATAGTAAGGACCACCTTGCCATTGATGAAAGCGGCAGCATTACGATACGGGACATAGAGGTGGCGGATACCGATGACAATGGGCAAGCAAACACCAACGCGATCACTGTAACCATCTGGCTGTCTTCAGAAAATGACGCGAGCGGAGTCAACCGGGGCAATCTCGGCAAGTTGGATTTTACCAACTACAACCCGAATAGTCACGAAGGCATCACTCTCACTTGGGGAAATGGACCGGAAGATCACGTGGTGGGTGAATACGCCACCATTACTGCAACTGCCGACAAGCTTAACGATATCCTGGGTGCCTTCAATTTCAACGGCGAGAAAGACGCCAACGGCCAGCAGATTATTAATATCAAGGTTTCGGACGGCAGCAAAGACACCACCAGCCAAATTTTTGTCGATATCACCCCTCAGAATAGCGACCCCACCTACGAACTAAATTTGAAAGACGATAATTTCAGCACGCCCGAGGATGAGTATACCCAACTCAAGGACGCGGTGAAATTCACCGACCTGGACTTCAAGTATCCCAATCTGGCCGATCGCGACAGTCTGACTGTAACTCTGGCGGTTGGTAAGGGAAGCTTTTATATTAAACAGGGCGGGGCATACGTTGGGGCCGAGAGTCTTGCCAACGTCACTTTACTGAACGGCGTCTATACGATTACCGGCACAGACGCCGAGGTCAACGCGAACCTGAGCGGGTTGTATTACAAAAACACCACGGAAAATTATTACGGCACCGACACCCTGACGGTAAAATATTGGGACAAAGCGGGAGCCGCCAATCCGGGTACTTTTGACGTTGACATCAAAATCACCCCGGTCGACGACGCTCCGACCATCGATCCCACCGCCACTCTAACAACTGGAGCAAAGGAAGGTCAGAAAGAGGTCCTGCTCACGGCGGATTTGTTCAAGATTAGTGACGTCGACAACGACCCGGTTCAGCTGGTGGTCACCATTCGGGGGCTTCCCATTCACGGCAAGCTGCAAATCAAGAACGGGGAAAACAGCTTTTCCGATTTGGTGGTTGGGAACACCTTTACCTATAAGGACATAATTGACAGCAAGCTCTACTATTCCCACGACGGCAGCCAGGTGTTACCGGGAGATCTGGCGACCCTGACGGACAGTTTTGTATTTTCCGTCTACGACGGGGCGGGATCCACTTATTTATCGGGGGACAGCGGTCCGAAAGTGGGGGATTTGCAGACGGTGGAGAATGGACCGGGGTATATCGCGGGCCAGCCGACCAATGTGGAGTTTACGATAGACCTTACGCCGGTCAACCAGAAGCCGGGGGTTGCCACCGAGAAGATTGCTTTCTACGAGGGACAGGACAACGTCGAAATCAAGATCGCGATTAACGATCTTGACGACGCGACCTACTTCGGCAACAGTGCGGACGACAACGTTTTCATTGTCACCAAGCGGGTGACGGCAGAGGGAACCACCAAATACTTCGAGTACGGCACTTTGGTTCGGTCCGACGGCAAGCCGATGACCTTGGTCGATCGTGCGGATCTGGTCGCCGGCGAGACCCTGACCGGTTTCTGGATCAGCGCCAAGGCGCTGGCCGACGGCAAGCTGATTTACCAACACGACGGCAGCGACGCCTGGGAAAACGGCACGCCCAAATTTACCGACCGCTCCGGCATAACCACCAACGACCAATTCGCCGTCTACGTTCTGGACGGCGGCGGCGGCGAAGGCGCGAAATTGGGCGGGTTCAAGGAAATTCGCCTTGAGGTAAAACCCAATAATGACATGCCGTATTTTATTGACGGCAGTAAAGCCGAGCGTGACGATCTGGGTCAATACGACAAGACAACCAAGACTTATCATGACGAGGATCATTCGATTGCCGGCGGCACTAACGTCATCGATGACGTCGCCGGCGTGGTCAATAACCGGGGCAATGGCGTGCCATGGGTCATCAACCTGAATCCAAGTAAAACCGCCGGTGCGGCGGTGGGCGGCCTTAATGTGATGGACCGGGATTCGTTGGCCGGGGCGATTACCTATACCATCAAGGATAGCCCCGGGTTCGTCGGTACCATCCGCCGCATCATTGATGAAAACTACACGGGTCCAGGTGGTAATGAAGAACCTTATGTCCTCTATGAAACTTTGGGAACAGGTTCCTCCTTTACCCAAGCGGAAGTGGACGCCGGTAAAATTGTCTATGTAGCCGGAGAGGGCGGAACGGAGACGGACCCGCTAATTGACCAACTGGTTCTTGAAGTTAGGGACGGCTCCAAAACCGCTTGGTATAAGGATCCCGTGACCAAAGATATCACCACCACCGGCATTGAAGGCGGCGTGTTGGATGGGGTTGTCGACGGCAAGTCGGATTTCAAGCAGGTTTCGGTGATTTTCGAGATTGGTAAGCTGACTGATGACGGTAAAGCGCATGACGGGGTGACCATCCCCGATCCGACTCTTGCCGTCACCGGCAGCACGGTCGATGTCTTTGAAGACAGCTTCACGGTACTTACCGACACGATGCTCGAGGTTACGCACAGTTACGCAAATTTACCTGCCGGAGTAAGCACTCCCGCCAATCCCCTGTTTGTTTACACCCTCGAAGTTACGCCGGAATACGGCGAGTTGTGCCGTTGGGAAGCGGGGAAATGGGTGCCATTGAACACCTACGACACCTTCACCCAGGCGGACGTGCATAACGGCCGCATCGCTTACCGCCACAAGGGGACGGAAGACTTCACCGACCACCTGAAGATTTCCGTATTCGACCCCGACACCGACACGCGCACCTATCTTTACGCCGCCGCCAATCAAGGCGCTACGAAATATGTTCAAGACGCTACCTCGGGGATCGATCAAAACGGCCTGATAATCCACGTCAAAGCTTCGAACGACACCCCGGTGATTACCGATGTCACCAAAACCTTCAGCGAAGGCACCCGGGGCAGCCAGACCAGCAGCCCGGGCGGCTTCAGTGACGGCCTGATTTTGGACCACACGGTAATTAAAATAGGCGACAGCGACAGCGAGGCGGCTCGGGGCGGTACGGGTAATTACAACGACAATGGCTTCGCCAACGATACCAACCATGCCGATACCACTTTTGTCTTCACTTCCAAGCCTCAGCATGGCGCAATTTACGTATGGATTGGCGGTGAAGGAGCACCCTCCAATACCAATTATAGCGATGTAAATAGCTGGTACAAATTGACCGACGCCAACTATTCCACTACCGAAGGTTCCAAGGATTTCGACGAGTGGACTACTACCTTTAAACTTGTCAGCGAAAATAAATCCGACGTCATCAAATTCACCTACAAACAACTCGTGGATGGCTGCATTCGTTATGTCCACAACGGCGAGGATTACAATCCCAATGGCGGGGCCGATCCCGCCAATGTCGGCTTTACCGAAGAATTGACCGTCCGCGCCAACGACGGCAAGGGTGTTGAAGCCGACACCGACCAGAGCGGCCAGACCTCTCCTACCGACGGCAACAAGCAGAGCATTTCCAACGAAGGCAAGATTATCATTAATATCACCCAGGTCGACGATCCGCCGGAACAGGAGAAGGTGTCCGGCGACGCCAAGGGCAGCAAATTCGAAACGCCGGAAAACGGCACCTTCATCCCCGCCACCCAATACGAGGGCAAGGGTTATACCCGGGATTATCATCAGGATTCCGTCGGCACGGTCATTACCGCCAGTCACCTGTCTTACACCGACACCGACAGTTCCAATGTGCAGCTGCAGTATTTCATCACCGCCACACCCAGCCAGGGCGCCTTGTATTTATTCAAAGGCGGCACTTCCACCGAGGCAAATGGCGTTTGGACCCATACCGGCGGCGGCACCTGGGTGCAACTGGGCGTGGAAAGCGTCTTCACCCAACAGGACATCATTGACGGCCGGGTAAAGTACGTGCATAACGGCGAAGAAACGCACCACGACTATTTCGATTTCCAAATCGGCGACGGCGTCACCACCATTGTACAGGGAAATGACGCCTTGAACCAGGGCGGCACGGTGGTAAAACCCAGCGTCCGCTTCGACATCTACGTCCTCCCCGCCAACAACCCGCCGGAAATAACCGTCGATGACGGTAAAGTTCGGCATGGGGACGGTTACATCTACCTGCTGGAGCCGGAAGGGGTGGCGCTGAGTGATAAGGATCTGAGCGGGGTCTTCAAGGTCAGCGACCGGGATTACTCCGACGTCGGCGAAGGGAACGCCTACGATAAGTTCAAGCCAGACGACGATGCATCGGACGGCATTGTCCCCGACACTACCGACAATAGCACTGAAGCGGACCGGCAGATCCAGGCCACCATCTATGCCGCCAAGAGCGGCTACAAGAATAGTTTTAATAAGGAAACGGGAACCGGCGGGTTTGAAAGTTACAAAGGCGACGCTGGCGTCGAACTCTGGGGGAGCTTCAAGTTCTACAAAAAAGACGGAGCCAACTTTGTGGAAGTTGATGCAACCGCCCTGAAAAATGACTTTAACGTAACGGTAGTAAGTAGCGATACCGGCATGGTGCAACTGCTCGGTTCCGAGGCAGATATCAACACCGCCTTGGCGATGCTTCGTTATGTCCCGGGGAAGGTTAGCAGTACAGCGGATTCACGCCAGGACAGCGACCTTGACAGTGGCGTCGACATCATCCTGGTCGTCAATGACCGGGGGAACGGCGACGGTTCCGACGCGGCGAATAAAAACGAGGGAGACAACTGGGATCTCAAGGCCGAAAGCGCGGTCAAGGTGTTTGTCAGCACCTTTAATGACCCTCCGACCAGCATCAATGACCAAACCATCACCACGCCGGAAGACACGGCCGTGCAGTTTTCCAAGAGCATCGGCGGGATGAATTCACCCTTCGCCGATGTCGACGGCATCGTTAGCGGCAACGGCAACGTCGCCGTCCTGACGGTAGGACACGGCAAGCTGTCGTTCGAAGGCGGGCTTCCCAAAGGAGTGACCCAAACCACCAGTAAAGATTCGCAAACCGGCGCGACCACCGTCACCCTGACCGGATCTCTCGCCGGCATCAACGCAGCCATGAAGCGGCTAACCTACACCGGCGACCACAACTGGAACGGTCCCGACACCCTCCGCGTCGAATACAGTGACGGCATGAACCAGAATAACGTTGCGGATGCGGTTTTCACCAAAGACTGCAGATTCGACATCGCCATCACTGTCACCCCGGTCAACGACACGCCGACCCTGAACGTGCCGGCCAACACCGACGTCGAGCCGATTGCCGTGTCCAATAATATTGGTGACAAGACGCCGATCCAAGGTACCATTGCCGGTAAATTTATCACGATCGGGGACGTCGATCTGGGCGACAGCGCCACTCCCGCCAATTCCAATAACCTGACGAATAACACCACGGGGGACATCGACCCCTCCGGCAACGGCAGCCGGCCACAGGCGACGGTGGATACCGTGCCTATGTCGGTCACCCTCACCACTACCTATAATGGGGCGGACATCGGCGCCCTGACCCTCAAGCTTGCCGACAATGATTATAAAGATTCAGGAACTTTTAACTTTGGTGCCGGCGACGTAACCATCACCAAAAACGACAATAACGAGATCGTCCTTACCGGCAGCAAGGCGGCTATCAATGCCGCACTGGCGAAGCTGAATTTCGGTTTGATCGCCGGAGACGATCCCAACAGCATCAACAACCAGAAAATCAACCTGCATGTCAAGGTTGACGATAATGCCAACGGCGGCGACGGCGCGCTAACAGTCGAGAAGGACCTCACCCTCTTCTGCAGCGCCGCGAACAACCCTCCCGTCGTCACCCCGCCCGGCGGCCAACCCGGCGACACCACCGCGAACCTCACCACCCATGAAAACACGGCGGTGGTCTTTGGCAGCGGCAATGGGCAAAAACCCATCGTCATCACCGACCCCGACGGCAGACCGGCCTTCGGAGATATCGCAGCCACCAAAATTACCGTTGTCCTCAGCGTCACCCATGGCAAGTTGGAAGTGGTCGGCGAGGCAAACAAAGCCTTGATAACCGCCGGCGCGAACAATACGGCGACCGTCACTCTAGTAGGAACATTGGAGCAAATCGACGCGGTCCTGAACGGCAACGGCGGGCTGAAATTCCATCCCACCAACGATGACATCAACAACACCACCGCCGTGTTGACGGTCAAGGTGTCCGACGACGGCAGCAGCCTGAGTTTGGGACACACCGGCGCCGCCGGCCATGCCCCCGACGTCAGCATCAACATCAAGATTGAACCGGTGAACGACGCCCCGTACTTCGCCACCACGGACAACGGCAACGACCATGCCGAAAAAATTCCCGCCAATTCGCCGGTCACGCACCAACTGGGTGATGTTCCAGAAGACACCGCGTTCAGCGACACGACCGACAAACCTGCCGGCGAAGCTGGCGCCTTCGGTCCGCAAGCCGGCATTCAGGTCAAGGACATGTTTGGCGAAGGGAAAACCTTCCATTTCTCCGATTACAAGGACGGCGCTCACTCCCAAACCGGCGCCGCCGCCGGCACCCGCGCCAATGCCTTCACCGGCGTCATCGTCACCCATGTGGATGAAACCGGCACCGGCACTGGCGCGTGCGGTTCGTGGCAATATTACGACACCACCGCAAATAAGTGGGTTGACTTCTGGACCGACGACCCCAATAGGACCGCCGTCGGCTCCGGCATTGCCAACAGCGCCGGCATCTATCTGGCCAAAGACGCCGCCATCCGTTTCGTGCCGGTTGCGAACTACAACGGCCCGGCGCCGACCCTCACCATCCATCTGGTCGAGGACGGCAGTAACGCCGGCAATGCCGCGGAAAATCCCGGTCAACCAAACGGCCTCATGCCTGCTAAAACCGGCGACAAAATCAACCTTTCGGACGGTAAAATAAATGGCGCCGCCGACGCCAGCTTCAGTAAAACGCAAATCAGCACCAATACCGGCAAAATCGCCGTCGACATTTCCCCGGTTAACGACGCGCCCGAGGTTACGGGCAATCCGGCTGAATTGGTCATGGACGAGGACACTCCCAAGAACTTCAAGGTCGACACGGTCTTCAACCCCATCTTCCAAGACACCATCGACAATAGCCAAACCCCCACCGACCTGGCGGACGACTTCGCCGGCATCGTCATCACCGGTATTGCGGGTACGCCTGCCAATGCCGGCACTTGGAAGTACTCCACCGACAACGGTACGACCTGGACCAGTTTGCCCGCCGATCTGGCCGAGTCCAAAGGCTTGTTCCTGGACAAGGACGCGTTACTCAGGTTCGAACCCAATCAGGACTACAACGGCCCCGCTCCCAGCTTGACGACGCATGTCGTGGAAGTCGGACACGGTTACAATAATGGCGCTACCGGCATCGACTTGACCGCCGCCGGCGCCAAGGGCGGCACCAGCCACGTCAGCGACGCCTCCGCCAGCGTCACCCTGAAGGTCAACCCCATCAACGACGCGCCGCGGCCGGTGGATGCGGACGGCAAACCTGCCACCGGGAACGATCAGGTCAAGGTCGACCTTACCATGAAGGAAGACCGGATTAACGACGTCAAGGCACATGACGCCAATGCGGCCAACGGTCTCGACTCGAACAACGGTTGGAGCATGACCGAACTGTTCAACAACCCGAAT
Source organism: Planctomycetota bacterium (assembly GCA_031555915.1). Lineage (GTDB taxonomy): Bacteria > Planctomycetota > SZUA-567 > SZUA-567 > SZUA-567 > JAJBSZ01. Next base: position 46,043 of record JAVBTZ010000058.1, read on the forward strand.
GCCAACGGCCCCGCCAAGCACCAAATCTTCGACGACAGCCGCGACGCCAGCCCCACCGATCATGACAACGACTTCGCCGGCGTCATCATCAAGCCCTATACGGCCAATGCGAATCAGGGCGTCTGGCAGTATTCTTTGGATGGGAATACCTGGGCGGCATTGCCCACCAGCGGCGACCCGATATTCCTGGCGGCGAGCGCCAGAATCCGCTTTGAACCGAACCCCAACTACAACGGCCTCGCCACCGCCATTCCAACCTTGTCGGTGCACATGGTGGAAATGAAGGGCGAAGGCGGACAAGCCGCCTTGCCGGCCGGGTTTGTAAACGGCACGCAGCTTAGTTGGAATTACTCGGCGACGGGGCAGGTCAGCGAGTTCTCCGTTTTGGTGACGATGGAAGTCACCCCCACGAACGACGGACCGGATTTGACCGTGCCGACAACCACGGCCGCCGACCCCAAGTACGTGGAAGTCAACCGCGACAATGGCATCAATTATTACAACAAGATCACCGGCATCAGCGTCGCCGACCCCGATTACAGCAAGGGCGATTGGCAGCCGGGTTCAAATAACGCCGATGTCATGCAGGTGACCATTACCGCCACCAGAAACGGTTTGGCGGATCAATTCGGCATGCTGAAGCTGGACGCCCTGCCTGCCAATCTGCAGGGCAAAGTCGCCGTCACCGGCAGCGACAGCAGCCAAATCATTCTGAAAGGAACTTTGGCCGACATCAACGCCACCCTGGCCTATCTCCTCTACAGCGCCGACGGCGCCAACAACCGGGACGCCATCACCCTCACCGTCGTCGCCAACGATTGCGGCAACGGCCAGAAACTGATCGGTCAGGACACCTATAACGACCAAAACCAGAACGCCCTCACCGACAAGGATTATATTTATCTTACCGTAGCCACTTCCCCCCTCGTGAACTTCCCCGAGGGTGACAACGCCCTGAAAACGATTGAGGACAAAGGCGGCTTCACCTTCACGGGCGATCACGCCCTCACGGTCGGCAGCAGTCAATTACCTAATGACACTGCGATCAAAGTCACGGTCAAGGTGGAACACGGCGAGTTGAAGTTTGAGGACGGCTATGTCAAGCCGGCTTGGATTGTTGAAAACGCCGACGGCAGTTATACCTTCACCGGCACCAAAGCTGAGGTCAACGCCGCCCTGGCCAACCTCCATTACACCCCGCCGGAAGATTTCCACGGCTCCGACACCCTGTCCGTCACCACCCTGGACACCTCGAAGCTGGTCGCGAACGACCCCAATAGTGAAGCAAATTTGTCCAATACTTTCGATAAGGACATCAACGTCACCCCGGTCAACGATGCGCCGACCATCGGCGGCGACACCAAGGGGGACAACACGGTTTGCCTTGGCGTCATCACCAATAATACCACCACCAACGCCGACGGCAGCACCAGCATCTACGAAGCGGTTGACAACCCCGCGACCGGAAAAGCCGAGGAAAAAGCCAAGGACGGCTGGACCGTCGGCGACCTCTTCAACACCTTCACCGACCATAAAGACCGCAACTATCAATACGGCGATCACCGGGATGAAGTTTGGCTCGACAACGGCACGGAGACGGATCTGGTCCATGGCGAAGAAGTGAATATGGCCGGCATAATCGTCACCGGCCTGGACGATCAGGGTAAAGGCGCGTGGCAGTATTATGATAGCGTCGCCGGCGCCTGGAAGAATTTCACTGACGAAAACAGCAGTCCACTCAGCGACGCCAACGGCCTGTTCCTCGCCGCCGACACGAAAATCCGCTTTGTCCCGAAAGCCGGCGCCGTCACCGGCGACGCCAACCCCACCCCTGCCTTCACCGCCCGGGTGGTCGATTCCTCGCACCGCACCGGCGAGAACACCCAGTTCAATCAGGGGCAATATGTCGATTTGACTGACGGCAAAGGCAACCCGACCCAGGTCGGTGAAGAAACGTCCGTATCGCAGGCGACCGCCAAGTTTGAAATCGAAATCAAGCCTTTCAACCACAAGCCGGATATCGACAAAATCCAGGACCTCACTATCGCCGAAGGCGACAATAATCCCGTCAACCTCGCCAGCGCCGGCGAACTGAGCGACCCCAACCTCGACAACAGTTGGCTCGGCGTCACCCTCACCATCCAACGCGTCGGCGGGCCCAACGCCAGCGACGTCTTCGGCTTCGCCTTGGGTAGCGACTTCACCCTCGCCACAAACAACGGCCTCACCGTTATCAGTAAAGGCGGCGTCGACCTCGCCACCGTCGTCACGAACGCCAACGGCACCCTGACCCTCAAGTTCACCCAGGACGCCACCACGGTTCTGGTCAATGAAATCCTCCACGGCATCACCTACAGAAACACCAATCCGCCCACCGGCGGCAGCGTCGAACTAGGCTACACCCTGGACGACGCCAATCCCAACCTGAGTGTCTACGCCGACAGTCTCGGCGTCGGCGACGCCGTTCCCCAGGGCCTTGGGGGCAACCTGGACGCGTTCCATAAACAAGTCATCAGCTTCCCCGCAGCCCCGGCCCCGGCTCCCGACCCCGACCCGGGCCCCGGCCCCGACCCCGAAGTCGGCCCCGGACCGGTCAACCCGCCCGACCCAACCGATCCACCCGACCCCGACACTCCAGTCGGCCCCGGGCCGTCCGATCCAACGGATCCAACCGATCCGACCAATCCAACCGATCCGGTCCCGCCAACCGGTCATGTTCCGGACAACGCGCCGCCGGTCGACAACGGACCGAACGGCCCGGATTCGAACCAGCCCCAGCCGCCCGTTACCACGCTTCCCCCCGGTACACCCACCGATCCGATGGGTAATCCGGCCAACACCCCGCCTGGCGTCAACGGGCCCCAAGGCGACGATCCCGGCAGCAACCCGGTTACCACTCCGGACCCGCTTAGAAACCCCAGTCCGCTGCGTTACGACTCCGACAACCCCAGCGTCAATTTCGACGAGTTCTACGGCGACATCGCCGACGAAAAAGTGCCGATCGGCGGCGAATTGGGCATCTCCGTCAACGAGCTTTTCCACCACACCGGGATGGAAACGCAATTCGAGTGCGAAGCCACCCTGAAGGACGGCGAATCCCTCCCCGAATGGATCACCTTCGACAAGGACAGCATGCAGCTGATGGTCGAACCGCCGGAAGGCGTCACGGAAGGCGCTTACGAAATCATCATCCGCGCCAAGGACTCCGAAGGCCGAATGGCCGAAGCGCTGGTCCTGGTCAAGGTCGGCGACTCCATCGGCGTGGGCGACAACGACGCTGCCGATGCAACCGCTACCGACAACGGCGACCTTACCGACCTCGGCGGCGAAAACGGCGACGCCAGCGAAGGGGGCATTGAAGGCGAAGAAGAGGAGGAAGAGGAAGAGGAAGAAGAGACGCAGGCCGAAAGCGATGCAGGCGACGGTGACTCCGACGCCCCCTCCGACAGCGCCGAAGGCGAGGGAACGAACGCGGCCGAGACCAATCCTGAGGAGCAGGCTGACGAAGTTAACCTCACCCTGGCGGATGAATGGCTCCTCGCCGAAGCCATGCAGCTGCGGCAGGACGCCGAAGCCGACGGCGCGGCGCTTTCGCCGGAAGGTCTGGAAGGGGTTCACCCCGGTTTGGAGCAACAATTATCAAACACCGGCAGCAACGGGATCGTCAACCGCGCGCGGGAGTTGCTGGAGAGTATGGTATAAAATTGCGGGCTGCCGCGCCGGATTTCACCCCGCCGCGACCAATCTTTGGTCGCGGCGGTTTTTTTTGTAATTTGGGGACACGTTAGAATGGCGCTGAAATAAGGGCAACCTTTTGCGAGGTGATGATTTAAAATAATTTTTTACCACAGAGAACACAGAGACCACAGAGAACCACTCTTAACTGCGGAATGACGTATAGCCCCGGGATTTAACTCTTTTTATATAACTGTAATTCTGGATTAACTTCCATCCGTAGTTTAAGGTGGTTCTCTGTGGTCTCTGTGTTCTCTG
>JAVBTZ010000024.1:0-10354 GCA_031555915.1 Planctomycetota bacterium
GCTACTTTTACGGGAACCACTTCCGTAAAAGTAGCATGAGTATAGGGTTGGACAATAATTCCGGCGCTGGCGGTAAAGAACGAAGGTCACCGCAACTGGTTATTCATGCTAGATTTGCGGGGCGGTTCCCGCAAATCTAGCATTGTAGAGTTAAACTACAATAGGTTACGGATCGGCGATAAAAGCATACACGTTATAATAGACGGTTTTTATTTATTTGCCGCTTTATTGTTATCGAATATAATAGATTTATCCGGTTTGTTCCATAGGAAAAAAGATCATTGCCGCGTATTTATCGGGAGCAGGATGGTATACGGCTAATAGTTGCAGCATTGGTTGGGCTCGACCTTACGGCGTTTGGCCTGAAGATTGCGGGAAAACGCGCTAGAGAGAACAAAATGACGAAATTTCATATGGGCGGATTGCTCCTTGGCGTGTGGGCGGCGTTGGCTTTGGCTTTGCACGCCGGCGAAGGCGCCGGAACACCTGCCGTCACCTACGGCGGAGCCGACTTCGCCCGTTCCGGCCACGACCTGACGGTCAACACCCACCAGCGGAATACCATTATCCAATGGGACAGCTTCAACGTCCCCGGCGGCAGCCACACCCGGTTCAACCAGCCCGACGCCGCCAGCGCCACCCTTAACCGGGTCTACGGCGACATGCCCAGCCGCGTCGACGGACACTTGTCGTCGAACGGCCAGGTGTATCTGGTCAATCCCCGCGGCGTGACGGTGGGGCCGGAAGGGGTAATCCGGGCCGACGGCGGTTTCGTGGCTTCGAGCTACGATATTTCCGACCGGGATTTTCTCCAGGGCGGGGCGGGGGACCAGCGGTTCAGTTCAGCCGCCGGCGGCGCGGGGGACGTGGTGAACCACGGCTACATCCAGTCGGCGAACGGGGACGTGTTCCTCCTCGGCACCCATGTGAAGAACACCGGAGTGGTGTCGGCGCCCTACGGCACGGCGGGGATGGCGGCGGCCGGGGACGGCTCCGTCATCATTCACCCGGTGGGGGGACAGGGGGGGCGGATGAGCGTCATCGCCGGCCCGTCCAGCTTCGACGGCACCGGGGTGTACAATACCGGCGTGGTGCAGGCGGCGGCGGCGGAACTGCGCGCGCACGGTGACGCCTATCGAATGGCGGTCAACAACAGCGGCGTCATCGAGGCGCGGGGGGTGACGCGGGACGGCTCGGGGCGGGTGTTCCTGACCGGCGGCGATTCCGATGCCGAAGCGGCCGACGCGGCGGTGAATTACGGTACGGCGCGGGAGCTGTCGGGCGGCAGTTACGGCGGGACGGTTTACATGACCGGGACCGGCGCCGGCGGCCAGGCGGCGGGCGAGGTGGTGAATTACGGGACGGTGCGGGCGCGGTCTGCCGACGCTTCGGGCGGGGGCGTGTACCTGACCGGGGAGCGGGTGACCCTGGCGGCGGGGTCGGTCGTCGATGTGTCGGCGGAACGGGGTTCCGGCGGGGAGGCTTATATCGGCGGGGAATTCCAGGGCGGGAAGAACCTGACCCCGGCGGAACTGGCGACGGCGCTGCCTTCGGCCTCTTACGTTACGGTCGAGGAGGGCGCGCGGATTTACGCCGACGCTGCGGGTACAGGGGACGGCGGCAACGTGGTCGTCTGGTCCGACTGGACTACCGATTATAGCGGGTACTTGTCAGCCAAGGGCGGGGAAGCAGGGGGCGACGGCGGTTTTGCCGAAGTGTCGGGGAAGGATAAATTGCAGTTTGACGGCACGGCCGACCTGAGCGCGAAGGCGGCGGAGGGGCAGGCCGGGACGCTCCTTCTTGACCCGACGAATTTTACCATTGATGAAAGTGTGACCGGCACTACCACCTCCGGCATGAAAGCTAGCGCCCTGGTAACAGCATTGTTATCCGGCAACGTTGTGATAATGACCGACGAAACGGATACTGGAGTCGAACGCGGCGACATTATAGTCACCTCGTCGGTTAACTGGACCTCCGGCAGATCGCTCATGCTTCTGGCACACGGCAGCATCATTGTTGAGAACGCAAGCATCCAGCGAAAGGCCACTGGCACCTTAGGCCATGTCGTTCTAGTCGCGGGCTGGGATGGCGACCTGACGGGTGGCACGGGTGGTCCGGTTCTTACGGGTATGAGTGCCACAAGCAACCCTAACTTGGTGGGTACTTTCCCGACTATTCTCGATCCATCAGACCGAAGCGACCTGGCGACCAAGACTTGGTTCGGCAATAACAACGGGACGGTTCAACTGATTGCCACTAACGTCGCCGCTCGGGTCGGCAGTCAGGGCGGCCAGACCCGCGTGTTCGCCAAGGATGTCATTCTCACAGGCGGCGACTCGGCGGCGGAAAGCGCCCAGATTGGTTATTACGGGCAGAGTGAAACTGCCATTAACGGCTTTGTCCGCGTGTACGCCAAAGGCAAGGTGGAAATTACTGGCGGTACCACGGCTGGCGCCTATGCGCAAATTGGTCATGGGTTTGCCGACAGCGTCAATTCGGTAACCACCAGCACCGCGTATATTCATGTTATGACCCGTGGCGACGTGACCTTGACCGGGAATGACGGCTCCGCCCAAATCGGCCATGGCGGCTATCTAAACGGCCAAACCGGATTTACAAGCGAGAACAGCAATATAACTGTGGAATCCGCCGGCAAACTGAACATGGCCACCGGCGGCTCGGCGCATAATTCTTTCGCACGCATCGGGCATGGCGGCATACTTGGCGGTATTCCTCTGAACGTCAGCAACTCGACAATGCAGGTGCTGATTGACGGCGGCATCGACATGTCCCTATCCGGCGGACTTGGATCCAACCATGTCCAAATCGGTCACGGCGGCAAAGTAGGCGCGGTCACTGCCACGGCTTCCTCATTACGGGCGGTCACGGTAGGCAATTTGAGCATGGCGCTATCCAACGCCTGGCCGGATAGCACCGTTCAGATAGGGCACGGAGGTTTTATCTCCGGCAACCAAGCGGTTAACAGTGCCGACCTTTATGTCGCTGCATATGGCGCCGCCTCCCTCACCGCCAACGGGCAAAGTGACACCGCCGTCATGATTGGCCACGGCGGTATTGTTTCACCAGCCACGCCAGGCGTCACCCAAACCATAAACGGCCCAACCACTCTCGGCAGACCCGATAATTGGCGCCTGGATGTACTTGGCAATCTATCCCTTGTCGGCAACAACTCCGCGGACCGCAGCACCCTGCTGCTTGGCCACGGTCTCATCACCAGTACTCCCGCCTATGCCGTGACCGCACCAGCCGACAACGACCGGGCCATGTTGTTGCGTACCGACGGCCAACTCTTCATAACCAACGCCGCCGGTTCCGATCCGGCCAATATCGTCGTCGCCCATGCCGGCAGCGGTTCCGCCTTCCTGTATTTTCGGGATGCTCCCGCCGGTAACCCCATCAAACTGGACCACCTTTCCTTGAAAAACACCGGAGACACCGCCTTCGCCTCCCTAAAAGACTTGTCCCTGGCCGCCGACTCACCCACTACCGGCTATGCGGTCCAACCCTTCAGCGGCAATCTGCATCTACTCTCAAATTGGAACGGGACAATAGTGGCGGATTCGCCATGGAATATCGGGGTTAACAAAACCGGCAGCGGTGCTTTGAATGTCTCGACCACCATCATCACGAGTGATGTGCCTACCCCTAAGAACATTTATCTGCGGGGAGCGGATATGACCGTGACCGGCATCGTCGCCAGCGGCGGCAAGCTGGGGGTCGACTCCGGCGGCGTGATGACGATTGGACCGTCCGGCCGGCTCAGCACCTGGGCCGGAATCGGAGACGCCCTCCTCCTCATCGCCCGCAAGCTCGTGAATAATAATCTCTCCAGCCAAAACCACGACATCGCCCTGGAAACCCTTGAACCCGGTTCCCGCTGGATTGTCTCCCTCACCGGCACCGACGCCACCGACAGTGTTCTTGGGGGCTTGGCCGGTTATTGGCGCGAGTTCAACAAAACCGCTTCCATGCCGGCAGGCGTCTTTACCATCCCGACCCTGGCAAACACCGGCAGCGGCATCTTGGTCAGCGGCGCCGCCCCCACGCTCACACTTGTAACCGACGGCACCGGCTTTACCAACCTTACCTACGGCGATTCCTTACCTGCCTTCAACTGGACCTACACCATCTCCGGCCCCTACACCCCGGTCTTCGGCGCTACCGCCGCCGAGGTCGAGGCCAGCCTGAACATCACCTCCCGTACTATCGGCACCCACAACCCCGGCGACATTCCCAACGCTGGCGACCACACCCTCTCCGCCACCGGCACCTCATCCATTGGCTATACCCCAGTATTCACTCCCAAAACCATCACCGTCGCCCCCAGGCCCATCACCGTAACGGCCGACCCCGCCAGCCGGCAATTCGGCGAGGCCGATCCCGCCTTCACCTGGACCCTGACCGCAGGTTCTCTGGTAGGAAGCGATGCGTCCGCCGGCTCCTTGGCCGGCAGCGCCGGGCCATCCGACAACATCGGCACCTACAACCTCACCCAAGGCACCCTGACCTTCGGCGGCAACGGGGGAAACAATTACGCCGTCACCGTCGCCGGCGCCCTGACCGTCACCCCCCGACTCATCACCGTCGCCCCCGATTCCGCCAGCCGCATCTACGGCGACGCCAATCCCGCCTTCACCTGGGGGACAACCTCCGGCACCCTATTGGCAGGACACACCCTCACCGGCGGCAGCCTGTCCAGCCTCGCGACCGCCACTTCCGACGTGGGCAATTACGACATCACCAACAGCGGAGCCAACCCCAGCATCTCCGGCACCGACCCGAATAATTATACCGTCACCGTAGCGGCAACGCCCGGCGTCCTGACCGTCAACCCCCGCCCCATCACCGTCAGCGCCGACGACCTCCAACGGGACTATCAAACCGCCAATCCCAGCCTAACCTATTCCGTCGCCGGCGGCCTGGTCGGCACCGACGCCCCCACCGGCTCCCTCTACACCGACGCCGACCTCCAGTCGCCGGCCGGCCTCTACGACATCCTGCAAGGCACCCTCGCCTTCGGGGGGAATTACAGCGTCACCTACAACCCCGGCGTCCTTACCGTCAATGGCAGCGGTCCCGTTCCTCCTCCTCCTCCGCCTCCTCCGCCGCCGCCGCCTCCTCCGCCGCCTCCTCCTCCTCCGCCGCCTCCGCCTCCGCCTCCGCCTCCGCCTCCGCCGCCCACTCCGGTCACAGACCCGACCTCCGGCGCCGAAGGGGAAATTTACGGCGCTTCGGCCTTGCCGCCGGGCTTCGACGCGGTGGACTGGCTCTCCATCTTCCCAACCACCGATCTCGAACTCGAATTCGACCTCTCCCTCCTGCAGGACACCTATCCCGAGGCGGAAAACCCCACTGCCGCCGTCTCCTACACCCCCCCTGCCGGCTCCACCCCCGACGCCATAGTCGCACCGACGCCGTCCGGTGAGGATCTGCCTGACGCCGGGACGGTAAGCGAAGGCATTCCCCCGACTGACCTGGCAGGCGGAGAAACGGGCGACAGCGGCAGCGAAAGCGTTGGCGCCAACCCCAACCCCGGCGAAAATGGACACGCCGGCGAAAACGATAACCTAAGCGAAAGGGCAAACGCCAGCGGAAGCGGCGCCGGCGCCGACGGGGCTTTACCCCCGGCGGCCAGCGCCGACTCCGGCGCCGGCGCCGGTCCGACCCAGTCCCCGACCGGCGGCGTCAGGGACGGAATTAACCCGGGCGCCGTTCCGGCCACGGCGGCGCTTCCCCCCGCTTCCGCTACTTTGCTTCCATCCAACCCGGCTGCGGTCGCCGGCGGTACGGAGGCAACGCCAGGGCCTTCCCAAACCGCCAGTTTGGCGGAGACGCAATTCCTCGGAGGCGTCCTGGCCGAATCCGGCTTCAAGTCGGCGGCGGAAGTGCGGGAGACTTTCGCCGTTGTCTCCGAACTGCAGAACAACCCCGACCCCAAAATCGCCGCCGCGGCCCAGGCGGCGGCCGGAACCTTCGAATGGTTGCAGACGACCGAACGGATGCTCCAGGCGATGGACCGGGTAATCGCTTCCCTGCCGGCGGAGGTGGCCGACGTTCTGCGCCAGTACCAGGCGGAAACGCTCGCCTTCATTCGCTCCCGGGCGATGGTGGCGATGCGGCATCTTAAAAGCATTGTCGCGAACGTCAAGATCATGCAGGCGCGGCCGGGACAGGACGGCATGGCGCGGGCGGCCGTGGACGCGCGGGCCGGCGCGATCGACGGCATATCCGACGCCATTTGGCTGGCCCTGGCCAAGCTGAACGAAGCGGCGGTCATTGCCAAGGAGGCGGCGCGGTCGGATAAACCCTTGACCTGGGAGACCCTGTTGTCGGCCCTGGCGGAGAAGGAAGGGAATATGCTGGACAAGGTGAAACTGGCCGGTCTGCGCCGCGACGGCGTTCGCCGGGAGACGCGGCTGAATAATTTCGACGTTGGCGGCGCCGGCCAGGGTTTTGGCAATTTAGGCATCACCCCAAAATAACTCAGCAAGTCCATACTGCCTCAAAAAATCGAGTTCTGGAGAATAGGATGAGTAAATTCTTGCCGGTATTATGGTTTTCCTGCGTTGTCTGGCTGGTTTGCGGCGTGGCCCGGGGGGGCGACAATCCCGGCGGTCCGGCGGGGGAAAAGCTGGGCTGGCCCGGCACCCTACACCTGCTTACCGGACCGGACGGCGGCCAATGGGACGCCTTGGGCGCGGGATTGGCAAACTACCTCTCCGCGGCCGGCATTCCCACCTGGAAGGAAGTCGGCGGCGGCGGCGACAATCTGCGCCTGATCGGCGAAGGCAAAGCCGACCTCGGCTTCACCCTCTACTCCTTCATGGGCGCGGCCGGCGCCGGCGATCATGAACTGCCGGCGGTGAACCTCGACAACGCCGTCCTCCTGGCCAACCTTTATCCGCAGGTCCTCTACCTCATCGTGAGGAAGGACGTTGCGGTGCGCCACAACCTGAAAACCTTGCGCGATCTGCTGCAAATCAGCGGGGAACTGCGTTTTTCCACCTTGCCCAAGGGCACCGGTTCGGAGTCCATCTTCAACCTGCTGCTCAAGAACGCCTACCGCACCAGCTACGACCAGCTGGAGAAACAAGGCTGGCACATCGCCTTCAACAGTTACGCCGAGATCACCCGCCAGTTCCTCAACAGCGAACTCGACGTCTGCGCCTACACCGCCGGTCCCGGCACCTATCTCATCCCCGCCCTGGAGCAAAAAAGACTGGACGCCGTTATCCTGCCGGTGGACGAGGCCGTGCTGGACCTGATGACCCACCAGTTCATGACCATCACCTACGTTATCGAAAAGGGCGACTACCAGAGCGTGAAGGAGGATGTGCCGACTCTCGGCGATTACAGCTCCCTGGTGGTGCAAAGCGTCCTGCCGGAAGACCTGGTCTACCGCATCAATCAAGTCCTGTGGACGCGCCGGAGCGACCTGGCCAAAATTTCCCGGGACATCGAGCATCTCTCGCCCCGTATCGCCGTGGCGGGTCAAAGCAAGGTTCACCCAGGTTCGCTCAAATTCTGGAAAGAGATAACTTCCACTTCCAAATAAGGCTTTGCCCAAAAATAACTTTTACCAGTTTAACCCGGGTGTTTCGTTTGGATCGGCATTTTCGCCCTTACCGCCTGGTCGAAAATGCCTCTGGGTCATTGGGCAAATTCCGAATGTGTAAAAGTTAATTTTGGGCAAACCCTAACCCCCCGCGCCGCCTACCCGCCCGCGCCCGCTCCGCCGAATATAGCGGGGTCACGGCAACATTTCCTTCACTTTTTCCAGTCCCCACAACACCGCCGTCACCAAGAGGGTCAACAGCAGCAATAAGGCGGCGGTCAGCGGGGCGGTTCCCTTTTGCGGTTCCTGCATGTTATTTATCCTTAAAGTCCAACTTTCGGAAATCCCCTTGCATTTAATCATTCCGGTAACGACACTAAATATTGTCTACCCACTGGATGCCGGCAGCGCATCCATTATAAAAAGGCGCCGCGATACATGGCCAGCATTTTCATTTCCACCGCCGAAATTTCCGCCGAAAACCATGCGGCGCGACTTCTCGAGTCGCTGCGTCTCCAGTATCCGCAGTTGATAGCCAATGCCGCCGGAGGGGACATTCTCGCCGGGGCCGGCGCGAATTTGACCGTCAACATGACCGGCAAGGCGGTGATGGGATTTTGGGAGGCGATATCGCATTTGTCCTTTTACAAGTGGGCGGAGGAACGGATTCTGGAGAAGTTGGAGCGGGAGCGGCACGACCTCCTGTTGTTGGTCGACGCGCCCAGTTTCCATCTGCATCTGGCCAAAAAGGTGCATGCGCGTTGGCCGGAGCTGCCGATTGTCTATTATATCGCGCCGAAGCTTTGGGCGTGGAAGGAATGGCGGATTGAGAACCTGCGCCGGGACATAACCCGGACGCTGTGCATTTTCCCTTTCGAGGTGGATTTTTTCCGCAAGCGCGGGGTGGATGCGGTGTTTGTGGGGAATCCGACGTTGGATCAATTGCGGGGGATTGACAACACGGAGATGGTGCGGCGTCTCGGGGTAGGGGACATCAAATTGCACAGTGAACCGGAGAAGGGGGTGTTGGCGGTGTTTCCGGGGAGCAGGGTGTCGGAAATAAAATATTTGTGGCCGGTGATGGTGGAGACGGTGGGGGTGGTGCGCCGCAGTTTTCCCCAGTTGAAGGTGGCGGTGGCGGTGGCGCCGGGGATTACGCGGGAGGGGTTGGATCGTTATGCGCGGTGTCCGGCGGATTTCCAATTTGTGGAGGGGGGGAAGGGTCAGGAGTTGTTGGCGGCGAGTTCGGCGGTGTTGGCGAAGAGCGGCACGACGACGTTGGAGGCGGCGTTGTTGGGTAAGCCGATGGTGGTGTGTTATGCGGCGCATCGGGCGAGTTATTATATTGCCAAGATGTTTGTGAAGCTGCCGCATTTTTCTTTGCCGAATATTTTGGCGGGGCGGGAGGTGGTGCGGGAGTTTGTGCAGGATGGGGCGAATGCGGCGAATTTGGGGGGGGAGTTGCTGCGGATATTGGGGGATAGGCGTTATTACCGGGGGATGCGGGGGAGGTTGAAGGGGATTAGGGGGGTGTTGGGGGAGGAGTATGCGGCGCGGAAGGCGGCCCGCGAGCTGGCCCCTTATTTGCGGTAAACGGGGGTAGGCGGTAAAGGGCGAAGCCCAAAAAAGCGGTTCAATACAAGGAAAAACCTCACGGCTCTGACCGGGGGGGCTGGGGGGCAACGCCCCCCAGGATCAATCGAAAAACCATAAGGAAACGTATGACCCAAATACCCGAACCTGAAAAAATAGCCGTAATCGGCGACGGCGGCTGGGGCACCGCCATCGCCTCCATCCTAGCCCAGAACCGCCACCCCGTGACCATTTGGGGGCACGACCCGAAATACCTGGAAGAAATGGCCAAGACCCGCGTGAACCGCCTCTTTCTCCCAGACATTCCCATTCATGCCGGCGTCAGCTTCACTCCCGATCTCAATCAGGCTCTCGCTTGGGCCGAGGTCGTTCTCATCGTTATTCCCAGTAAATTCCTCCGCGCCGCCCTGACGGCGAGCCGCCCCAGAATCGATCCCGAAAAGCCGGTCGTCTCCCTCACCAAGGGGCTGGACGGCGGGGAACTGCAGCGTCCTTCGCAGGTTGTCCAGGAGTGCCTGGGGGTCTCGCACATCCTTGCCCTTTCCGGTCCGAGCCACGCCGAGGAAGTGGCGCGGAACCTCCCCGCCAGCGTGGTGGTTGCGTCGGACGAACTCGAATGGGCCAGGAAAGTCCAGCGGGTTCTCACCACTCCCCGTTTTCGGGTTTACGCCAGCCGGGACATTGTCGGGGTCGAACTGGCCGGGGCGGTCAAGAACATCATTGCCCTGGCGGCCGGTTTGGTGCATGGGATGGGGCTGGGGGACAATGCCCTGGCGGCGTTGGCGACGCGGGGGCTGGCGGAAATGGTGCGTTTGGGGGTGAGGTTGGGGGGGGATGCGGCGACGTTTTCGGGTCTGGCCGGGATGGGGGATTTAATCACCACCTGCATGTCGCCTTTGAGCCGTAATCGTAGGGTAGGGGAGCAATTGGCTGCGGGGCAAAAACTGGAGGAGATTCTTGCGGGGATGAACGGTGTGCCGGAAAGTGTCAGCACTACCCGGCTGGCGTTGCGTCTTGCGCAGAAGCATCAGGTGTCGATGCCGATTACCCGGCAGGTGGCGGCGGTGTTGTGGGAGGGGAAGGAGCCGATGCAGGCTTTGGATGAACTCATGAGCCGGGCGCGTAAGGATGAGGATTGAGGGGGGTGAGTGGGGAGGGGGGGGGGGAGGCGGACTCCTATGA
>JAVBTZ010000083.1:0-13925 GCA_031555915.1 Planctomycetota bacterium
CCTACTTGGCGGGGTGTTTATTTTTATAAGACTTCCTTCCTTTTTTGATCCCTCGGAGCTCCGCTTCGCTGGCTCCTAAGCGAGGTCGTTTTAACTGCGTTAAAACATAACCGCATTTCAACAGGGGGGCTGGTTGCGCCCCCCTAGAACCCCCGCAACCAGCCGCGGGCTGGATTTTATTAACCGCTTTTTTTTACCGCTTTTTTTACCGCTTTTTTTACTGCCTTTTTTACCCCTTCACAATCGCCTTTTTGCCGCCTCCCCCAACAAAAAACCCCCGGACTCATCCAGGGGCCTCTTGCTTATATAATAAATGGGAGGGAGAACGAACACCGACCCGCCAACCAAGGCTTGACTCATCCCTGAATCCTCTTCCATGAAAGCGAAATCCCTTTCGCCTAATCCGCTTCGCCTCCATGCCCGGCGCGGTTTATGCCGGCTCCGCTTGAACGGAAAGATTCGGTCGGTCGTTCAACCTGGGGGCTCTCTCCCTCCTCTCGAAAACAACCGTTTTTTCTTGGGTTTTTGCAGTTTTTTTTATTCCTGTTTTCTTTCAACACAGATATTAGCGGCCCGATTCCCCGCGACTTTAGAAAATATTTGGAGATTTTTTTAAAAGGACAACCCTAAAGCCTTGAAAAGGTCACACCGGCCCAAGCAGCAGAAAAAATTCCGGATTCCCCCCCTTGCCACCCAAAAATGGCGTTGGCTCCGGCCCCCGCACAGGATAAGCGAATTTTTCGGCACAGCTCCGCACTTCACGGGTAATCCGTTCCAGGGCGGTGGGAAGAACCCTCCCCTTCCCTTTCTGCATTTCATTTGGGAATGCCTCGTATTGCGGCTTCACCAAACTCAGGACAAAACCACCCTTTTCCACCAGGGACAACGCCTTGGGAAGAACTTTCTCCTGGCGGGTCCAGCCCACGTCGGAAGTTACCAGCCGGACTTTTTCCGGGATTTCGACGTGGAGGGCATTGGTGCGCTCCCGCACCACCACCCGCGGGTCGTTACGTAACTTCCAGTCGAGGGTGCCGTAACTGGTGTCGACCGAATACACCCGCGCCGAACCGGCCTGGAGAAGGCAATCGACAAATCCGCCGACGTTCGAACCCAGGTCGCAACAGACCCAACCCTCGGGTTTCAAGCCGGACCACTCCAAGGCCCAAGCCATTTTTTCGCCGCCCCGGCCGACGTAGGACATGGTCAACTCCCCTATGATGAATGCTCTGCCAACGGCGTAACCGACAACCGCAATCCCATCGCCTTCAGAATGGCGGTTAAACTGCTCATGGCCGGGTTGCCCTCGGGAGACAAGGTACGGTAAAGCTGGGTCGGATTCAGATGCGCCTCCTTCGCCACTTCGTAGACACCGCCATATGCCAAGGCCAGTTGTCTAAGCGCTATCATCAATTCCGCCTGATCGCCGTCTTCAAGGATGCTGTTGAGCAAAGCCACGGCATAGGCTGGATCCGCACGCAACCTCTGGGCAACCGCCTCATCATGACTTCTGTCTTTCATGGCTCGTCTCCTTGCTTATTCCTGGCCTGCCAGTCGCGCCAGTATTCACACGCCGTCTCAATATCAGCTTCTTGCCGTCGTTTGTCTCCCCCGCATAAAAGCAGTACAACGGTCAAGCCTGCCATGGCGTAATACACCCTATAACCTGGTCCCACGTTGATTCGCAATTCCCAAACGCCTTCCCGCAAAAACTTATGATCACCAAAATTTCCCAACTCCAACCTCATGATGCGTCGGTCAATGGCAACCTCAGCTTGGACATCCCGCACTTTCTCCAGCCAATTTTCGAAAATATCCCGATCGTTCCTGTCAATATAATGGCGTATTTCGTACATGATATATTGTCGCTTATAAACGATAAACAGTCAAATATTTCCAGTTCAATCCCTGTTCCAGGCCTTATTTCATTTTCCCAATCACTTCGTCGCAAGCCTTCCGCCCACGTTCAAACAACATGTCGATACGGCTGAAATCGGCCCAGAAAACATCGGAAGCGTCGATTTTCAACAATAAGTCCGCACCGGCGATTTCCTGATCGTTCAGGCACTCCGACTGCATCGACATTATCCGCCGCACCACGTCGAACCCGGTGTGACACGAGAGGGGGCGGTCCAGGGGAGCGCAAATGTCGACGGCCAATACTTTCGCCGCCCCCAGCCGCCGACACATCCCCACCGGCACCGGACACAACGGGGCCGCGTCGGCGTACTGCCCGCCGTCCCACTCGTGCGGCGCAAACACCAGTCCCACCGCCACCCCGGCCTTCAAGGCGGGAGCGATGAGTCCGCGGCTGCATTCGACAATTTTCCCTTCGGACAAATTCAAGGCATTGGCGGCGAAGGGAAGCGGGAGGTCTTCGAAACGGAGGTGCTGCTTGCCGAAATGATCGTCAATGGCCGCGTTGACCGGATTGAAACTCCTGAGCCCCCGGCGAAAAGAAATGGCGTTGGCGACCGAAGCCGTTGCCATTTTTCTGGCCATGCCGCCGAAAAAACCGGGACGCTTATGCAGATTGTCGCCTTTGTCCTGTTTAATCAACCGGCCGAACAAGGAGGATTTCCGAAAATAATCGAGTATGTGGGGAATGGACCGTTGGGCAGAAGGATCCTTCGCGTATAACGCGCCCAACACCGCACCCATGCTCGATCCGCTGATAAACCCGGGACAAACCCCCTCCTCCTCCAAACGCGCCAACACCCCCAAGTGGACAAAAGCCCTGCTGCCGCCGCCACCCAAGGCGACGCCCCATTCGGATCGCTTTTCCATAGCCCGCCTTTCCCGTGACCCATCTGACACATTATGCAGCAATCATTATTTTCCGGCAGGCCAAACTATAGACGGCGCGGCATTATTGTCAACAAGATTGAAGGAAGCGAAGCGGCGGCGGGACAGTTTCGGCGAGCCAATTTTCGATCTCGCGGGTTTTAATTCCGTTTCTCCTTGCGTAGCGGCTGAGCAGAAGGTATTATAACTGACTTTGCCGCGCGCCCTCCCAGGATGGCGCGCTTCTCTCATATTATTTCCATATATTCAATCAAGGTTTTTTTCTTTCATTCGTTTGTTTATAGCAACGAGGGGATTACCTAAAATGGCTGAAACAACCACCACTCCCGCAACCACCGCGCCGGCCGCCGCCCCAACCACGCCCGCCGCCGCTCCCACCATCTCCCAAGGACAAACCACCGCCGCCGGCCAGGACACCCATGCCGCCGAAGCCCAGCCCCAGGTGCTCGAAGGCCAGGCCACCGAAGCCAAGGCGCCCAGCATTTGGGACAACTGGATCCTTTGGGCCGTCGCCGCCCTGTGGATTTATCTGCTGTTCGGCAGCAAAAAACGCCGCCAGCAAAAAGCGGCGGACAAGAAGGAGGCCGAACGCCGCAACACCCTGCAAAAAGGCGACGAACTCGTCACCATCGGCCGCATGCACGGAACCGTCGTCGCTTACACCGACAGCACCGTGACGGTAAAACCGGACACCAAATCCGATTATACCATGACCTTCGACCGCGCCGCCATCTTCCGCATCATGCCCCGCCCGGGCGAAGAAGCGGACACGCCCGATGGGGACGGCAAAAAAAGCTAAAGCGTCAAGTTTTGCATCTCGGCCGCCGGCAAGCTGTCGTTTGCCAGCATTCATTTTTGTCCATTTGGTCATTCATCAATTTCCAACGTCGGTACTCGGGGGTTTTCAGGCATGTTCAACTATTTTTACGCACAAGTCGTCGTCGTGGTCCTGATGGTGCTGGGCTGCGCCTTACTAATGATGAAAAACAAGGTGACCCTGTCGAAACTGCTGGTCGCCGTCGCTATCGCCCTCCTCTGCATTCTCGAGCTGATGAACACCCCATTGCAGAAACGCATCGTCACCCTGCAAAAACAAATCGGCAATGCGGAAAAATACACCCCCTACGACCCCGGCCTGCCGGGTCTAAAACGTAACCTCGCCAACGCCGAAAAACTTTACTCGGACGTCAAGGCCGACCCCCGCCGCTGGCCCGAAAGACTACCCTTCATCCTGGGCCTGGACCTGCGCGGCGGCACCGAAATCCGCCTCGCCCTCCGCCTCGACCCGGCCCGCGTCCACCGTATCCAGACCGAAATGGACCGGCTGAAAACCCTGTCCGACCAGGAAGCCGCCGCCGGCAACCAGGCCGCCCACCAGGAAATCGAAAAACAACGCAAAGACCTGCAAGCCAAACTCGATTCCGAACGCTCCCAAATCGACCACGACCTCGCCAACGCCGTCGACGTCGTCCGCCGCCGCCTGAACAACTCCGGCCTCGCCGAAATCCCGGTCACCCGCGAAGGCGACGACAAAATCCTGGTCCAACTCCCCGGCATGGATCAGTCGCAAGCCCAGGACGCCCTCGAAGTCATCCAGAAACAGGGCAACCTGGAATTCCGCATGGTGGTCTCGGAAAACGATGAAAACTGGGGCCGCCTCGTCACCCGACTCCGGCAAATGGGCCTCACCGGCGAAAAATACAACATCCACGAAGACACCCTCGAATCCGTCCCCGCCGATCTCGTCGGCGAAGACGGCACCTGCGTCACCGACGGCCGCATGCTTTTCGACTGGCTGAAGGAACCCGACGACCGCTCCGCCGAAGGCGTCGTCACCCCCAGGGACTTCCAACTGGTCTGTAAACGCGTGGAAATGCGCGGCGACTCCATCGCTTCCGCCCGGGCCGAGCCCGACCCCGCCCGCGCCGCCTGGCGCATATCGCTGGGCTTCGACTCGGCCGGCGCCGCCGAATTCGAACGCGTCACCGCCCGGAACATCGGGAAACGCATGGGCATCGTCCTGGACGGCCAGCTCCAGTCCGCCCCGGTCATCCAGTCCCGCATCGCCGGCGGCTCGGCCGAAATCACCGGCAACTTCGACCAACACGCGGCCCAGCAACTCGACGTGGTCCTGAAATCCGGCTCCCTCAAGGTCAAAATCGAAAAGGAATACGACAACACCGTCGGCGCCACCCTCGGCGAAGACTCAATCCGCGCCGGCATCAAGGCCATGCTCATCGGCGCCGCCGCCGTCATCCTCTTCATGCTCTGGTACTACCGCGTCGCCGGCCTCGTCACCGACATTGTCCTGATCCTGAACATCCTCATCATCCTCGCCGTCCTCTCCGCCTTCGGCGCCACCATGACCCTCTCCGGCTTCGCCGGCCTGGTCCTGACGATCGGCATGGCGGTCGACGCCAACGTCCTCATCTTCGAGCGCATCCGCGAAGAACGCGAGCGGGGAAATCCTCTACAACGGGCGGTGTCAATCGGTTACGAACGCGCCTTCACCACCATCGTCGACTCGAACCTCACCACTATCCTCACCGCCCTCATCCTCCACCACTTCGGGACGGAACAGGTCAAAGGCTTCGCCCTCACCCTCATTTTCGGCCTCATCGCCAGCATGTTCTGCTCCATCGTCGTCACCCGCTGGGTCATCGACTTCCTCATCGAATACAAGCTCATCAACGAATTGAAAATGCAGCGCTTCTTCCACGGCACCAAGTTCGACTTCGTGAAAATCCGCCGGCCGGTCCTCGCCGTCTCCTTCGCCGTCATCGCCGTCATGCTCTGCCTCTTCATCTACCGCGGCGACCGGAACCTCGGGCAGGACTTCACCGGCGGCGTTCTCGCCAACGTCGTGCCCGGAACCCCCCTGACCATGGCCGACGCCCGCCATGCCGCCGACGCGGGACTGAAGGACTTCCCCGACGCCCGCGACACCATGCAGTCCTACGGCGCGCCGGATTCCCAGGGCCGCTATTCCGAATTCGTGGTCCGCACCAAACTGGTCGAACTCGACGCCGATGCGCTGGAGGAGGCGAAACGGGCGGGCATTCCCAAATTCACCGCCGAAAATTTCCGCGATTCCCTCAAGACCGCTTTCAACCTCGTCCCCGAAGGCTTCTCGGTCCTCGGCCGCAATCCCGACGTCGTCCTGGACAACGCCAAGGCCTTCAACGTCAGGCTTTCCCTGCAGGAACCGAAAACACCCGCACAACTTTCCAAGATGTTTGTGGACGAGCCGGAAATCATGCCCGTTTTCGTTGGCCCGGCCGACGCCACGCCGGTGGTCGCCGACGGACACATCACCGAGCCAATTGTCCAGGCCGACGTTCCCCAGAAGGAATTCAACATCGTCATGTCCGTCCCCGCCATCGACCCAGCCGGCGTGACCCGTGACGACATGGCCATGTCCGGCGTGATCCGTTCCGCCCTGCAGGACCTCCGGCGCGGCAAAAACATCGACTTCACCGACCCCTTCCCCCGCTTCACCTCGGTCGGCCGCACCGTGGCCAAGACCATGGAAGCCAACGCCGCCATGGCCATTATCTTCTCGATGGTCGGCATCTTCATTTACATTTGGCTTCGCTTCCAGTTCCGCGTCGGCTTCGGCGTCGGCACCCTCCTGTCCCTGATTCACGACACCCTGTTCGTTCTCGGCGCCCTGGCGGTCGCCGACCACTTCGGCATTCTGAACGGGCAAATCGACCTGACCGTCATGGCGGCGATCCTTACCGTCATGGGTTAC
Source organism: Planctomycetota bacterium (assembly GCA_031555915.1). Lineage (GTDB taxonomy): Bacteria > Planctomycetota > SZUA-567 > SZUA-567 > SZUA-567 > JAJBSZ01. The sequence continues at coordinate 6,557 of JAVBTZ010000083.1, forward strand.
TCCCTCAACGACACCATCGTGGTCCTGGACCGTATCCGGGAACACATCGGCGACTCCGAACATCCCACCGACGAAACCATCAACGCCGCCATCAACGAAACCTTGTCCCGCACGGTCATCACCAGCCTGACCACGCTGCTGGTGGTTATCGCCCTCCTGGTCTGGGGCGGCGACGTCATGCGCGGCTTCTCCTTCACCCTGTTGGTCGGCGTGATTATCGGCACCTATTCCTCCATCTTCATCGCCAGCCCGATTCTGGTCGAGTTTGCCCACTGGAAGCGGAAGCGCGAAAAGGCCCAGCTCGACAAGCGCACCTCGCAGAAACTGGCCGCCGCCAAGCCGCAATCCTCCACCTCAGGCGCTTCGTCAAAATAGGGGGAAGTAAACTTTTCAAGAAAAGGGGGCAGAGTCGACTGCCCCCTTTTTTGCTACATTTTTTAAATTACCGGGGTTTTGCAAAATCACCATGCAAACCGTCGAATGGCGATTTTGTAAAAGTAAAAAACCCCGTAAATTCGGGCAAAAACGATTTTTGCCAAGTGACGATTGGCGGTTGAATCGCCACTTGGCAAAACTTCAGTTAATTACGGAAAAGTTCCGTGAACCCCCAGATTTTCAGCATCCGTAAAGTTCTGCCCTCCCTCGCCCTGGGTGTAATCATCACACTACTGGCCGCGTTATTCAATTTCCTGATTTACGACCGCCGCCTTCCCGCGCAAGTGGTGGGCAACCGTCTGCTGCACCGCTACCAGTCGCCCGAAGAAGCCATATCCCGCCACCCCGCCCGGGCCGGCCTGCACATCATGGCCAGCCTGATCAATCGTCTCGACAATGTCGCCCAGGACATCATGTTCGCCATCCGCGGCGACGGCCATTTCCCCTCCACCAAGGATAAAATCATCCTGATCGCGATTGACGAGGAAAGCATCGTCAAGCACGGTTCCTGGCCCTGGTTCCGCACTGACATCGCCCGGTTGATGGACAAATGTTCCGACGCCAAGGTGATCGGCCTCGATCTGCTCTTTCCGGAACCCAGCCGGCGCTCGCTTCCGCCCGAGGCCAAATACGACCTGACCGGAGAAAACCCCCTGGCCCCAAGCGACCCCACCCAGGGCGCCCGCGACAGCGATCACTATCTGGCCAAGCGGATAACCGACTACCCGACCGTACTCGGCATGGTGCTTCTCGACAGCGCCGAACCCCTGGCCAAGCCGCAGTCGGTGAAGAGCAACCATTTCCCCCAGTCCTATCTCCCCAACGGCAAGTCGGTGCCGGTGGAGGACGTGTTGCTGAAATGCTCCAACTATGTCATCACCGATGTCAGCACCCTCAGGGACACCACCCCCCAGCCGAACGGCGAAGGCTTCCTGAACGTTTTCCCCAGCCGCACCGGCGAAGTGCGCAGCATTCCCCTTTTCGCGCATGTCCACGATGCCGCTTTTTCCGTACTGTCCGGACAGGTCCGCCAGGTGATCCCGTCCCTGGCCTTGGAAGTGGTGCGGGTAGGCATGGGCGGCAACGGCTACCGCATCAACTTGCGCGGGGACAAAATTTACATTCCCAACTATCACGCCGGCTCCTCCTCGGGCAACCGTTTTGTCGTGGAGTCCGTTTCCATTTTGCACGACGAAGTCGATATCCTCAACATTCCCCTGAACGAATTGGCGGAGATGGAGGTCGGCTTCCGCAGCCACCGGAACGATTACACGGTTTTGCCGGCCTGGGAGGTACTGGCAGGAAAGCACGACGGCAAGTTCACGGACAAGGTGGTGTTGATCGGCAGCACCGTTTCGGGCAACGGTTACATCATCTCCACCGGGATTCCCGACAATGACGCGTCCATCCCCGAGTTGCACGCATCTATGTTGTCGGCGATGCTCAAGGGCGATTTCATGGATTCCGGCTACCGGCACGATTTCGCCTGGCAGCAGGTGATGATTTTGGCCTGCGGGCTGGGGGTGACGATGGCGATTCTGTTCGGGGAAATCCTGGGCGGGATGTTGACGGCGGCGTTGTCGGTGCTGACGATTCTATTGGGGAATTATTTCTGCTTCTTCAAGCACGGTCTGGATGTGGGGGTGACCTTGCCGATTTTGTCGACCCTGGCGGTTCTAGGGGTGTTGTTGATGTCGAACTATTTTGTGGTGGGGCGGGAACGGCGTTTCATCCGGAAGGCGTTCCAGCTTAATGTCAGCCCTTCGATTTTGGGGTATTTGGAATCGCACCCCGACCGCTTGTCATCGCTCCAAGGCGAGCACCGGCATGTGACGGTGATGTTCACGGACATCCGCGGCTTCACCAGCATTGCCGAGAAAATGTCTTCGCAGGATTTGGCCCGTTTTCTCAATGAATATTTCACCCCCATGTCGGACATTGTCATGACGAACATGGGCACGGTGGACAAATTCATCGGCGACGGCCTAATGGCGTTTTGGAACGCGCCGGCCGACAATCCCCGCCATGCCCGCGACGCGGCGCGGGCCTCCCTGGACATGCTGGCCAAATTGGAAGTGTTGCAACCGGACTGGACCGCGCGGGGGCTTCCCCGGGTGAGCATTGGCTGCGGGATAAACACCGGAGCGATGTTCGCCGGCTATATGGGTTCGGAGCAGCGGAAGAACTACACGGTCATGGGCGACAACGTCAACATTGCCAGCCGGCTGGAAAGTCTCAACAAAACCTATTCCTCCAGCATTCTAATCACCGAGAACACCCGCAGGGAACTCGGCAACGAATTTATCTGCCGGGTGACGGATAAGGTCAGGGTCAGCGGCAAGGAGACTGCCGTATTGATTTACGAATTGCTGGGCCTGGGACCGGCGTCCGAAGAGCGGATGGAGGAATTGGCGGCGTTCGCGCGGGTTTTCGAGTTGTATCAGCAGCGGGAGTTCGCGACGGCGGAGTCGTTATTGAAGGAACTGGTCTTTATCCGGCCGGCGCCGATTTACAAAATGTACCTGGATCGGCTGGCGATTTACAAGGCCTTGCCGCCGCCGGCGGGCTGGGACGGCACGTTCTCGATGACCCATAAATAATAAAACCATAGGGAATACAATCTCCGGCATGGTGAAACCACGCTCGCCCTCGCCCCATCCGCATGACCACATCGCCAAGTTATACTTGGGCGACCCCGGGCTTTTCGCGGATTTCCTGGTTAATTACGGCGACCCCGCGCTGGTTGCACGGCTCGACCTGTCCAAGCTGGTTCTCGAAGACCCCACCACCATTGGCGGCGACCTGGCCCAACGCATCGGCGACCTCCGATATCGCTGCGAGTTTCGCGATTCCGGCCTTCCCCTGGAAGCTTTCATTTTTCTCGAGCATCAGTCCTCGCCGCAACGTTTCATTGCCTTGCGCATCCTTCATTATCTTGCTGACGCTTACAGCCAATTCATCAAACAAGCCAAAGGGAAAAAATCATGCCGGCATCTTCCCTATCCCTTGGCAATCGTCTTATATCACGGTAAAATACTTTGGAGAGGCGCCTTGACGATGCGGCAACTGATTGGGGTGCCGGAGGGGATGAATCCGTATATCCTCGATTTTCCGCTCCTGTTGGTGGACGTGGCGCGGATAGCCCCAGACAAGCTGAAAGGTTCTCCGGTGCTTTGTTCGCTCCTGGAAGCGCTTGGAGCCGCCGCACGTGACGAATTTGAAGAATGCTTTTCTGAAATCATGGAAAATCTGGCGACCTCAGAGAAAAACGAATTATTACGGGAACGTATGGACGCCATGACCCATTACGCGGTCGGACGCTGCCGAACCAAGAAAAGCGTTAAAGTGGTTTGTTCGGCATACGAGATGGCTTTTGGTATGAAGGAAGGTGATGATATGGCAAAAACATTGGCTGAACAATGGCTGGATCAAGGCCGAGAAGAAGGCATCGAGAAGGGCATCGAGAAGGGCATCGAGAAGGGCATCGAGAAGGGCATCGAGAAGGGCATCGAGAAGGGTAGGGAGAGTGTCGCGACGGCGACATTGAAGATTCTGTCCACCCGATTTGGCGAGGTTCCGGCCACTCTGGAAAAACGGATCCGAAAAATAAGCGATTTTGCTGATTTGCAACGTTTGGCGGTTTTGGCCGCCACTTGCGAGAGTCTTGGCGAATTCAAGCGCGCTTCGGCCGATATCAAGGCTGCGTCCAAAAAGTAGGGAAGGACGCGGTTTTTTTACTGAAGGAATTTTTCTTTCATGCGTTTTTATTTCGATCTCTTTTTGGTGTTTTTCCGTATCGGCCTCTTTACCATCGGCGGCGGGTATGCCATGCTGCCCCTGATCGAGCGTGAAGTCGTCGATCACAAAAAATGGCTGGCCTCCGAGGAATTTCTTAACGTCCTGGCGATTGCCCAATCCCTGCCGGGGCCCATTGCCGTCAATACCGGGGTTTTTGTCGGGTATAAAACCAGAGGGTTTCTGGGCGCGTTGGTGGGGGTTTTGGGGGTGGTGGCGCCGTCATTTCTCTGCATGGTGCTTATCGCCTCCTTTTTTGTGGGAATAAAGGACAATGCCACGGTGGCGGCCATTTTCAAGGGCATCAGGCCGGCGGTGGCGGCGCTTATTGCCGGGTCGGTTTGGAGCTTGGGGAAGAAGGCGAAGTTGACCTGGTGGTCGGGGGGGGTGGCTTTGGCGGCGGCTTTGGCGGTATGGTTGGGGGGGGTATCCCCGGCTTGGGTGGTTTTGGCGTTGGCTTTGGTGGGGGCTTTGATCCCGGTGGCTAATAAAAATGCCTAATCAGATTGTATCTCTCTTTCTTGCCTTTTTCCGCATTGGCCTGTTCGGTTTTGGCGGCGGTTACGCCATGTTGCCGCTCATTGGCCATGAGGTGGTCAATTTGCACCATTGGATGACCTCGAACGAATTTGCGGATATCATTGCGATTTCGCAAATGACGCCGGGACCGGTGGCATTAAATACGGCGACATATGTGGGGTTTACTTCGGAAGGAATTTTGGGGTCGGTGGTGGCGACGGCGGCGGTGTGCTTGCCGCCGCTGGTTCTGATGTTGTTGGCGTGCCGGTTTTTTTTGTCGTTACGGAACAATCCCAGGCTGGAGGGGGCGATGCGGGTGTTGCGGCCGGCGGTGGTGGGGTTGGTGTTGTCGGCGGCTTTGGTGTTGATGAACCGGGCGAATTTTGTGGATGAGAAGTCGGTGGCGATATTTGTGGCGGCGTTTTTGTTGACGGTGTTGTTGCGGGTGCATCCGATTCCGTTGTTAGTGGGGTCGGGGGTATTGGGGTGGTTGTTGTACGGATAGGATATGTGGCATTGCCACCCATAACGATTGTGCTATACTCGTCGCTTATATCTTGTGTTTTCGGCCGCCCCCGAGCAAAAGGCGCCACGCCGTTTGGCTTTAATATGAAAGGTTGTCCATGTCCAAGCCACCCGTAGACCCCGCCACCCAGCCAAAACTCAAAATCACCCTCGCCCAGATCAACCCCACCGTCGGCGACATCCAAAACAATTGCGACAAAATCATCTCCATCTTTCTTGAAGCCGACCAACGCGGGCAGGACATCGTGGTCACGCCCGAACTCGCCCTCACCGGCTGCCCCCTCGAAGACCTCGCCGCCTCCCCCGATCTGCAGGAAGCCTGCAACGCCGCCCTGGAAAAACTCCGCGTCAGCACGGAAAACCACCACGCCGCCCTAATCGTCGGCACCCCTTACAAAAGCCCCGACGGACTCCTTGACGCCGCCATCATTTTCCAGGACGGGAAATGCCCGGGGATGGCCAACAAAAGGAAACTCCCCCACGGCACCGTCCTCGACCAATCCCGCGCCTTCACCCCGGGCACCATCCGTCATCTCCCCCTGAAAGTCCACGGGGTGAAAATCGGTCTCCTCATCGGCCAAGATGCGGAAAGCGCCGAGCCCACCGACGAATTGCTCAGCCTCGGCGCCGAACTCGTCATCTGCCTCCACGCCGACCCCTTCCACCCCACCGTCCTTGAACGCCGGGTAAGGGAAATCGTCGCCCAGCGCGTTGCCGAAAGCGGACTTCCCTTCCTGTTCGTCAATCTGGTCGGGGGGCAGGACGAAGTGGTCTTCGACGGCGGTTCCTTCGGTCTCGACCACGCCGGCCGCCGCTTTATCCAACTTCCCCAATGGGAAGAAAAAATCCAGGACTGCGACCTCGGTCTCGCCAATCCGCCCATCGAAGGGGAAGTCTTCCCCGACCCCTGCGAGGAAGGTTGGCGCGGGATGGTGCTGGCCCTGGGGGACTATGTCCGTAAATGCGGCTTCACCGACGTTCTCCTCGGCCTCTCGGGCGGCCTGGACTCGGCGGTGGTGGCGGCGGTAGCCGGCGACGCCCTCGGAAGCAAGCACGTGCATTGCGTGCGCCTGCCGGGGCAATTCACCTCCGACCTGTCGAACAATTCGGCGGCGGGGATGGCCAGGATTTGGGGCTTTTCCATGGACACCGTCCCGATCCTGCCGGTGGTGACTTCGGCCATGGAAACGCTCCGCGAATTCCAACCGGAAGGCTTGAAGAAGCTGACCCGGGAAAACCTGCAGGCCCGGGCGCGGGGTTACCTCCTGATGACCATGTCGAACGAACGCGGCTGGCTGCTGCTGTCGACCGGAAACAAATCGGAAATCGCCGTCGGTTACGCCACCCTGTACGGCGATATGTGCGGCGGGTTCTGCCCGCTGAAGGATGTTTTCAAAACGACCGTTTTCCAATTGGCCCGCTGGCGGAATAAAAATCGCCCGGCCGGGCTCAAAGGTCCGGAGGGAATGGTCATCCCGCAAGAAATAATCGATCGCCCGCCCTCGGCGGAACTGTCGGAAGGCCAGTTGGACTCCGATTCCCTGCCGCCGTATCCCCTCCTCGACGGTATTCTCAAGGAAATGGTGGAGAATCGCCGCGCGGCGGAGGATATCGTCGACCTCGGCTACGCGCCGGAAATGGTGGCGAAAGTGCAAAGACTCCTGCGGATTTCCGAATACAAACGGCGCCAGGGCGCCCCGGGTCCGAAGTTGAGCCCGCGGGCCTTTACCGGCGACCGGCGGGTGCCGATGGTGAACCGTTTCTATCCGGGGATGACGGCGGAACTTAGGGGAGAGAAGAGCGAGTAGGTTATTTGGGGACACGTTAGAATGGCGCTGAAATAAGGGTAACCTTTTGCGAGGTAATGATTTAAAATAATTTTTTACCACAGAGAACACAGAGACCACAGAGAACCACTCTTAACTGCGGAATGACGTATAGCCCCGGGATTTAAATCTATTTATAGAAATGGAATTCAGGATTAACTTCCATCCGTAGTTTAAGGTGGTTCTCTGTGGTCTCTGTGTTCTCTGTGGTAAAAAATTATGTTAAATCATCGCCTCGCAAAGAATTAACCTTATTTCAGCGCCATTCG
>JAVBTZ010000130.1:0-20675 GCA_031555915.1 Planctomycetota bacterium
GTAAAAGGCGAATTGATTGAGGTAACCGAAGCGGCGGGCGTCGGCTTCGAAGCGGGTTAGGTCGGAGGTGGTTTTCAGGTCGACGACGCATTGGTCGCGGCGCAGCCAGTCCAGGCGGATTTGGCAGGGCAGGTCGGCGAATTGGGTTTGGGCCGAGAGTTCGGGCCAGCCCTCGGTCAAGAGTTGGGCGGCTTCGCGGTGGCTACGGAGCGATTGTTGCATGCGGAGGAGGCTGGTTTCCTCGGCCGGGGTGATGACGCGTTGGGGGTCGAGTTTGCTGTGTTCGAGCCAGGTTTCGAAGGCTTTGGACCCCACGCTGTAGCTTTTTCCGGTATTGGGGTTGGTTGGTCCGGCAGTCGTGAAGGATAAACGGTAGGCCCCGTTACCTTCGAGGATCAATTTGTGGAAAGCGTGGCCGATTCGGAAGGGATTTAGATAGGTGGAGGGCTTTTTTCTCATTATAATGTCGTGATAATTGGCGGGGCAGCGTCTAAATTCACGTAGCATGGAAGATGTTATCCAGGAACCATTTGCGGCGGCCTGGTGGTAAATTTCCTCTGAAATTTTTTTGGACCAATCCGGCGCGGGTGGAAAAAGTTGGCTATTATTGATTTTAAGCGTTGACATGGTTGACCTTTCGTGTAATACTAAAGAGAAAGCCGCGAATAAAGTTTATTATTTTAACGAAAAATTAAGTGAATCGTGAATCGACATGAAATTAAATAACAAACAACCCTAAATGCACAGAGTAAATCATTCTCGCGGGTAGTTTAGAAAAAAGGCTGGAAATTAATTAATTGTTGACATTTACAAAGTGGAGCTTAGGTACTTATTGCGGTCATGAGGGGGACCCTTTAATTGTTAAATTAAGAGAGGGTGTACGACATGACTACATTATATCAGTCCAATGAAGTTAGTCAAGGGAAAGAAGGGAGAAAATTAACTATGCCGCCGCATCCCTTTACAGGGAACTGGTTAAGGAATTCATTAAAAATGAAATTCCCCCACAAGAAAGACCTCGAACTCGCCGCCATGATTGGCGTTTCGCCCCAGGCTTTCGCAAATTGGGGACGGAACGACGGCGTCGCCCGCTTGCCAAATGCCGAAACGTTGTACTTGGGATACAAGGCGCTCGGTATGATTAGCGAGGGAAACTCACCCGCGCCTGGCGCCCCTAATCTTAACCGAAGTGGTGAATGGCCGGTGCGGGGACTCGCCGCCGCCGACGACTCCCACGGCTCCAGGGTGCCGGACACCGACGATTCTACCGACCCCGTCCCCTATCCCCCCGGCCTTACCCTGGTGCCGGTGCAGGGCGATTCGATGTCACCCTTGATCCTGCCCGGGCAATACGTCATGATCGATCGGGAGCGTGAGGGCTTCGAGGGCGACGGCGGCGTGGTGGTCGTGTCCATCATCGACAACGATTGGGAGCGCCGCGAGCGCATGCCGGGCACTTATGTAAAACGTTGTTTCAAAGGGGACGGTTTTTTCTATTTCACCTCCATCAACTCTTCCTACTCCCCCTTCAGTTCTTGGCAGGATCACTGCCGGATCTGGCCGGTATTGGGGGTATGGTTCGGCGGCAAGGGGAAACCGCCGGAACGTTGGCATGCAATGTAAACGCGAGGGCAGATTTTGTTTGGCTTAAAGCGAATGTTATAGTAACGGCGGCAGGCAACCAAGCCCGCCGCCGTCTTTTTTTATGAATTACTCTTGCTCGAATCACCGCACCGAATTACCAAAAATAACCACGACCCGACAAGCCAAAATTTTCGCCGAACTGTATATTGAGAATAGAAGTTACCGGCAAATTTTCATCTTCCCCCAGGTAAACCGACCCCCAAGGAGACGACATGGACATGCAGCAATGGAAGCGGGAGCAATTCGGCACCGGCGCCAAAAAATCCGTACCGGTTCTTTCCTTTCCCGCCATCACCCTTATGGACATCAGCGTTAAGACCCTGATCTCCGACTCCGATCTCCAGGCCAAGGGCATGAAAATGGTCGCCGATCGCTGTCCCACCGCCGCTTCCGTGTCCATGATGGATCTCTCGGTGGAAGCCGAATCTTTCGGCGCCAGCATCAAAGTCTCGGATGATGAAGTCCCTTCGGTAATCGGGCAGTTGGTCTCTACGCCGGAGGAAGCGGAGAAGCTGGCCGTTCCCTCGGTAACTGCCGGCCGTACCGGCCTTTACCTGCAAGCCATCGGCAAGGCCCGCAAGCTCATCACCGACCGGCCGATTTTCGCCGGGGTCATCGGTCCCTTCTCCCTGGCGGGGCGGCTCATCGACATGTCGGAAATCATGGTCAACTGCTATGAAGAGCCGGAAATGGTGCATACGGTTTTGGCCAAAACCAGCGAATTCATCACTAAATATATCCTGGAATACAAAAAAGTCGGCGCCAACGGGGTGGTGATGGCCGAGCCTGCCGCCGGATTGCTTTCCCCCGCCTTGTGCGACGAATTTTCCTCGAAATACGTCAAGAAAATCGCCGATGCCGTCAAGTCGAAGGATTTCCTTTTCATCTATCATAACTGCGGCAACACCGTTCCCCTCAAAGACACCCTCCTGTCCATCCAAGCCGACGCTTACCACCTCGGCAACGCCATCGACATCGAGGAAGTCCTGAAGATTGTGCCCAAGGACGTCTTGATCCTGGGTAACATCGATCCGGCCGGCCTGTTTCGTCTGGGCACCCCCGAGAAAATGCGCCAAGCCACCCTGGCCCTCCTCAAGCGTTGCAGCAAATATCCCAATTTCTCCATCTCCTCCGGCTGCGACATTCCCCCCCTGTCGCCCTGGGCCAACATCGACGCCTTCTTTGCCGCCATCAAGGAATATTACGCCGGAAAATAGGCGGATTGGCGAAAGATGGCTGGAGAAACAAAAAAACCCGGTCGCACGCTTGCGACCGGGCATTTTTTATCGCTTTCCAGCGATTTATTCCTTCCGCCAACCCATATCCGGCAATTCAATATACCGCCACTGAACCGCAATAGGAGGGGGTGGTCGTCACCACTTGCGGGGTGGTATAAACCACCGTCGGCTGGGCGTACACCACCTGCGGCACGGTGACCACCCGGGGTCCGCCATAGTAGCCGACTCCGCCGTACCAACCGCCCCCGCCCCAACCCCAGCCGCCGCGATAGCCATAACGCGGTCCCGGCCGCGGTCCCGGGTACCAACCGCCGCGCCGCGGTCCCGGTCTCGGATACCAACCGCCACGCGGGCCTTCCAGGGCGGTTTTTCCGCTTAGGGGTTGCAGACTGGGTTCCTTGGCCTGTCCCACTGTGGTGTAGCCAACCGCAAACACCGCCACCAACGCCGCCAATACCAATAATTTCTTCATTTTTTGTCACTCCCTTTCCCAAGCACATCGGCTGAAATGAAGGAAAACTGAAAGCTGGCTCTAACTATACAGTACGGTATATATTGGGTTTGTTTCATTATTTTTTACCTAAAAATACTTTTTTAAATCTGTTTGCAAACAGTATCTTTTTCTCTTAATAACCCGGTTTTCCTGTCATATCTTTGCCAGGGCTATGGTAAAACCGCCGGCGATGGAGTATACTAGGTCAATTCGCGGTTGTTTTCCCACCGCGGGTCGATGCGGGTTGCGGCAAGGTGATTGATAAAAACTAAATCCGGTTTTTAAGATAAACCCACTGAATCCCATGAGCAAACCACTCATACTACCTATACTGTCAATAATGCTGTATCATGCGGTATTATTTTGTCGAACTTCGCTGATGCGCCATCGGGTTGACAGCAGTTTTACCCTCGAACACATTACCTTGTGTCATGTGTTGGGGTTTTTGTTCTCGGCGGCGCTGTTGCCGTGGTTGGTGGCGCCGGTCGCACCCGAGGTTGACCCGAATTCGGCCCAGGACCAAAGTCCGGGTTGGCGGCAGCGTTACCGGGTGCACCGTTATGCCTTGGGGTGTTTACTGGTTTTCCTGATGCTGGCCTGTAATTACCCGGGGGCGGTCTGGGAATACCAGGGCGCCAACCTGTTTCGTTATCTTAAGGTATTTACCTTTGCCATGTTTTGTCCGGTGGTTTACGGTTATTTTTTTGCGGCAACCGCGCCGGCCCGGCAGGGCTTGGCGTTTGGCGCCTCATTGTTCCTGGGGGCGATTCTGGCCGGGCTTATTTTGCGGTTTGGTGATGATACAGAGGTGTTTACCGCCCAATTGCCTTTTTTCAGCCATTTGACTTATGGCCTAATTATATTGTTTGCGCTGGTGTTGTTATTGGGTTTGCTGCGGGGAGGGTTGTTTTCTTATCCGCGCCGGCCCCTTTATCTGGCCGATGTTCCAAAGCAGAGGCGTCGCGCTATCGCCCTTTTGTTTGCCGCCGCCCTGGCGTACAATCTCATAAACGAATTGAATAGGGTGCAATTCTTCCCCAATACTCCGGAAATACCGGACGGACATCATTACCTTTCGGTTTTATATGTCGTTTGCCCGGTGATTGGCTGGTTTCTGGATCGTTTTCCTTTGACTGCGTTTCGGCCGATTATCCAGGGGGCGGCGGCGGTATTTATGCTTACCCCGGTATTATTGGTGGCGGCGCCGGCCAGTCGGGCGCATTGGGGGGTGGATGTGGCGGTTTACCTGGCCATGCACGCCACCAACATTACCCTGGTGGTGACGTTGGCGCGTTTGCTGTCTTTTGGCCGGGGTTATTTTTTTGCTTTATCCCTGCTGTCCGGTGTGCAGACGGTCAATATTGCCATGAGCGGGATTATCCGCAATCTTTTTGCGCACGATACCGGAATTTTGATTCTGGTTTGTATACTGACCGTCATGTTGTTTTATGTCTTGGTGAAAAGCATCCATTTGACGGTCTGGCCGCGGAGCAACAGCAAGACGCGGGTTTTGGACTATTCCGGTCTGTCCTTTATTGAATTGTTCAATCGCCGTTCTTCCCAGGGTCAGGGGGTGGAGTTGTTGGCGCAGGACCCGCCGGCGGGGGCGGGCGAGGCGGGGGGGGCGGTGGCTGGAACGGAGGCCCTGGTGGGTGGGGCTGGGCAGGATGGCGTGATTGGGGAGATGGAAGAGCTTGCGGCGGAACCGGTCAAGCCCGAACCGAAGCGGCGGAGAGTGAGCGAGGATTCCACGGTAATTATTGAAAACATGCAGAAGCATCCCCGGGCGCCGGCGTTGTCGGCCACTGATTCATCGACGGAAACGGCGGACGAGACTGACGCGGGCGAGTTGTTCGATACGGCTGACAGCACCCGGGTGGATCCGAAGACCGATACGGCCGAGTTGGCGTATGTTCCGGCTGCTTCCGCCGGTTCCGGCGATGGCACCGACACTTCGGATGCCGACGAGATGTTTGCGAAAAAGGAGTTGACCCGGCGGGAGTCGGACACGGCTTACCTGATAATCAAGGGGTTGACCAACCGTGAAATCGCCGAGATTATGGGGATTAGCGAGCATACGGTGGCGAATCATGTGAAGCAGGTTTTGCGGAAGTTCGGGGTGCCGTCGCGGAAGTCCTTGATGGCGATATTCATTGAAAAGGGTGAGGAATTGATGGTGGGGTATGACAAGACGGCGCCTTTGGAGCGGCGTAGTTCCAGCCGTATGCGGGAGCGGGATTCGTCGCGGCAGGACGCGTTGTAGGGTGCGCGCTTTCTGCCGGGCAGGGTTTTTGCCTGATCTGGGAGGGCTTCGCCCCCCAGACCCCCCGGCCGAATTCGATACGTTTGGGAGCTTCGCCCGCTCTGAATACGATACCATCGTGGCGGCCCGGACGCAAAAGGCGCTTTGCTGTTTTGCTCAAAAAGGTAGGGCCGCGTAACTAGTTTCATCTGGGTTTATACGGAGTGATGGAACTGCATTTCTTCTTACGCGGCCCTTTAACCGCGTTTCATAACCGCTTTAACCGCTTTAACCGCTTAACCGCTAACCGCGCACTGCAACCGCTATTTGACTTTCTTATAACCGCATCCACGGGGGGCTGGTTGCGCCCCCCCGGCCCCCGCAACCAGCGTGACGCTGGACCCAATTAACGCAAGCGGAGGTGATGCGCTTTTCCTTCCCTACGTTCAATACCCCCAAGGAGCCGACCCATGCGTTACATCGATCTCCGCAGCGACACCGTAACCACCCCCACCCCCGCCATGCGCAAGGCCATGCACGACGCCGAAGTCGGCGACGACGTCTATGGCGACGACCCCACCGTAAACCGCCTCGAAACCCTGGCAGCAGAAAAAATCGGCAAGGAAGCCGCCCTCTTCGTACCCACCGGCGCCATGGGCAACCAAATCGCCATCATGTCGCAAACCCGCCCAGGCGACGAAATCATCGCCACCCGCTCCAGCCACGTCTTCACCTACGAAGCCGGCGGACCCGCCCGCCTGTCCGGGGTAACCGTCTCCACCACGGAAACCGCCCCCCTCACCCCCGCCGACCTGCAACGCCTGGTACGCCCGCTCGGAAATATCCACTACCCCCGCACCACCCTGGTCTGTCTCGAAAACGCCCTTTCCACCGGTGAAGTCATGCCCTTGGAGGCAATGCAGGCGGTACGCGCCGCCGCCCAGGCCCATAATTTAAAAGTGCACCTCGACGGCGCCCGCCTCTTCAATGCCGCTTTGGCGTTGGGAGTGGAGGCGCGGGAGCTGGCGGCGGAGGCGGACAGCGTGATGTTCTGTCTGTCGAAAGGACTGGCTTCGCCGGTGGGGTCGATGCTGTGCGGCAGTGCGGAGATGATTGCCGAAGCGCGGCGCTGCCGGAAATTGTTGGGCGGAGGCATGCGGCAAGTCGGGGTATTGGCTGCTTGCGGCCTGATTTCCCTGAACCAGATGGTTGCGCGTTTGGCGGAGGATCACGAAAACGCGCAGCTCCTCGGCCGGTTGCTGGCGGAAATACCAGGGATTACAGTCGATGGGGAACGCCTTAAAATCAACATGCTGTTTTGGCGGCCGGAGAGCGGGCGTTTCGACAGCGGGAGGTTTGTGGCGTTTATGCTGGAGGGGGGGATCAAAGTCAATGGGGCGGCGCAGGGCTGGTATCGTTTCATAACCCACAAGGATGTGTCGCGGGAGGATGTGGCGGCGGCGGCGCGTAGGGTGGGGGAATTCGTCGCGGGGTTATAGCAAGCAGAAATAAGGACAACTACCTGAAAATGTGAGAATTATGGGGACATGCTCGAATGGCGCTGAAATAAGGTTAATCCTTTGCGCGGCGATGCTTTAAAATAATTTTTTTACCACAGAGAACACAGAGACCACAGAGAACCACCTTTAACTACGGATGGAAGTTAATCCTGAATTCCATTTTTATAGAAGGATTTAAATTCAGGGTAAAAGTGGAAATAAATCCCGGGGCTATACGTCATTCCGCAGTTAAGAGTGGTTCTCTGTGGCCTCTGTGTTCTCTGTGGTAAAAATTATTTTAAATCATCGCCTCGCAAAGGTTTACCCTTATTTTAGCGCTTTGTGTCTCGGTGGTTAAATTTTTTACCCCTCCCCGCTCATCTCCACCCGCGGAATCACATCCGTATCCTTCCCCGCCTCGCGGCTCTCCCGTTCCACCCGCTTGGTTTCTCCGCGAGCCTGGCGGCTAAGCCGTTTCTGCACCCCCATCGGCGTCTCATCCGGTTCCTCAAGGATGGACAAGGCGACCAAAAAGCCCAGCATCGCCCCCGCCCCCTCCGGCAACGCGTCCGTCCACACCCCCGCCACCCCCGCGCCCAACACCCCCCCCAGGACGCCCCCATGCCACAAACAACGCCGCCCAACCCGCCCCATCGTTCGCGCCGCCAAGTCCCCCAACACCACCAGCCACATCCCCAATCCCACCAACCCCGTTCCCCCCAAAAGCGTCGCATACCACGGACTCGGCCTCCGCAAATCCAGCGTCTCGTGGTCGGCGTTACTGACATACGACTCCGGCCCGGTGCCGAAATAAGGCCGCACCTGAAAAGTGTTCAAAGCCTTCTGGTAACTGTCCTGCCCCATCTGGGCCGAAGCGACCAATAACCGCCGCTGCTTGAACTCCCGTTCCGCCGTCCTGACTCCGCCCAGGCCGATAATTACCACCGCCATGAAAATCCCCAAAACCCAGGCATAATTCCGCCACGCCGCCCACGCCACCACCAACCCCGCCGCCGCCGCCGCCATCCCCGCCCAGGAATGACTCGCCGCCAAAGCCAGGGTCGGCAACAGGAAAGTGCACAACAACACCGCAAAAGCATTACCCTTCCTGCCCCCCCGCCAAGCGGCCAGGACCGGCAAGGCGACCGCAATGAACAGGGTGTAATCGTGCTGGTTGATGAGAAAACCGCCCAGGGCCAGCCGTTCCATTTCCGGCAAGCCGATTACCCCCCGCCCCTGCCAGTAAATCATCGCCGCATTCGCAATCAATCCCGCCACCAGCGCCCACATCAGGCGGTCCCGCCACACCCGCATGGTCAAGAGGGGCAAAAATGCCAGGCTGGGGAATACCAAATGCACCGCCCAGGCCAGCAGCAGATCCCCCCCCGCCGGCCCTTCGTCATTTATGGCGATGGAAGCGGCGGCGGCGGACAGCCACAGGACGGCCGGGACAATGGCCGACAGCCACAGGGGCAGGAGGGTTTTCTCCTTGATGCGGGACAAGGACAGGAACCCCATCGACAAGGAAGCCGCGCCCAAGGGAAGGAGCAGCCACTCGCCCAAAGACAAGAGGGGGAAAAAAAACGTTCCCTTGGCCAAAGGAATGCGAACCGCGACCAGGAGAAACATGGCGGCGACGCCGGCCCAGCCAAACCATTCGGAGGGAGTGGATTTGGCGATGGCCAACCGCTGGGAGCGGGCTTGGGGGAGTTTGTTTTTATCGACCATGGTTTCCGCCTTCCATTTTATGCCTTATCCGTCCGCCGGAGCGGTGTTCCGCAAGAGCCAGGCCGGCGCCGCCAAAAGGGCGATAACGATAATCGCCGCCAATTCATCCCGTCCCGGCATGGGAATCTGCCACTCCCGATAAATCTCGATCTTGCGGTAATAGTCGCCCAAACTCGCCACCGCGCCGGCATTGAGGAGCGCCCCGCCGCGGAAGACCGCCTCGACGAACCGGTTCAAATCCTTGCGGGTCCGGTACACCAAAACCGGCACCAGCCGGAACAGGGTCGACAAGGAGAGGAAAATCATTATCGTCCACGACAGCCAGCGCCAAGGCATGATCCACGCCAGAACCAAGGGCAACAGGACCAAAGCCCCGCCGGCGAACCAGGCCACCAGGCCGTCGATGGCGTCGTCCCGCATTTCCAACAGGCGGGAGGCGGCCTCGCTCGACAGTTCCTCCGTCGAGGGAACCGCGCGCGGCTTCGACGAATCCCGCACCTGCGACAACACCGCCGCCACAATCATGTAAAAGATGAAAAACAGCAGGGGAATCCGCGTTTCGCCGATGAACAGCATTTCGATGAAGGAGGGATGCGCCGACATGCCGATGACAAACAACATCCCGAACCCCAAGCCGCGAAGTATCGGACTCACCACCTCCACCCTGCGAAACAGGGCGGAGCGCGCCAGGCTGAGAATCACCAGCACCCCTGCCGCCCGAAAAGCGTTGTACCCTCCGGTCATGGCGCACATCAGCCCGGCCAGCATGGTGAAGGAGGCGATTAGATAGGCGGCGGTGGTCGAAAGTGTGCCGGAGGGAAGCTCCCGGGCGGCGCCGTCAGGCTCGGCGGCGGCGCCGTAAAGCAGCGCCCAGGCGAAGTCGGCCATCCCCAAGAGGGCTCCCGCCGCCAGAAGATACGGCATGACCAGGAGATTGCCGGCGGTGAAGGCATAAAAGCGGATTAAACAATACCCCGCCAGTACCGTCGACATGGCGAGGAACGCGCGCGAGGGATTGAGGAGCGCCAACAGTGACAAGGTTTCTCCCATGGGTGACGTCGCGAGGAGGTGTCGCATACCGATCGGTATAATACATTTATGCGCAGGCTAAGCAAGGACCAACTTGGCCCCGCCGGTATTTTGCCCGCCGACCTTGAACCGGGGAAAATTATCCATACGATATAGGCTGACGCAGCGACGAAATCGGGAGATCCGCGCATGGCCGAAGGGGACTCCGCCCCTCCAAAAACCGACAAGGAAGCCGCAAAAGCCCCCCCCGCCCCGCCCGCCGGCAAAATGCCGCTGGACGCGGACGATACTTCCATTTTCGCCGCCGCCTTCACCGAAGCCGCCAACGCGCCGCGTAAACCTGCCGACGCCGGCCGAAGCAAAGCCGGCCTAGACGACGACGATGAAGTCGAAAAGCCCAAACCAGCCAAGAAAACCGGCCCCAACAAGCTGCTAATCGGACTACGCTGGCTGATGCGCTGGCACCCGCTGATTTTCCTGGGCCTCGCCCTGATGCTGGCCTTCTACGCCTGGTGGATTTACCCCGAACCCGAATCGCGGAAAATCCCGCCCGCCGAATCCTTCTACTACGACGGCCTCGACCGCCTCTACCGGGTGCTTAACCCCGACCTCCCCCTGGTCGCCGACACCCCCGGGGACGAAGCCCTGGCCGCCCGCAACGCTTTTCTGAACCTCTTCGTGTTTTACCGGGACCGGCTTGGGGATTTCCCCGAATTCATCAACCCCCACCTCCTTTTGGGCGAAGCCAACCGCATTCTCGCCAACGCCAATCCCCCCATGGCCGACAAATACTGGTCCGACGCCGAAGCCGCCTACAACGACGCGGAAGTCTGGGAAAACCGCGAGGAACCGCCGGAAAAACTCGCCCGCTACCTCGACGCCAATTTCCTCGGCGGACGCTACCGCAACAACCTGAACGTCGAGGAAATCATCAGTCCCGACAACGACGAAGTGGCCCTCCGCCGGAGCCGCCGCCGGGATTATCTCGAATACCGCCGCGCCGAAGCCAACGTCAACCTCCACCGCCCCGAACTCGCCCGGCAGGACCTCGAGGACCTCCGCCGGGTCGAGGACAGCCGCCGCCGCGAGGAAGTCCGCTCCTACGCCCGCGACACCCCCATCCGCCAGGACGTCCCCCGCCAAGCCTTCGAACTCGGTCCCGACGACTACCGCGACCTCGACCTCCTCCTGGCCAAAACCTACGACGGCCTGGGCCTGCTGGACCGGGCCAAGGGCTGGTACCTGCGTTACCTGGCCGTCATGCCCGAGGGCCGCACCCACGCCTTCGTGGTCGGCCGCCTGGCCGACATTTCCATGCAGGACGGCGAAGTCTACCGCAAGGTCAACGCCGGCGAGGCGGAACGCGCCTATCAGGCGGCGGCGGAATATTACCGGCAGCTTCTCTCCTCCCCCGCCGCCAGCAAGGCCGAACACGACCAGGCCGTCTTCGGCCTGGCCCGGGCCAATTCCCGCCTGGCCAGCCTGACCCCGCAGGGGGACGCCACCGGGGTCGACGAACTCGCCGCCGCCGGCCGCCGACTCAGGGGCTGGTTGGAGGAATTTTCCGGCCAGCCGCTTCCCAGGCGCACCCTGGCCCTGCCGCTGGCGATTGGGGGGACCTTGTCCAAACCGGAAATGATTCTCCCGGGAGTGGATGTTCTCCAGGGGGTGGTGGGGGGGACCTTGTCCGCGTTGGCCGGCGGCAAGGTGATTACGCCGGGGGAACGCCGCCGGCTCTACCTTACGGAAGCGCTGGAATATTACGATCGGGTCGCCGCCCGCAACCGGGGGAGCGAATTGGGCGACAACGCGGCGGTTTTGGCGGCGCGGGAGAGCTGGAACCTGGGCAACAAAAACGACACCGAAGCCAGGCTGGAACGGTTGATTGACCCCCTGTCCCGCCCGGAGACGATCCTCGCCGCCCGCATCGGGCTGGCCAGGGTCGCCCTGGATCGGGGCGACTTGCGCCGCGCCGACATGCTTATCCTGGGTGGGTACGTGCATCCTTTTCCCCTTTGGTTCGAGAGCCAGGACGCGGACTGGCGCAAGATCGCGGTCCGGCTGGGCCAGCCCGCCAACCGGGAAAACCCGGGCGTCTGGCGGCGGGTCTGGGAAAGCATGTCGCAGGAGGGGCGGGAAGTGGCGGGTTACGCCGCCAGCGGCCGGCGTTTGGACGACGATTACGTCAACCGTTTTCTTCGGGCCATGAACGGCATCCTGCGCCGGCGGGACTTCTATAATCCCGACGACTTCCCTCCGCAAAACCGTAATCCCTACCTGGCCTACCTGCTCAACCGTCCCGCCGAACGGCTTACCCAGGAGGACGTCGTCTGGCTGAACCGTTTGCTTTTGGAAGAGGCCTGGCCGTATGATCTTTCCCAGCGGGCGGGCAAGAACAACCTGGGTTACGACGCCTTCCCCCCGGGCAGGGAACTCGCCTCCATGCCGATGCTCGACGTCGAGGAACTGCGGGGAATCCTGATGGAATTGGGTCAGCGCTGGGCCCGGGAGGCGGCGGCGACGCCGGACGCGCCGGAACGCCTGCGCATGCTGGAGGAATCGAACCACGCGTTCAACGCCGCCATGAACGATTATCAGGGGGATCCCGGGGAGATTCTGTATGAACTGGCGCACAACTACGAAAACCTGGCCGAAATTCGCGAGCGGGAGGGGAAGCACCTGGAGGCCCTGTCCCTGACCGCTACGGCGGCCCGCGCCTACCTGGACGTTTCCCTGAAGGCGCGGGGGTCCTCCCGCGAGATGGAATCCCTGCTGGCGGCGGGGGACGCCTTTTTCCGGTCCGGCCTGCTGGAGCGGACGGTGGAGAGCCAGTTGCGGTTTCTGGAGCGGTTCGGCCATTCGGCGGGTTCGGGCAGCGAATCCGCCATGTCGGTGGTGCGGGCGGAGAATTTGCTGGGCCGGGCCTATTGGTTTCTCGGGAACATACCCGAGGCTCTCCGCTCCTTCCGCCGGAACATTCCCCGCCGCACGCCCGACCGCTACAAGTCGATGTACTACATCGGCCGCATGCTGATGGACGAAGGGGTTACCCACGATCTGCCGGACTTGTTGGGGACGGCGGCGGATCCCCTGCCCCGGCTGGACGCGAACGGGGATCCCGTGATCGACACCGCGCTCCAGGCCTTCAATTATCTGCGGCAAAGCCCGGGCATCAACCCGACCGCCCGGGCCTGGCGCTGGGCGACTTTCGATCTGGGCAAACTGCGTTACATTTTCGCCGATCTGGCCCGCCGCCAGTGGGAAAAGGAGCAAAGCGATCGCGGCAACGCAACCACTGAAAACGACCAGCGTCCGTCCTATGTCCCCCTGTACGAGGAGGCGCGGGTGAACTTGGTGGAGGCGCTGGAACGCTATCCCTTGCGCCGGAGCAACGCGACGGACGGACCGGGGGTATCGGTCCGGGTCGAGCCGGAGGATTACGCCGACACCATGGCGGCGCGGTTCGAGACGGAGTACCTTCTGGCCAATACCCTTCTCGCCTTGGCGGATGTGGCGGAGGACGAAAACCTCTACGCCCTGTCGCGGGCGCATTTGGAGAATATGCGCGACCGCACCCGTTACGCCCAGGCCCTGTTCGATCCCACCCTGGACCGCTTCCAGCTGAACTCGGCGGTGATCCGCGAGGAAGTCGAGGGTGGGGTGTGGCAGCCGAACACGCCGTTGCCGCGTTCGCGCCTTGGGGACGACGAGGGTCCGACCCATAGTCCGGTCGAACTGCGGGATACTTTGCGTAATTCCATGCTTCTTCTCGCCAACGAATATTTCAAGGCCGGGGAAAAGGCGCGGGCCAGGCAAACCGCGGCCGGGACTCCGGCGGCGGCGCCGGCGGCGGCGGGAGCGGCTGGGGCGGCGCAGGGATATTACCAGGATTCGTACCGGGTGTGGCAGGACATTTACGACCGCTTCGGGGCGCCGTTTGGTTCGCAGGCGATGCTGAACATGGGGGACTGCCTGAATCGCCTGGGCTTCCCCCTGGACGCGTCGAACCATTACCGGATTGCCGTGAACATTGCCGACCTGCTGCCGGCGGATACCCGTTCGGACGGCATGCTGGATATTGGCCCGTCTTTTTGGAAAGGTGTCGCGGAGCGTAGGTTACAGGACATGGCAGACGGCTACACGGTGCCGTGAGGGGGCGGCGGCGGGACGGCGGGTCGGCAGGGACGGGACGGCAAACGCTTAGGCTTTGTAAATAACTGAACTTTTGCAAAGTGGCGATTTAACCGCCAATCGCCACCTTGCCAAAATCGTTTTTGCCCGAATTTCAAGGGTTTTTGATTTTTCAAAATCGCCATTCGGCGGTTTGAATGGTGATTTTGCAAAAGTCCAGTAAATAAATAACATTTACAAAGCCTTACCCCTGGACCCCATTGCCGGCGCCGTGACATTTGCCGATGCAATGGGCGAAGTTTTTAGTATAATATTTTGGCCGTATTTGCTTTAATTGGCTTTAAGCCCGAAAACGAGAAATCCGAGGAGAACGTCATCATGGCAACCCCGCTCGACCCCGCACAATGCGCCAAGGAGCTCGCGCGATTCCTTAACGCCCAGGCGGAGGTCTGTGCGAAGATTTTGGCCAAGTCGCAGTTGCAGCAAAAAATGGTGGAGGAGGGGAAGGAGGACGAACTGCTGTCCCTCCTTGGGGACAAACAGAAACTGATGGATCAGAACGAAAAACTCGCCCAGCAAGCCGACCCCTTCCGTAAACAGTGGGAGGGCGGTCTCCGCGACCGGGCCAGCCCGGCCGACCACGCCCTGGTCGAAAAAGCCTGGGGTAAAATCCGCGACACCCTCGACGCCATCATCAAGCTCGAGGACGTCAGCCGCGCTTACCTGGAAAAACAGAAAAACAAGGTTTCCATCGACATCGGCAATCTCCAGCGCGGCAAGATTCTCAACAAAGCCTACGGCGGCGCCGCCGCCTATCGGCCGCCCACCCCGCCCCGCTATTCGGACAAAAAAGGTTGAACATGTCTGAAGAAACGGACCCGGCGCCAGAAACTTCCAGCAAAAATCAGGCCGCCCCGCCTCCAGACCTCCTGGAGCTGGGGCAAATCATTCAGGCCTATTCCGACGTCACCGCCGAACTCCAGCGGTCGCACGAACTTTTGCAGCGGCAGGTCATGCAGCTGTCCGGTGAACTGCAGAAGAAAAACATCGAACTCTCCGCCACCGTCACCCAGGTCTCCTCCCTCAAGAATTACCTCTCCGGCGTCATCCAGTCGTCGGCCGACGGCATCGTCGCCGTGGACCTGGCCCGGCGGGTCATGGCCTGGAACCCGGCCGCCGACGTCCTGGGGGAAATTTGCGGCAACCTCCCCGAACACCGCGAGGGAATGAACATCACCGAACTCCTGTCCGGCCCCTGCCGCGACTTCGCCCTCATGCTGATGCGGTCGATTCAGGAGGGAAAATCCTTCACCCGGGTGGAAATCCGCCTCCCCGACCACAGCGGCCGGCAAAGGATTTTCTCGGCTTCGGCCAGTCCGATTTGGAACGAGGCCGAAGACGGCCAACGCCGGAACGTTGGCGCGGTGCAGATTTTCTCGGAACTGACGGAAATCCGCGAACTGGAAGAGCGGGCCAACCGGCACGACCGCCTGGCGGCCCTTGGCGAAATGGCGGCCGGCGTCGCGCACGAAATCCGCAATCCCCTGGGGGGAATCGAACTCTACGCTTCGAGCCTGGGCCGTAAATTCCCCGAGGACAGCCCGGAAAACGCCACCTGCCGGAAAATCATCGCCGCCGTAACCCGCCTCAACCGCATCGTCTCCGACATGCTCACCTTCACCCGCAGCCGCCCCCTTCAGCCCCGTAAGGCGCTCATGAGCCAGGTGGCCAGGGGAGCCCTGGACATGGCCGCCCGGGAGATTGACCAGAAAAAAATCACCGTGCACCTCGACATCCCCGACGACCACCCGCGGCAGGTGGACCCGGATCAATTGGTCCAAGCCAGCCTGAACGTCATCCTGAACGCGGTGCAGGTCATGCAGCCGGGGGGGGAATTGACGCTGTCGGTGCGTCCCCTGCCCCTCCAGGAGGACGCCGCCGGCCGGGGGCCGGTGCGGCGGAGTCCGGCCGGGGACGGCGGGGTGTCCTTGTGCTTCGCCGATACCGGGCCGGGGATTCCCCCCGACGCCAAGGACAAGATTTTCAATCCCTTTTTCACCCTGCGGAAGGACGGCACCGGCCTCGGGCTGGCGATTGTCCACAAGATCATCCAGGACCACGGCGGCAACATCGACGTCGGGGACAACCAGCCGCACGGAGCCAAGGTTACCTTCAACCTGCCGGGGGCGTGAGGAGCCGCGTTGAAATAGATTGGCCTGTTTTGTTCAACCACAGAGACACAGAGGACACAGAGAACCACGACCGAAAATCATCTTTCATTCTTACAATTCAGGCATCTTTTCAGGCAATTGCGCTTGGGGGTCACTGGGCCCTCTGTGTCTCTGTGGTTATATCCATAACTCGAGGAACCGCTATGCCGAAAGACAAAATCGTCATCGTCGACGACGACGAATTCATGCGTGACAGCCTCATGGAAGCCCTCACCCGCCCCGACTGGAACGTGATCGGCTACGGCCTAGCGTCGGAGGCCCTCTCCAGCATCGCCGACGGTTCCGCGAGTCTCCTCCTCACCGACATGCGGATGCCGGAGATGGACGGCATGCAGCTTCTTGAGGAAGCGAAACGCCTCGACCCGAAGCTTCCGGTCGTCATGATGACCGCCTTCGCGACCATCGAGACGGCGGTTCTGGCGATGAAGCGGGGCGCCTTCGACTATATCATGAAGCCGTTCAAGGCCGAGGAAATCGACCTGGTCATCAACCGGGCGCTGGAGCACCATCGTCTCGTCACCGAAAACGAATTCCTCAAAAGTGAACTCGCCAAGAAATTCAAGATGACCGATTTCGTCGGCAAAAGCCCGGCCATGAAGGCGGTCTTCGAGGAAATCCGCCAGGCGGCTCCGTCGTCGGCGACGGTGTTTATCCGGGGGGAATCGGGGACCGGCAAGGAACTGGTGGCCCGTTCCATCCATGCCCAGAGCCCCCGGCGGAACAAGCCGCTCGTCAAGGTGAACTGCGCCGCCCTGTCGGCGGGGGTCCTCGAAAGCGAACTCTTCGGCCACGAAAAAGGCGCCTTCACCGGAGCCGACAAACGCCGCATCGGCCGCTTCGAAATGGCGGACGGTGGCACCCTGTTCATGGACGAGGTCTCGGAAATGGACTTGGGGCTCCAGGGGAAGCTGCTGCGGGTCCTGCAGGAGAAAGAGTTCGAGCGGGTCGGGTCGTCGGAGACGATCTCCGTCGACGTCCGCATTCTCGCCAGTTCCAACCGGGATTTGGAAAAAAGCATCGAGGAAGGGTCTTTCCGCCAAGACCTCTATTACCGCCTGAACGTGATTTCCGTGGAGCTGCCGCCCCTGCGCGAAAGGAAGTCGGACATACCGGCCCTGGCGACGCATTTCCTCGAACGCTACCGTCAGGAGGAGGGGGGGAAGGTCAAGGAGATTTCACCCGAAGCGATGGAACTATTGTGCCGCTACGATTGGCCCGGCAATGTCCGCGAGCTGGCGAACATCATGGAGCGGCTGATTGTGCTGGGGAGGTCGGAGGCGATAACGCTCACGCAGGTGGAGAACGCCCTGCCGAAAGCGGCCTTCAAAAACCTGGGGTCGGTGGCCTTGCCGGCGGGGCCGGGGCGGCTTGCCAACCTGTCGGCGGGGTCGGCGAACGGCGAACCCGGCGGAAATGGCGGCAACGAAGCGGTTGGCGGAGGGGAAGGCTTTTCCCCGCGCAGCCTGGACGACGTGGAGCGGGAGTACATCCAGGCGACCATCCGCTTTTTCGGCGGCGCCAGGGCCAAGTCGGCCGAAGCCTTGGGAATCAGCGAAAGATCCCTGCGGGACCGCCTGAAACGCTGGCAGGAGGCGGGGTTGCTTTCCGAGGGCGATTTGTAGGTTCTGACCGAGTTTCACTTAAAAAATTTTCCCATAGGATCCCTTTATGCCATGAGCGCCGGCCCGGCGTCGTCCTCCTCCAGCCACGACCTGACCGTTCCCGGTTACAACGGCGAACCCGTGCCGCTGCGTACCCTCTACTACGAACGCGACGACGTCTTGGAAGCGCATGTGGCCTGCAGCATGGACGGCATGCGCGCCTATATTCGGGTCGTCCCCGGGCCGTCCTGGTCCAGTCTGGGCCGGGACAGGATCATGTCCTTTCTGGCGCAGGCGGGGATTACCAATGGCCACACCGAGGTGGGGATTGTCCTATATCTCTCGACGCAAAACAGCCCCGCGCCTTATGCCGGCTATTTCCAAATCGCGCGGGGCGATCCGATGCGCAAGGGCGAGGACGCCTCGATCGAATTCCACGTCCAACCCACCAGCCTGGCCCCGCGTTACGATCAAAACGACACCGGCGGCATCGATTTCAAACAGTTGAACCTGATTGAAAACTGTTTCACCGGTCAACGCGTCGCCAGCATCCGCCCCCCCGGTCCCGGGCGGCCCGGCCGGGACATCTTCGGCAATGAAATCCCTCCCGTCCCCGGGGAGAACATTCTGGTCCAGCCCGGGCCCGGCGTGCTCATCTCCCCGAACGGGCGCGATTTCACCTCGGAAGTCGAAGGCCGCCTCGTCTTCGAGAAAGGCATACTTTCCGTCAGCCCCAACCTGGAAATCAACCACGACATCGATTACGCCGTCGGCAACGTCGATTTCGTCGGCAAGGTGACCATTCGCGGAGCGCTCCTGGACGGCTTTTACATCAACGCCAAACGCGGGGTCGAACTTTTCGGCGACGTCGGCGCGGGACGCATAACCTCGGAGGGCGACGTCACCATCACCGGCGGCATCAAGGGAAAAAACGCGGCCATCATCCACTGCCAAAACCTCACCGTGCATTACATCGACGACGCCAGCGTCGAAGCGTCGGGGAATGTCGTCGCCACCAAGGAAATCATGAACTCGAACGTGAAGGCGCTGGGGCGGGTGACGGTCACGGCCGGGGCGATTATCGGCGGCACGGTGTGCGGCTTCCAGGGGGTGGAGGCGGATACGCTGGGTTCGGACATGGGGGTGGGGACGACGGTGATGGCGGGGCTGAACTGGACGGAGGAAAACCGCAAATCGGAAATCCGCGCCAAGGTGGCGGAATACATGGATCGCCTGCAGTCGGCGAAAGTGCTGCTGGAACCGCTGTTCGCGGCCAAGGAGCTGGTCGCCAAGCTGGCGACGGAACAGAAAACCATGCTGGCGGATTTGGTGTCGGAACTGCAGATGATCCGCGACAATCTGATCGAACTGGTCGAGGAGCGGGTCCGTATCGACGGCCGATCCCAGGTGGGCATGTTGAATCAGATCAACGTCAAGAAAATGCTGCACATGGGGGTGACGACCCGGTTCAGCGAGGTCGAGGGCCAGGTGAAGGATACGGTGAAAGGCCCGTTGTCCATTCAGCAGGACACGCGGCACAAGATGCACAAGATTGCGGCCTATGGCAACATGCCGCCGGCGCGAAGCAGAACCTCGATAGCGATTCGGGTGGCGAAAAAGGAACGTGAAACAGCCGAAACGAGGGAGGGGGGGGACGGAGAGACCGTCCTGGCGGAAGCGGCGCTGGAAAGCGCGGCGACGCCCGATGACGCGGCGGCGGCGAACGCCGGAGAGCCGGGCCAGGCGGCGGCCGCTCCCGGGCCGGCGGCGGGCGGGGCTGTGCCGGCGACGAAGTGAAGTGGACAATACCCATAAAATTCGAACCAAAATTCAACAAGGAAAAGGCGGGGCGGTATGGCGAAATCCCCAGGGAAAACAATTGGCAAAGTGGCGCCGTCATTGGACGCGGCGCTGGAACTGATTGAGAAACAGTTCGGCGTCGGCGCCATCATGCGGCTGGGGGAAAACAGCAAAAAGGAGGTCCCCGCCATTCCCTCGGGATCGCTCGGTCTGGATTTGGCGATGGGTTCGGGCGGCTATCCCCGGGGACGCATCGTGGAGATTTACGGCCCGGAGTCGTCGGGGAAAACCACCCTCGCGCTGCACGCCGTCGCTTCGGCCCAGGCGATGGGGGGGACGGCGGCGATAATCGACGCCGAACACGCCCTGGACCCCGGGTACGCGCGGAAATTGGGGGTGGATTTGTCGGGGCTCCTGGTGTCGCAGCCGGACTCGGGGGAACAGGCGCTGGAGATTTGCGAGCTCCTGGTCAAGTCGAATTCGGTGGACCTCGTGGTGGTGGATTCGGTGGCGGCGTTGACGCCGCGGGCGGAACTGGAAGGCTCGATGGGCGACACCCACGTGGGCTTGCAGGCGCGGCTGATGAGCCAGGCGCTACGGAAATTGACGGCGGCGGTGAACCGCTCCAACACGGTAATCATCTTCATCAACCAGATCCGCATGATGATTGGGGTCAGCTTCGGCAGCCCCGAGACGACCCCGGGCGGGCGGGCGCTCCGGTTTTACGCCTCGATTCGCCTGGACATCCGCCGCATCGAAACGCTCAAGGGGGCGGAGGGGGCGCGGGGAAACCGGGTGCGGGTCAAGGTGGTGAAAAACAAAGTGGCGGCGCCGTTCCGCCAGGCGGAGTTCGACATCCTTTTCAACCGGGGGGTGTACTGCGAGGGCGAGTTGGTGGATTTGGGGGTGGCGGCGAAAATTTTGACCGCGAGCGGTTCGTGGTTGAGTTACGGCGAGACCCGAATCGGCCAAGGCCGGGAAAAAGCGGCGGAATATCTGGCGGCGCACCCCGAGGTGGCGGAGGAGCTTCGCGCGCGCT
>JAVBTZ010000133.1:0-15314 GCA_031555915.1 Planctomycetota bacterium
GGCGGAGCCGGTGGCCTGTTTCCTTTGGCTGGTTGGGGGGGCGGGGATTTGCATGGGACGGATGCTGAGGGGGACGGGGGCGAATTTCATTCAGTCGATAAGCGTGTCGATGCTGGTGGCGGCGCTGTTTTATGTTTTACGTTTGACCGGTAAATCGTTATGGGAGTCGGGGGTGCTGTTGCCGGTGGAGGGGGTGTGGCTGCCGCTGGTTTTCGCGGCGCTGGTGGCGCTCCCCATTGCCATGTGGATGGAACCATAACGGAGGGTGGGATTATGGGGCGTTGTTTTTTGCCGTTTCTATTGGTGTTGTTTTCCTGCATCTGGCTGCATGCGGGAAAAAGCGAAGATTTCATTGTCCCCCTGAACCCGGGTCCCGCCGACCAGGCGCCGGCAGGCACCGAAGCGTCCGAGGAACTCACGGCGGAGGATATTCCGCTGGCGGTGGCGAAGGCGCGGGTGGGGGATTGGGCCAGGTACAAGACGGCCGACGGGGGAAGTTACCGATTAACCGTGATCGAAAGCTGGGAGGATATTTCCGGCGACCGGCAGTTGGTGGTGCGGATGGAGAGGCGGTCGCCGGGAAGCAAGAAACGCGACGTCCAGATTGGCGAGGAACAGGTGTCGGTGAAGGAGCGGACGGCGGATGTGCGGGATTTGGGGGAGGGGGATTATCTGGGTCGGGCGGAGGTGTGGGTAAAGGGGCGGAAAATCGAGGCGGTGGTGGTGAATTATTGCCAAAAAGGGGTGGTGACGCGGCAAAGTTTTCTCTCGGAGGCGGTGCCGGTTTACGGCATTGTCAGAGGGGTGCTGCTGGAAGGCCGAACGCGAACGGTGGCCTTGTCCCTGGAGGATTTCGGTTTTGGCGATGCCAAATAGTTGCGCCAGCGCCATATCGGCCGCTATTCCTCCCCCACCCGCATCAAAATGTACGGCGGCCACTTGTCCGGCGTGAACCCCCATTCCAGCCATAATCTCCGGCCCATGACCAACTGCGCCTCTCGTTCCATCCTGGTCCGGTCAAACCAGGCCGCCGCCTGAATCGCCTTGGAGGTGCGAGCGGAAAAGTCGCTCCCGGCCTGATCCTTGGCGTCAATCCGGCCGGCGAAAATATGCAACACCAAATGCAAACTTTGTTCCGGCTCAATCCGTTCAATCACCCCCATGTGGCGGGTTATCTCCACATCCAACCCCGTTTCCTCCTTCGCCTCGCGCCGCGCCGCGTCGGGGAGATTCTCGCCGTGTTTGTGCCCGCCTCCCGGCAAACCCCACTTGACCTGGCTTGGATATTGCGTTGCCACCAGCAGCAGATCCCCCCGTTGGTTTTGGATCAGGGTGCAGGCGGCGGAGACAATCTTCTCGGGATCGTGGCGGAGAATTTGTTTGACGATCTGGGTGGTGCTTAGCCCCGGAATAAGGGGGGTGATGACGATTTCGCCGCCGTTTTCCAGGACCGCCGCCCGCTCCAGCGGATCGAGGGATTCCGGGGTGTAGTCGCCGGATTTGGTCCAGACGTGGGGTTTAAGAAGCGCAATCTCCCGGTCGCAACGGAGGCCATCGAAAATGACCACCCGGTCGACGCAGGACAAGGCGGCGAGCATTTCGGCGCGGTCCTGTTCCTTCAGAAGCGGCCGCGCCGGGCCCTTGAGTTGTTTAACTGAAGCGTCGGAATTCAACCCGACAATCAGGATGTCGCCTAGCGCCCGGGCGGCGGCTAAGGCGCGGGTGTGCCCGGGGTGCAGGAGGTCGAAGCAGCCGTTGGTCCAGACGATGCGCTTACCCTGCCGCCGCCAAATTTCACATTCGGCGGCGAGGGCGGTCAGGTTTTGCAGTTTGGGGTCGGGCATTTAATGGTCCTGGAATGGCGCCGGAGAGACGCTATTTCAAACCTTCCTTGAATTCTTTCAGGCTTTGGCAGGTGGCGGCCAAAACGGTCCAAGAATCAAGGACTTGCGAATCCTGGCAGCCGGTCACCGATTTTTTCACCGCAGCTGGAATGGGGCCAAAACGTTTTTCCAGGAACGTGAGTATAGCTATTGCTTTGCCTCTAACCTCTCCTCTGGCTTCGCCTCTAGCCTCGCCTCTAGCCTCGCCTCTAGCTTCGCCTTCTTTCCTTAGCACATCGACAGTGGTTAGCGCCATGGTTTCCGCCTCCTTTCTGCTCATTATTTTTTGATAGACCCGGTTGAATACCTGCCAGGCATTCGCAGAAAATATCTGGCCAGGGCGTCATGGGGATGCGGGGGTTTCTCCCGGGACATATGCTCTCCAAAAAATTGACAGCCAGCCCTTACGCCCCGTATAATTTCCGCCGCTCCGGCTCGTACTCGGCGTAAATTTCCCGGTAGCGCCGCACGTTCTCGGGATTTGGCGTCACCCGCTTCGTTTCGTCGAGCAGCACGTATTTCTCGCACAACTCCGCCGGCGTTCCCTTGATCCCGTCTTTTTCCCGCTGAACCGTCAGCATCGCCAATAAAGCCGCCCCGAACGCGCCTCCTTCGTCATGCATCAGGCAGACCGCGTCCGTATCGAAGACGTCGGCGATTATCCGCCGCCAGTGGGGATTCTGCGCCCCGCCCCCGGTCAGACGCAGTTGCGGCGGCGGCGGCAGCTTCCGAAGCAGCCGGTCGTAACCCCACTTGAGGGTGAAAATTACCGCTTCCGCCGTCGCCCGAATGAAATTCTCCCGCTTCATATTATTCGAAGTCATGCCGGTCATGACGCCTCGGCTGGTCGGCAAGGGGGGCATTCTCTCGCCGTTGAAAAACGGGTGCAGCCGGAGACCATCCGCGCCAATCGGCGCCGTCGCCAGGGCTTTGGTGAACTCCTCCAGATCCATTCCGAACAGCTGTTGCACCGTGGTCGTGGCGCTGGTGGCGTTCACCACGCACACCGTCGCCAGCCAGCCGCCGCCGGCGGCCGCGAACACCTGCAGGACCGGGTCGAGGTTCTCCAGCGGGATTGACGAATAAACATTCAGGACACCCGACGTCCCCAAACCCAGAGTCGCGTCGCCGTCCGACACGTTGCCGGTGCCGAAGGCGCCCATGACGTTATCCCCTGAGCCGCCGCAGACCAGCGTCCCGGGAGTAAGCCCCAATTGCTCCGCCGCTGCGCGGGTCAGGGGGCCGACGCAGGCGTCCGACTCGATCGTCTCCGGGAGCGCCCCGGCGAGAACTCCCGAAGGATCGACCAGTTTCACCATCTCCATGTCCCAGTCGCGTTGCCGCAAATTATAGAAGCCGGTGCCGGAGGCGTCGCCGGGTTCCGTGACCATGCGGCCGGTCAGCCAGAAGTTAAGGTAATCGTGGGGGAGGAGGATGTGCCGGGTTTGCCGCCAGAGTTCGGGTTCGTTTTCCTGCATCCAGCGGACTTTCGAGGCGGTGTAGCCGACCGGCAGCGAAGTGCCGATACGTTTGGCGAAGACCGCTTCGCCGCCGGCTTCGGCGAGGATTTTTCGGTTGGCGTCGGCCGTTTCCATGTCGTTCCACAATTTGGCGGCGCGGAGGACTTGTTTATCCTGGCCAAGCATGACCAGGCCGTGGTGTTGGCCGGAGACGCCGATGCCGCGGATGGCTTCCGGTTTGACGCCGGACTTTGCCACTGCCGCGCGCACGGCTTTGACCAGTGCCTCGATCCACCAGGAGGGCTGTTGTTCGCGGCGGCCGTGGTCGTTGGAGATGAGTTGGTGGGGGGCGTGGCCGCTGCCGACGACCTGGCCTGTTTCCGGGTTGAAGACGAGCGCCTTGGTTCCTTGGGTGCCGCAGTCGATGCCCAGGTACATGGGGATCCTTTCTGTGGGAATGGGGAAACGGAACGCTCAGCCTTGCGCCTTCACCGCAACCATCTCCGGCGCCAACCCCCGGTGCAACCGATCCAACTCCGCCAGAAACCAATCGAATTCCCCCCTCGCACTGGCCCGGGCCTCACGCGACAAACGGGAAAACTCCCGCTTGGCCTCCAACTTGATCCGCCGCGCCTCCCGCAACAACTCCTCCGCCCTGCCCTGCACCAAAGCCGTCTTCTCCTGCTGCACCAACGCCGCCTTCTCGTGCACCAGCGCCGCTTTCTCCTGGACCAACGCCGCATAACCCCGCAGCCGCTCCAACATGAACATCCGCATGTTTTCCACTTCGAAGGCATTGCGGGTTATCGCCCACAGATGATGGCCCTTGACCCCCAGAGTTATCGCCTCGAGCAGGTAAGAGGGCTTGGTAAACAGCGTCGTCCCTAAAAATTTGGCCGCCTGCCAACGGTACGAACTCCGCGTCATCGCCCATAAATAGATGAGACACGCCCGCAGCCGCATACTCAGAGGTAATTTGCCGAATTTGTGCTTCTGCTTCGCCGGCCAACGCGACCTCAAGACCCCGCACCGCTCGAAATAGCCTTTCAGATTGCGTGAATACGCCGCGTCCAAAACCCGCTTGTAATCCCCAACCACCTCCGCTTCCGGGCGCTTCGGCTGGAAATTCATGATGAAGCCGTGCGTGTTGTTGCCGCTGGTGGCGCCGCGAATGCGGTTTTCCTTTGCCAGGCGTTCGTACAAATCCGTCTCGGGGAGCGCGATCAGGAGGCCAATCATCGCCTGGGGAATGCCCATTTCCTGAATGCAGTCGGTCATGCGCTTGGCGATGTCGTCGGGATCGGCGTCGAAGCCGATGATGAACCCGGACATGATCTGAATGCCCCGCGCTTGAATCAACGCCACTTTCTCGTTCATCGAGCCCTTGGTGTTGATGTATTTGCGGGTCTCCTGCAAACTCTCGTGGGCCGGCGTTTCAATGCCGACAAACACCGAGTTGAACCCGGCCGCCTGCATCAAGTCCAGAAGCTCCTCGTCGTCCGCCATCGACAGCGTGGACTCGGTCAGGAACGGGAACGGCCGGCCGTGCCGTTCCTGCCAGAGGATGATTTCCCTGAGAAGCTCCTTCGCCCGCATCTTGTTGCCGATGAAATTGTCGTCCACCAGAAACACCGTGTCCCGCCAGCCCAGCCGGTACAATTCGTCAAGTTCACGGAGGAGCCGCTCGTAACCCTTGTTACGGGACTTACGGCCGAAACGCCGCCAAATGTCGCAGAATTCGCAGCCCACCGGGCAGCCCCGCGAAGCCTGCACCGGCATCAGGGCGTAGTCTTGCAAGCGAAGGAGATCGAACCGCGGCAACGGGGCCAGGTCAAGGTCGGGATGCTGCACCGCCAGGTTAATCCTCGCCCGGGGACCGAAATATGCTTTCAGTCTCTCCGCCTCCTCCTCCCTTACCGGCGCGGCGTAAGCGGGGCGCAGATCACCCGCCATGAGGTCGGCCAGGAAAATATCCCATACCGCCTCGGCTTCGCCGATGACGAACGTATCGACGTTGGCCGTCTCCCGGTACGCGCTCGAAGTATAGGGCCCGCCGGCGACGACGGTTTTCCCCGCCGCCTTCAGTTTGGGCAGGGTGGCGGTGAGGCTGTCCTTCTGGGCAATCATCGTCGAGACGAAAACCAGGTCGGCCCAGGCGATGTCGGCGTCCTCGAGCGGCTGGACGTTCATGTCCACCAGGCGGAGGGAGAAGCTTTCTTCCGGCAGCATCGCCGCCACGGTCAGGAGCCCGAGAGGCGGGGTGTTGGCTTTCTTGCCAATCATTCCCAGGGCATGGCTGAAGCTCCAGTAGGTGTCTTTGGGCGTTTCGGGGTAGAGGAGCAGGATGTTTTTTACGTCTGGGTTGGCGGCCACGGGCAGGTCCCTCTTAGATTATGCAGAAGCAGGAAAAAAAAAGCCGAATAAAAGCACAATTGACGATTGACCAAAGCCAATCGTCACGAATAAAAGCCTGTCTGAATTTCTGGGCAAGCGCTGGGTCAACTAACAGGAATTTTAACGAACACCTTGGTGCCCTTGCCGAGTTCGCTTTCCAGCCAGATCTTGCCGTTATGGCCTTCCTCGACAATCTGCCGGCAAATCGCCATCCCCAAACCCGTGCCTTCGGTGTGGTGTTTCACCGACTCCACCATCTCGAATTTGGAAAAGACCCGGTCGATGTTTTCCGGGGAAATGCCTATGCCGGTGTCCTCGATAGTAATGAGAACGGTCGGAATGGTCGAACCGGGGAAGGGGGCGTCGCGGCGCGAGGTGATTTTTAGCGTCCCCTCCGGTTCCGTGTACTTGATGGCGTTCGAGAAAATGTTGCCGAGCACCTGGGTGAAGCGATCCACCGCCAGCCGGCAATTGCCGACGTTTTCATCCAAGTCGAGTTCGAGGTGGTGGTGCTTGTCCTCGAGCTGCTTGGTTTGGGACATGATCACGGAACCGATGATGTCGTTGGGGTCCTGGTCCTCGTAATGATAGGTCATCTTGCCCGCCTCCATGCGGGTAAGGTCCAGGACGTCGTCAATAAGCCGGCAGAGCCGGCTGCCTTCGGAATTGATCGCCCCCACATACTCGCGCCAATCGGCCGGGACGCTTTCGTTCGCGTCCATCATCAGCGTTTCCGAATAGGCCATGATCGAGGTCAAGGGAGTGCGCAGTTCGTGGGTTACGAGGGACAGGAAGTCGTTCTTCATCGAGTCGAGTTCGCGGAGCTTCTGCACCTCGCGGGACAGCTGCAGATCCCGGCACACCACCACCTGCCCCGTCTTGTTCGAACTGTCCTCGCTCCTGACCGGGGAAATCGTCAGCCCCAGGTATTGCGAATCGCGGTTGGGCGACTGGATGTTAAGTTCCGCCTCCTCGATGTTGCCGGAGTGTTCGAGCGAAGTGATGAGTTTGGATACGTCGGGGGGGAGGGCCTGGCGGTAGTCGACTCCCACCGCGTCCTGGCGCCGGATGTTCAGGGCGATTTCGGCGGTGGAGTTGATCATCTGCACCTTGTCGTGGTGGTCGATGGCCAGGAGGCCCAGGGGGACGGATTCGATGATGTCCAGCATGGCGGCGCGGGTCTTCTCCAGCCGCAGGCGAAAATGGTGGCTGTCCAGGACCGACGCCATTTCGCGGGACAGGGTGGAGAGGAGCGCCTCCTGCTCCTGGGTGAAGGCCTCGGTGTCCTGTTCCAGCCACAGCAGCATGATGTGGTGGGAGCCGAAGGGGAGGAACAGGAGGGAGCGGAGGTGCCCATCCTCGGCCTGGATGTCAATCGGGAGAACCGACACCTCCTGGGTGCCCATGACCCAGTCCATGAGAGGGTAGTCGAGGTGGAACGTTTCGGGGCAAATCTGCCGCAGGGGTGAGAAAACCCCGGAATCGGAACGGTATTGCAGGCTGGCGTAGGCGAAGTCGATGACTTCGATTAGGAGCGATTCCATGGTGTCGAGGGCGGCGTCGATGGATTGGGTGTTTTTCAGGATCAGGGTTTGGCGCTGGAAACGGATGAGTCGGTGCAGGGCTTCGGTTAGCGCCTGCTGCTTTTGGGTAAGCTCCCGCACCACCTCCTCCGAGATTTCGGCGGGGGGGGGGGTGCTTCGGGTGACTATTTGCGTTTGTCCCATTATGAACCTGTTTGAACCCTGGTCTATCGAGGTAAATATCATTTCTCGCAATTATACCCGCCGCTATCCGTCTATCCAAGGGAAATACCTGGCGCCGGTTGATAGTTTAATGAAGACGGCGGCCGGCGTTACCCGCGTTAACGCCGCGTTTTGGGGCAAACCGTTAATCCGGGTTGGCCGCTATCAGGTTGAAAAAGTCCTCCGCCTTGCCGATTTCCACCAGGCATTTGCCGATTATTTCGTCGAAAAACTGGGGGCCGATGCCGGCGGATTCGACCAGCTCCGGCTGAATGGCGGGAATGCGGTTGTCGCCGCCGTTGCCGATGCCGATGGCGCGGGCGAAGATGTCCCCGAGGTGGATGCAGGCGATTAAGTCCCGGCGTTCGCTGGACTGGGAGGGTTGATGGTGATCCCCAACCATCCGCACGATGGTGGCGGGGAGGCGCCACTTGTCCATTATCCATTCGCCGATCAGCGCATGGTTCAGGCCCATGACTTCGTCTTCCGCCGTCTTGAGGAGGATGCCTTTGGTGTTGGCGTATTTGACGATGGGGCCGTAAATGTTGGGTTGGTAGATGTCCATGATCACTTTGCCGATGTCGTGGAGGAGGCCGCCGACGAAGGCGTCCTCGGCGGCGTGGGCGACGCCCAGGCGTTCGGCCGCGACTTTGGAGGTGATGGCGGTGGCGAGGGAGTGCTGCCAGAAGCGGCGGAGATCCAGGCCGACGCCCTTGCGGTCGTTGAAGGCGCCGAAAACCGAGGCGGTGATGATGATGGTTTTCACCTTGTTGAAGCCGAGGATGACGACGGCGTGCTGTATCGACTTGATTTGTTTAGGGAAGCCGTAAGAGGCGCTGTTGACCAGCCGCAGGATTTTGCTGGTCAGGGCCTGGTCCTGTTCGATCAGTTTGCCGATGTCGGCGGCGTTGGTGGACGGGTTGGCGATGCGGCTGGTAATTTTCGCCACCACGGTCGGCAGGGTCGGCAGATCGGTTATGCTTTCGATGTTTTTCTTGAGGAGGGCGGAGTCAAGCGCCATCGTCGTCCTCCGTCGCTTCCGGCGCCGGCGGTTCGGGCGGGAGTTGCCGGAGCCGGTTCACGATGCTTTTGGGGCCTTCCTGGATGAGTTTTTTGATAACGGCGGCACGGAGTTGCATCATGATTTCGTTTTCGCGAAGATTGGTGAAGGCCGGGGAGACTTCCTTGACGATGGTCCTGGCGAACTCCTCTTCCGCGGCGGTGAGGGTGTCGCCGGATTGGATGGCCCGGGGGGCGCTTCGGACTGCCGCTTGTCCCGGCTTGGCCGCCGGGCGCGGGCTGCCCGGCGCGGGGATGATGCGCGACTCGGTTTCGATTTTTTTCTCGATGATGACGTCGACCGCCTCGATGTTCCATTTTTTGATGCGCGAGATGAACATGGGCGTGAGTCTGATGCCGGCGGGCATGAGGGTGATGCCGCTGGCGTTGGTGATGGGTTCGGCCAACTTCATTCCAGGGGTGATTTGCGCCAGGGGTAGTCGGATTTTTTCCAAAACGGAGCCTTCTTGACGTATGCAAATTCCTTGCCGCGCCTTATCGACGGACGGCGCGGAGGGCGGTAATATTTTTTTCCAGGCGACGCTGGGCGGCTCAGGCGTCACGGGGAAAACTTCGACCTTATAAATGATTGTAACACTTCGTGATCCAAGCCGCAATAATTAATTGCCGAAACGCAGCCGTTCGGCGAGAAACTCCGGCAGGCCGGCTTTTTGAATGAGTTTTATGGTATGTTCCCGGTTATACTCCACCCGATGGTACTCGACGTCTTCGCCGTTGAACATCACCCAGCTCGCCCGCCAGTCGCCGTCGCGGGGTTGTCCGACCGATCCTATCGAGACATAGGCCCGTTCCTTTCCTATATGGAAAGTGGTTTTTTTGACCGGAGCCCCGTCGTGGGGGAAGATATAACCCACTTCGGTGCCAAGGAAGGCGCGGTGGTTGTGGCCGACGAAACAGATGTTGAAATCCTTGAATTCGTCTTGGAGGGTGCGGACCAGGTGGAAAAAGGCCCAGGGGGAATCGGCTTCGCGGACATAGTCCAGCAGGGGGTTGCGGATGGAGCCGTGCACGAAGCGCAGGTTGTCCTTGCGGAATTCGCAGGACAGGGAGCTGATGTAGTCGAGGGTGTCGGAATGGTGCAGGACGCGGGCGGTCCAGTCGATGGCGACCTGGGCCAGGGGGGTGAATTGCTCGGCGCCGTAAAGCACGGCGTGCTCGTGATTTCCCATAAGCACGGTTCGGCATTTTTCCCTGACTATCGCCAGGCACTCGGCCGGCTGGGGACCGTAACCCACGGTATCGCCAAGGCAGATTATCTCGTCGGGAGAAAACTTGCCGATATTCTCCATCACCGCCTCCAGGGCGGTCAGGTTGGCGTGGACGTCGGAAATTAGGGCGATTTTCATGGTGTTCCTCATAATCTCCCGGAAAATGTTCGTATCATCATACAAAATGGCGAAGACAAAGGAAAGCATTTAACATGACCGGCGGCGAAAACTCGGTAGACATCAGGCGGTTGGCGGTTGAGGGGGATAGGGCTGGACAGCGGCTGGACCGGGCGTTGACGGAGCTGGCGCCGGATTTGTCCCGGGCATTAATCCAAAAACTCTTGGAAAAGGGGGCTATTCTACTCGATGGAAAAACCGCCAAACCGGCGCAAAAACTGAAAGGCGGCGAAAACATCGATCTGGCCGTCCCGCCCCCCGAGCCCCTCGAAGCCCGACCCGAGGACCTCCCCCTCGCCGTATTGTACGAAGACGCCGACCTGGTCGTCGTCAACAAGGCGGCGGGCATGGTCGCGCATCCGTCGGTTGGGCACGGCGGCGGGACTCTCGTTAACGCCCTCCTGCACCATTACGGCGACAGCCTGTCCGGCATCGGCGGGATAATCCGACCGGGGATTGTCCACCGCCTGGACAAAGACACCACCGGCTGCCTGGTCGCCGCCAAAAACGACGCCTCCCATGCCGGACTCATGCGGCAGTTCATGGAGCGGGGGGTCGAGAAAATTTACCTGGCCGTCACGGACGGCGTGCCGCGGCCGGTCGAGGGCAGGGTCGAGGCGAACATCGGCCGCTCGGGTGCGAACCGGAAAGTCCACGCCGTCCTGAAAAACGGCGGCCGCGCCAGCCTGACCTTCTACCGCACCCTGGAAAATTACGGCGCCGTCGCCCTGGTGGAGTGCCGTCTCCTCACCGGCCGGACCCACCAGGCCCGGGTCCACCTCGCCCATGTCGGGGCGCCGGTCCTGTGCGACCGGGACTACGGCCGCCGGGGCGAGTACACCGAAGGCGATTTGGCCGCCGGCTTGTCCCTGTTCCGTTACGGCGAGGTTCGCGGCGGCTTGAAGGGCAACCCCGGCATGGGGCGGGTCATCCTGGCCCGGCAAGCCCTGCACGCCTGGCGTTTGGCGTTCAACCACCCGGTGCATGGACAACGCCTGGCTTTCGAGGCGCCGCTGCCGGAAGATATGCTGGAAGTATTAACCCCGTTTCGGCAGGCGCGCGGGGAAATGCAAGGAATGCAAATTGACAAACTTCCAGGGATAACTATGATGCAGAATGGCGTATAAAGCTAAAATGGATCGACGGGGGCGTGGCGGAACGGCAGACGCAAGGGATTTAAAATCCCTTGGCCGCAAGGTCGTGCGGGTTCGAGTCCCGCCGCCCCCACCAAGATGGGCCGTAGGGAGAAAGGGTTATCCATGGAAGAGAAAGCTTACGCTGAGACGAAAATCCTCAATAAATATGGCTTCCATGTGAGACCGAGCACGCAGTTCATGCAGAAGGCGCGGGAGTTCAAATCCGACATCACCGTCGAGGCCGAGGATATTCGGGCCGACGGCAAAAGCATCATGCAGTTGATGGCTTTGGGGGCGATGCAGGGGGCGGAGGTAAGGATTACCGCCGTAGGGTCCGACGCCAAGGAAGCGGTCGACGCCTTGGTCGCCTTGGTGCAGAGCAGGTTCGGGGGGATTGACTGAGTTACCAAACACGAGCAACGGCGTAATCTGCAAATATTTCATCATGTGTGATTATGGTCAAATTTTCTTCCTGCGCCTGGGCTATAAGCATCCGATCAAATGGATCGCGATGATATAGGGGGAGATTTCCTACAGCTATGGCGTGTTCGGGAGTTATAGCTAAAATTTCCGTTCCTGCGTCGTAGTAAATTTCCAGCAATTCAGCTATAGGACGAGCTAACTTCAATTTTCCCAAGCCGACTTTGATTGACATTTCCCAAACTGTTGCAATGCTGATGAAAAGTTGGTTCGAATTGTCACTTATGATGTTTCTTGCGGTTTTGCTTAATGAATCGCTGCCATTGCGATGCCATATCAACGCATGGGTGTCTAGTAATAACCGCATCACATGTACTCCTTGAAATCTTCAAGGGGAGCATCGAAATCATCAGACACCCATATCTCACCCTTGCCCAGGCCATAAAGTTCTCCGAGGCGATTTTTGCGCCTTCCCTCTGTGGTTTTCGTCTTGATGGTCACCGTTACCACCGCCTCGCCGGGGGGAACGTCCGCCGGGACCTCAATATCCAGGTTCATCCGGTGATTGCTGGGAATAACAACTTCCTTTACTATGGTGCTCATATCTTTCTCCAATGACCAATCGGCTTGCTTCCAGCTCCTTCCTTCATATTACACCGCGAACGCCTCCGCCGTGAACGTCATCGCCGTCACTCCGGGTTTGGTCCAGGCGTCCCACGGCAGTCCCGCCTTGTCCCGGCAGCAGTGGCCCCAGAATTCCTCGACGTTCCAGCCCGTTTCCGTCGCCACTTGCGGCAGAAAACAGCCGGAACGCCCTCCCGCCGTTACGTAAATCCCGTGTACCCCCAGGGTGATTTTCTCCGGTTCACGGCAGGGTTCCAAGGGGGAAAGGGCGGAGATTTCCATCTCCACTTCGGGGAGTTCCTCCGGCTTAAGCCGTTGGCCGTGAAAACGGGGGTCCTCCAAGGCGGACAGTTGCGTATACTCGGCGACCGTTTCCCAGAGCGGGTTGTCGGAGGTAAAACAGCCGATGCAGCCCCGCAGCCGGCCGTGGGTCCGCAAAGTCACGAAGCAACCGCGCCGTTCTTGCAGACCCGGCCGACCGGGGTCGGCAGGCTGGTAGCCTATTTTCCCCACCGCCGCGGCCAAGGCTGCGCGGGCGATAATTCCCAAAGCCTGTTTATCCTCAAGCGCCAGAGCCATCATTCGGTCCCTCCTTTGTTGTGGCGTTCCCCTCGATTTTAGCAAATGCCGCGGCGTTTTGCAGCCCCCACAGTTTTATATGGCGGATAAAGGTGTGCATCCCCGCCAAGAGCGCCAGCACCACCCCGATGCGGCCGTCACGAAGTCCCCCGCGAATGAAATAGTCGTGGAAAACTCGCCACAACGCCGATGCCGCCGCGATCGGCAGGCTGGTCCGCCGGCCTTGGCCCCGGGCTTTCTCGGCCCATAGGGTGGAGTAACTCTGGAATTTTTCGAAATAGCGTTCGGTCGAGCGGTAGGGGTAATGGCTTAGGATTCCGTTCAAACGCCCCACCGGCCGGGCGGCAATATTCGCCTGGGGATGCACCACCCCGCTGAAGCTGACCGCCCCTTTGCGGAACAGGCGCGGCACCCAGTCCTTCGACCAGGCGCTGGACTGCAGGAGCCGGCCGAACACCACCGAGTCCCGCCGCAGGGCGAAGATTTCTTCCTTGGGGTTTCCGGCCACGGTCTTTAGGACCGAGTCGCGGAGTTCCGGCCCGACCATTTCGTCGGCGTCGATGTGGAGTATCCAGTCGCTCCTGGCTTCGCTCAGGCCGAAATTGACCTGATCCGCAAAGCCGGTGAAGTCCCGTTCCACCACCCGCGCCCCCATTTCCAGGGCGATCTCCCGCGTCCGGTCGGTGGAGTGCGAGTCGACGACCAGCAGTTCGTCGGCCCATTGGAGCTTCTCCAGACATTGGCGGAGAATGGCTTCCTCGTTTTTGGTCATAACGAAAGCGGTTAAGGTGGGCATGGCCTAGGTCCTCTTTATTGACCGATCTGGGAGGGCTTCGCCCTCCAGACCCCCCGGTTTGATGTGCAGGGCACCTCTAAAAATAGCTATTTTTAGAGGTGCCCTGTAGTGTTTGCGAGCTTCGCCCGCCCTGAATTCGATTCCGCCTTGGCCGCCCGAACGCGAAGGCGCGCCTTCGGCGCTGTTCGCTCTATAAGGTAGGGCCGCGTAACGAGTTTCAAATGGGTTTGTACCGAATGCCGGAACCGCATTTCATTTTACGCGGCCCATTAACCGCGTTTCTATAACCGCTAACCGCAACCACTATTTGACTTATTAATAACCGCGTTTCATAGGGGGCTGGTTGCGCCCCCCTGAACCCCCCCAACCAGCTTGAAGCTGGACCCAATTACGCCAAGCAGGAGTTGCTGCGATTCATCTTCCCGGCAGCGTATTAAGCGGCTCCCGGTGCGGTCGCGAATAACTCCGCCCCTCTTCCGCCGCCCGCCGCACCGCCTTGTCCTCGTCCTCCCGGTCCAGATTGGCGAAATGCCGGCTCTGCCAACAAGCTTCCGAACGCCTAGGCCCCCCGGTAATATAACACCAGGTCGCCCGGTGACCCCGGGCGTCAAAATGCAGCGACACCTCGTGATCCCCCCCTATGGTATTGTAAACCCCAATCCCCCCCATCGGCAATTTCCCCTCCGCCTGCAGGTCCTCGATCACCGCCACAATCGGATAGGCGTCGCGGCGGTCGAGTTTGCCGTCGCGGTTGAGGTCGGCGGCCTTGATGTTGTCGCCGCCGGCGAGGTTGAGGTAAAAATCGAAGGCGTCGCCGTAAACGTGCCGGCCGAAGGCGTTGGAACCGATGGAACGGTTGTACGCGGGGGTGCGGAAACCGCTGATCACCCGCAGGGCCGAACCCGGGATGCCCCGCGCGGACAGACCGTTCCGTAACGCGGTGATTGCCGTCCACATCGGGTAACAGACCGGGACGACGTCGGTGTGTTTCAGCCCGGTGTCTTCGGCCGGGGCGACCAGGTCGTCCGCCGGCACGCCGGGGGAGACTTCAAAGGAGGCGTTCATGTCGGTGATTCTAATCCACCACACCGGCGGCTGGTAGCTGTCGGGGTTGTCCTTCACTTTGGCCGCGCCGGAGGAACTGGCGGGCCGGTATTCGCCGATGTCCCGGTCGTCGACGCGAACCAGCCAGCCGCCTTGTTTACTGTGGCGGGCGGAAGCCTTGTGGGGGACGACGACGCAGATTTCGCCGCGGCGGTTTTGTCCGCCGGCGGCGGCGGCGACGCTGATGTAGAAGGCGCCCGGTTTCTCGGGGGCGGTGAAATTGAGGACGGCGTCTTCGCGGATGATTTGTCCGTCCTTGATGACCGCGATGCGGCCGGCTTGGCCGTCGGCTTCGGCGGTGACTTGGAGGGAACTGCCCGGGAGCATGACGACCAGGGGGTTGCCGGTGAAGGAGAGGTCGAGGGTGCGGCGGTCGTTGGGGCTGGGCCAACGGCAGCGGTAGGCGACTTCGGCGGCGGAGAGTGAAGCGGTCAGGGCGAGAAAGGCGGCGCCGATGGCGAGAGTGAGAGTGAGAGTGAGAGTGAGTTTGTTCATGCGATTGTCTCCCGGGCTGAGTTTATACTGATAACGAAACGTAATTGCGAAAAGTGAGAAACCGCATTTAACCACAGAGAACACAGAGGCCACAGAGAACCACACTTAACCGTTGCTAGGCGTAGAACCTGAATACATTTATTAAAATTGTAAAATTTTTAGTAAAAAAAGTATTCATCTGCACCTCCACCAGCGGTTAAGTGTGGTTCTCTG
>JAVBTZ010000084.1:0-26677 GCA_031555915.1 Planctomycetota bacterium
GGCCCCACCCCCCATCCCCCCCAACACCCCCCCCCCCGCCCCCCCCCCCCCCCCCCCCCCGCCCCGACCGCCTCCACCCGCCGCTAACCCCCCCCCCCCGCCACCACCCCCTCCGCCCCCGAATCCATAAGCTCCCGCACCGCCACCCCCGCCCCCGCCCAAACCGCCACCCGCCGGATCTTTTTCCTGCCATCCCCCGAATACTGCGTCATCCCGCTCCCCACCGCCCCGGCCATTCGCGCGGCAAATTCCCCCACCGTCTCCGCCTCCGCCAATTCCCCCACCCGGCCAAAGCCAAACACCCGCGCCGGCCGCAACAACGGAAACACGTCAAACGCCACCTCTTCATAAGGATGCGCCGCCAACAGCGCCGCCAACACCCGCTCCCGCGACCACTCCCCAAATACCGTCTCCAAACGGTACTCCTCCGCCTCCGCCAACGCCCCCGGCTTGCCTATGAACGGCGTCGTCCCCAAGCCACCCTTGAACGTCCCCACCCCGCGGCAACGGAACGTGCAGTCGGAGTACTTGCCAAGCGACCCCGCCCCGGCCGCCGTAAGCGCCGCCCGAACCGGTTCCAGATGCTCCACCGGCACAAACACCACCAGTTTGAGGAGCCGCTCCTCGCGTTCGGGTTTGACCAGCCGCGATTCGACCAGGCCGGCGGCGGCGGCCAGCTGGTCGTTCGTGCCGCCTTCCGCCATATCCAGGTTGGTGTGGGCGGAATAGACCGCCATATCCGCCTTCAAAATGGCAGCGGCGCGGCGGCCGGCGGGGTCGTCCTCCGCCAGGGTGCGGAGTCCGCCGTAGAAGCGCGGGTGGTGCACCAGCAGCATGTCGGCCCGCCTTTTGCTTGCCGCCGCAAGCGCCGGAAGCCCGGCGTCGAGGGCCAGGGCGAGGCGTTTCACCGGCTTGTTACGGTCGCCGGCGTGGAGGCCGATGGGGTCGTTGTCCAGGGCCAATTTTGGGGGGGCGATGCGGTCCATGGCGTTGATGATGT
This sequence comes from Planctomycetota bacterium, assembly GCA_031555915.1. Taxonomy (GTDB): domain Bacteria; phylum Planctomycetota; class SZUA-567; order SZUA-567; family SZUA-567; genus JAJBSZ01. Next base: position 1,001 of record JAVBTZ010000084.1, read on the forward strand.
CTTGGACGGTGAGGGGATGGGTTGCTTTGGGCATGGCTGATTTCCATTATTGGGTTTTTTACCGCCTTCTATTACCGAACGACGTCTCCCCCCAATCGTCCGGACTCAAGACGCAATCCCCCCTCTCCCAACCACCCGCCAATCGCCTCTCCAATTCCCCCCACTTCGGCACTCCACGATAGGCATCCAACTCCTCCACACACGCCCCACCCGTCGCCACCGCAAATGCCGCCGCAGCATCCGGCCCCAGTCCTTTAAGAAGCGCCCCCAAAAAACCGGCAATCGTGCAGTCCCCCGCACCAATCGTCCCCGCCACCTTAACCTTACGGCAAGGCGCCAGAATCTCCGCCCCACGCCAATCCCCAAGGTCAGCCAAAACCAAACCGCCCAACTCCCGCAAACGCTCCCGATCCCGGGTCACCTTCAGGTAAAAGCCCTGATCCCCCAATTTGAAGCCCACCACCGCCGGACCATGCACCAACAAGGAATCGGCCAATTCACTCAAGAGCGCCAAACTCAGGCACGAGGCAATATTTCCCCCGCCCGCCTGAATAAGCGCCTCGTCGAAAAGATCCCGGCGCAGCATGTACAAAAGTTCGTCAATCGACGGAAGAAAAATGTCCACCCACGGGAGCACCCGTCGCAAGTACCCCGCCCAGTCGACCCGGCCGGATGGACTGTCAGGATCGGGACGCGACATGTCCAGGGAAGTCGCCAGGCCGGCTTCACGCGCGCGTTGGAACAGTTTTTCCAGTTCCGCCCCGCCGTTCAGATAAAAATTGCGAATCAGGGGCGGGTAACCGAAATGCATCACTCGGGCGGGGGGAAGCTGCCGGGGGAAGTCGTCCGCCAACAGGGTGTCGTTGGCGCCGGGACAATGGAAGATCATCCGGTCGCAATGGGGGGGATTCAAAATGAGGGAGTAGGAAGTGGCGTCATCGGGGCTGACGATGACGCTTTCGGCCAAATGCGGGCCTTCGCGGGACAACAGTTCCAGCACGGTTTTGCCGAAGAAGTCGTCCCCGATCTTCGCGCCAATCCCGACCTTGAAGCCCAACCGGTTCAGGGCCAGGCCGGTATTGGAGGCGGCGCCGCCGGTGCAAAAAACGGCGTTCTCCACATTGACCAGCTTGCCCGGCACGAAAAGTTCGCCGAAGCTTTTCGCACTCGGTGGGAAGCCGGGAATCAGGTCCAGGCAAATGTGGCCGAAGACCAGGGCGTCGGGAGGGGAGGTGGGCATGTTGGATCTCCGTTTGGCATCCAGGTTAGGGCGACGCCTTACATTTTTTCCACCAGACCCGACAGGAGACCCTCCGCCTGGATCACTTCGCCCCCCACCCGCGCCGCTTCCTTCTCGTTGAAGGCCGTCGCCCCGTTCGTTTCGATGCCCGGACCCCACATCACATAGGGAATCGGCTCGCCGCTGTGCTTCCCCGATCCCACCGGCGTGGGATGGTCCGGACACACCAGAATCCGCCAATCCCCGTAATACTTCGCCATCACAAACAACGGCGCCAAGATATGCCGGTCAATATCCTCCAGCGCCTTGACCTTGCCGTCGATGTCCTGGTTGTGCCCCGCCTCGTCCGGCGCCTCCACATGCACCGCCACGAAATCGTGCAAATAAATATAATCCAGGGCCGCCCGGCCCTTGCCCGCGTAATTCGTGTCCAGGTAACCCGTCGCCCCAGGCACTTCGAGGATCTCCATCCCCGCCAGCATGCCTATCCCCTTCAGCAAATCCACCGCGCTAATCAAGCCCGCGCTGGCAAAACCGTAACGGCTGGGGAAATTGTCCAAAGTCATCGTCGTCGCCCCGCCCCACAGCCACAATTGGGTCGCCGGGTTCTTCCCCGCGTCGATGCGCTTCTGGTTCACTTCGTAGCCCGGCAGCAGTTCCGCGCTCGCCCGCTCCACCTCCAGGACCCACGACGAATATTGCCCCCGGGGAAGATGTTCCGAAATCACTTCGCCGACAATCTCGTGCGGCGGCGTGCACTCGGGGACGCTCGAACCGGCCGTCTCCATCAGGCATAAATGCCGGTAACCCACCCCGGGGAAAAGCTTCACCCCGTCCACCTTCAGGTCTCTTTGCAGGTTGGCGATAAGTTCGTGGCTTTCTTCGTTCGAGATGTGCCCGGCCGAATAATCCGCCATTATCCCGTTCGGCGCCACCGTCACCAGGTTGGCCCGAAATACCGCGTCCCCCGGCGGAATCTCCACCCCCAGGGCGGCCGCTTCCAGGGCGGCCCGGCCGGTCAGCACCTTCTTGACGTCATACCCCAGAAGCGCCAGGTTCGCCACGTCGGACCCGGGCTGGAGACCGTCGGCGATGGTCTTGGCCCGGCCCACCCGGCCGGATTTGGCCATGGCGTCCATGGTGGGGGTGGCGGCGAGTTCGAAGATGCTTTTGCCGTCGCGCTTGGCTATCGGCTCGTCGGCGGCGCCGTCGGGGATTACCAATATGTATTTCATTGAGGTCTCCAACTTGCTATACTGTACGACTCGATCGCTGATAATTACGTAGGTGAAACCGGAGTTTTGCCAAATCGCCATTCAAACTGCCGAATGGCGATTTGGTAAAATAACAAACCTCGGAAATTCAGGAAAAAGCGATTTTTGCCAATTGACGATTCGCGGTTCAATCGTCACTTGGCAAAACTTCTGGTGAAACAAACCGTGTATCTTACAACGAGGAAGGGACTATGTCATCGACAAAATCGGAGGAGGGCAGGATCTTCCGCCCCGCCCGGCCGGATGAATACCCGGTGCTTCTGGACATCCAATACCGCGCCTATCTGCTGAAGGAGGTGCCGTTGTACGGCGGGGATTCGCCCCCCTTGAAGGAAACGCCGGAGACGCTGGCGGCGGAGGCCAAACTGGGGAAGCGCCGCATGGTGGCGGAGTTCCAGGGGTCGGTGGCGGGTTCCCTGCTGGCGGAGGTGTTGCCGGATGGCTGGGTGCATATTTGCCGGGTGTCGGTGGACACGGCCTTGATGGGGCGGGGGATTGGCCAGTTCATGATGCGCGAGGTGGAAAAACTATATCCCGACGCGCCAGGGTTTGTGCTCGATTGCGGCGAAAAGAGCGTGGAAAATTTCCATATTTACGGCAAGTTGGGTTACCGGAAAACCGGCGAGGGGTTTCAGGTGCCGGGCGGACCGTTCGTGTGGGTCATGCGGAAGGCCGGCCGGGATGACATGAAAGTTGACGCATCATGATTCGCACCTTTATCGCTTGCGAGATATCGCCGAAATTGCGGGAGCGTTTGGGGCGGGAGATGGGGCGCCTAAGGGAGGCGGCCCCGCTGGTGGCGTGGGTCAAGCCGGAGAATGTGCATCTTACCTTGAAGTTTCTCGGCGACGTCAAGGAGGATGATTTGGGGGAATTGTTCGAGGAACTGGAGGCGGAGGCGGAGGGGTTTGGGCCGTTCAGCCTGGAAGTGCGGGGGGTGGGGGCGTTTCCGAATTGGCGGAATCCCCGGGTGGTCTGGGCGGGGATGGGCGAGGGGGCGGAGGAGGCGGTGCGGTTGGCGGGATTGGTGGAGGACTTGTGCGTGGATTTGGGGTACGAGGCGGAGCATAGGCCGTTCCGGCCGCATTTGACTTTGGGGCGGGTGAAAATTCCGGCCCACGGCCATGGGCTGGAAGGGGCGGCGCGGGAGATGGGCGGGATTCCGTTCGGGCATATCGATGTGGATGAAGTGGTGGTGTACATGAGCAGTTTGCGGCGCACGGGGCCGGTTTATTCGCCAATGGCCCGGTTTGAGCTGCGGGGGGTGGAATAACACCGACCGCGGCACGTAATTGGGAAAAATTATTTCACCACGGAGTCACAAAGGACACAGTGAACCGCATTTTTTAGCGACAACCAAAATAGCGGTACACTGTGTCCTTTGTGACTCCGTGGTGAATTTCACCTTCAATTCTTGTGCGCCTGCTGCTGCTTCAGGCCGTCGTAGCTGAATTGCCGCTGAAAGCCTTCCAACGAGCCCCGCACCAGCGGCTGCTGACTCAAGGGATTCAACAACGAATCCCAGTCCTTGCTCGACAACAGATATCTCCCCGTGTCACCGGTCCCGGCCGTCGCACTGCCCTTGCGCGCCACAATGTCCCGCGCCATTTCCAGCCAACGCGTCGCGATATCCTGGCGGTTGGCCCAACTCGCCGACTCCGCCATCTCCATCAACAACGCCGGATCCGGATTCGGCGTCACCGACAACACCGCCGCATAGAACGGCAACGCCAACGCATGCCGGCCCTGCGCCCGCAACCGCCGCGCCAACATCAAACGCATCTGGGTCACCTTCTCGGTATTCATCGCCGAATCGCCAATCACCCGGAACAAAAGCTGGTTCGAATTCGACGCCAAGGCGTTCATCGCTATCCGCTCCCGCTCCTCCTCCTTGAGCGCATTGTCCCGCAAGAGCCCGTCCACCAGTCCCAACGCCTCCTGCTCCTTCCCCAAACGGCTGTAAACCAGGGCCAAATTCACCCGCGCATCGCGGTCGTTCGGATTGTCGTGGTAAGCCTTCTCCACATACTTCCCCGCCTCGGCGTAATCCTCGTTCCACAGCATCGCCTGAACCATCTTGTCCACCGCTTCCTTGTCGCCGGGCGAACGCTTGATAATATCCTTGTACCAATTGATCGCCTCCGGCAGATTGTTCATAAAGGAGAAGTTTTCCGCGATCTCCCGGTACATTTCGATATCGTTCGGGTCCCGCTTCAATGCCTCCTGCAAGGTTTCGTTGGCCTTGGCAAATTCCTTTTCGCCCTGATAAAGGTGCGCAATCGTCAACAGGTAGCCCGTATTGTGCGGATCCAGGTCGGCAAGCCGGCGGTAATCCTGGATGACCGCCTCCTTGTCGCCAAGCTTGTCGTTGACCGTGATCCGGAAAAGAATGGACTCGCGGTCCGAGCCGACCGGGACGGACGCCGATTCAAGAATGCTCCTGGCTTTGCGGAAATCCCCGGCCCAGAAATTGAGGGTGGTCAGGTTCTTCGAGGAATAGTCGATGGAATCGTTCCGCGCCAGCGCTTCCCGGGCCATGTTCTTCAAGTCGTCCATGCGGCCGAGATTGCTGAGAATCCAGCCGTATTCCATGACCGTGTTTTCCGGCAGGATGTTCATGTCGAACAAACGCTTGAACGTGCGCGCCGCCTCCTCCGGGTCGTTCGAGCCGGCCGCCGCCCGCGCCAGGCCCAGCAAGTTCGCCGGCTCGTTCGGCTGGAGCCGGACCAATTCGAGATACTCCTTCTTGGCGCGCGGGTAGTCGTGCGCCCACAGGAGGGCGCTGGCCATTTTATAATGGAGCTTGAGGTCGCCGGGACGGCGGTTGAGAATCTCCTGGTAAATGTCGGCGGCCGAGGCATAGCGCCGCTGCCAGACCTGCAGATCGCCCTGCTGCTCGCGGTACTCCAGGTATTTGTCCGGGTGCAGGCGCATCAACTTCTCCAACGCCAGCTCCGCCTCGCCGTGATCCCTAATCTCCATCGCCAAATCGTAATAACGTTTCTGCACCGTTTCGTTGTTGGGGTAGAGGGTGGAAATCATGCGGAACAAATTCAGGGCGCCCCCCTTGTCCCCGTGCTGGTCGAGCCATTGGGCCCGGACCACCAGGCCGTGGCTGGCCTGGGTGTTTTTGTAAATGAAGGTGACCGCGGCCATGATGATCAGCATCGCCACCAACGGGGCGAGGAAATATTTCAGGATCTGGGTGAAATGAACCTTCCGATGTTCCCGCAAAGGCAAATCCGCGGCCAGGAACCGCCCCAAAACGTTCTTCGCCTCTTGGACGTTCATCTGCCGGTGCACGGCGTTGCCGGTGCTGGGAGCGGTGAAATCGATGTTCTCCCGTTCGCCAATCAGGGCGACGGAATCCTGAAGGTGGAGGAAGGATTCGGGCCGGTTCGCGGGATTACTTTCCACCATCTGCGAAAGGAGGGTGAGGAATTCCATCGGCAGGTTCATGTCCAGCGCCAAATCCTGCATGAGGGTGCCGGGATTGTAGCGGGCCAGCACTTCGGCCGCTTCGCCGCCGCGCAGGGGCGCGTTGCCGGAGAGGGCGTGGATGAGGGTGACGCCAAGGGAAAACATGTCCGCCTTGGTGCCGGGGCCGTCGGTTAAGCGTTCCGGCGCAAAATAGAAGGGAATGTTCCGGTTCTTCTTGCCGAGCCAATCGCGGTTCACGACGGGATCCCGGGTGTAGCACCACAGGCCTAAATGCGCCTTGCCGGCGGCGTCGATGAAAATGCTGCCGGGACGGATGTCGTCGTGGGTTATCCCCAGGCTCTCGGCTTTGGCCAGGATGCCGGACAGGTCGTGGAGAATCTCCGCCGCCCAGGCCCAGTCGATTTTGCCCTTGTCCGCCAGCACCCGGTCCAGGGTCACCCCCTCGATATAGTCGGCCACCACCGCCCGGTTGCCGCCGATGTCGCTGGCGGCGAAGACGGTTTGATTGGCGGTGCCGTGGATTTTCATCGCCGCCTCCACCTTCAGGGCGAAACCGTCCTGGGCGTGGATCTCCTCGACCGCAACCTCCTCGGTCGTATTGCCGACCTGCGAATCGGGGGCGGCGGCGGCGGCGCCGGGACGGAGCGAACCCGCCGCGGCCGGGCCGGAAGGGGGTAAGCCTCGGGAGGAGATGGCGGTCTTTTTGGGTTGGGTGCGGGCGACGGTGTCGCCGCCTACCTTGGCGATGGCGATGGCGGCGGAGGCGGTAGCGGGGGGGGCGAAATGATGGACAATCACCGTTGCGCCGGAAGGGGTGTGGATGGCGCGGAAAGTGACGCCGTCGACGTGCTGGCCAAGGGTGTCCAGGAGTTCGTAATCGCCCACCACCCGGCGGGCGCCCTTTCCCCGCGCGGCGACGACGGCCGTGGCGGAGGACTGAAGGGCGGGCATGACCTGGCGCCGCTCCTGGGCGTGGCGAAGGTTGTAGAGTTCCATCTGCTCTTTACGCAGAACCCCGTTGGCGACCAGGAGTTCCCCGAGCTTGGGGACTTTGCCGCCGGATTCGGCGGTTTGTTTTTGCTGGGCGAGGCAGTTGTCGATGTCCTCTTTTTTGACCAGGTTCTTGGCGACCAGGAATTCCCCGAACAGGCTGACCGCCGGTTCGACTTTTTTCCTGAGAATCCGATCCAGCTGCTCCCGCTTGATCACCCCCTTTTCGATCAGCAGTTCGCCAATCCTGGGCGGCTGGATGCCGGCGTGGACCAGTTCGGCCTGTTCATCCAGGGCCTGGCGGAGCTGGGCCCGCGTGACCAAGCCGTTTTCCATGAGCTGACGCCCGATGAGGCCGCCGGGATTGGCCTGCATCTTCAGAATCATTTCGACCTCGGCGTTGGTGAGGATACCCCTTTGCACCAGGATTTCACCCAACTTCGGGGCCGCGCCCGTTTCGGTACGGGTCTTTTCCTGCTGCTCAACGCAGGCGACGACGTCGTCGTAGGTGACCAGGCCGGATTCCATGGCCAGACGTCCGAACATGGACATCCTGGCGTCAAAATTTTTCTTGCTCATTTGGCTTCCGTTTCCATATTACCGGGTGAAAGGTAAATCGCGCGCACCATACAATATACATTGTCAGACACAAGGAGATTTTGTCTTGGTAAAGACATTTTCCTCTGCCGACCCGGCGCGATGGATTAGGGGAGCCTCGCCCAAGAAGGTTGACCATTTTCACCTGGCTGGCGAAACCGTCTTGGGGGAGGTTCTTATCATCTTTCCCTATTATATGTATTTCCATTCACAATAAAATTACCGATTGGCCTTTCTTCCGAAAAATAATGAGCCGCCCGCATTTCGCTGGAATCGGCGACCCCGTTTGACCTTGCTTTTGGGAAGACGGTTGAGCGGCGGAAAATTTTGCCAGGTATCCGTTCGGCGTTGTAAAAAAAAGACCCGCTTTTCTTTTTGCAAAAAATGGGAATAATCGCTCAAGTCGACCCGAAGGGATCCGCTAATAAATGTTGGAAGGCGTAAAGGAATGGCGCCTGGATTTTCAGGAACCGGAATACCGGCCGGCGCCGCGCCCGCTAGTGCATTGTACCTTAAGTTTAAGATACAATACACTAGTTGAGGCGGCGCCGGCCGGTACTCCCTTCCTTGTCCCCTTTTCAATGGATGGAAAGATCATGTCTATAACCAACGACTTCTTCAATCGGTTTAATAATTACAACAAAAACACCAACAAGACCGATACCGGGGGAGTCGCCTCGGATCTGTTCAACAAATTGAAAAACAAAAAGGCCGCCCAGGCCGAAGGCGCCGACGAAAACGGGGAAACCCAGGAAACGGGCCAAACCGCCGGCAAGGAAAAAACCGATAAAACCGCCCACAAGCGGAATCTCATGGATTCCTACGAAAAGGCCAAATCCGGCGCCGCCAATCCCGAGACGGAAACCAAGGAACTCTCCGCCGAGGAAAAACGCCAGGCCGCCCTCAAGAAAATCATGGCCCAGCTCGACGCCGAGGAAGCGCAGCGCTACCCCCGCCGTCATGCCAACACCAACGCCAACGGCAGCAACAACGCCGCCAACGCCAACAACGCCAATGCCGCCGATAAAGCCGCCACCAACGCTTCAGCCAGTTCCTCCGTGTCCTCCGCCAGCTTCGACGAAGCCAGGGAAGACGGCGGCATCGACCAGCTTTTGAACGATCTCCCGCTCTTCAACGAATTCAAGACCAGCCTCATGGACGCCTTCCGCAGCATGGACTCGGGGACCAAAGGCTCGATCACCGCCCAATATGAAATGAACTATTCGGCCATGCAGTACATCGCGGCCGAAGGGGGCGGGTATAATTATGAGGAAACCAATTTCTCAATCAAACTCGACCTCAATTACGTCAAGGCCGCCGCCGGCGGCGGCATGACCGGCGCGGAAATGGCCGACAAACTCGGCGAAGCCAAGGACTTCGAATCCTTCGTCAAGGTCCTCCAGGGCTTCCAGCAGGATAGCGACAAGAACGCCGCCGCCAACGCCGCCGCCACCGGCGCCGAGGGAGCCGAGGGCAGCGCCGCCAGCGAAAAGAGCGGTGCGAAAAAGAACGAATTCCTCTCCGCTTACCTGAACAAGGACGGCAAGCCGATGTCGGCGAAGGAAATCATGAACGCCGCCTTCAAGACCAACTCCACCGACGCGGCCGCCAAAGATCTGCTCAAGTCCTTCGAGGACTACTGGTCTCCCGAAGCCACCGCCGGGCGCATCGTCGACTTCGCCACCGCCTTCTTCCCCAACTCGGAATCCTTCAAGAACGGCGGCGACACCGAGGAATCGCGGAAGGAATTCGCCGAAAAGATGCGTTCCGCCATCCAAAAGGGCTTCGACCAGGCCATGGGACACCTTGGCACCGTCCCCACCGGCACCCAAGAGGGCATCGACAAGACCCACGAACTCGCCATGAAGGGTCTGGACGACTTCATCAAGAACGGCATGGAACCGGAAAAGGAAGATACCTACGAAGCCCTGAACGAGTTCACGATGTCCTTCCAGATGAGCTACAGCCACAAGTCGGCTTCGGCGTCTGCCAACAACCAGGCGACGCAGAGCGCCTAAGACGGCCGGCAACCTCGCCGCGTATACCAAAACCTCCCCTGACCGGGGAGGTTTTTTTTCATTATCGGATCAACCCCGGCGTCATTCCGGCATTACCCCGATTTGGCGCAAAGTTGACTTTTTGAGAAAATCGAGCCAACCGCCGCTCGATTTCCTCAGAAAGTGCGGGTAGCCAGGATTAGCGATATAATTAGGTCAACTCAGCCTGCGCCTTTGAACTGCCGAAAATAAAACCCTTGTCCGCAAAGAGGTTAAACTTTCGAAGAAATCGAGCGGCGGTCTGCTCGATTTTTTCGAAAAGTCCACGCAAAAGGAATTAATAACAACGGGAAATTGTCTAAAGAAAAGTCGCCTCGCAGCCGGGGAAAACAATCCTTCGCCAAATAAATCGTAATTTCCGACTTTCTCTGATTTCTGTAACTTGGTTAATTACTTGTAATTATGCGTTCGAATTTGGTGTTGAATGGTTGATCGGGTTTTTTTTAGTTGCCAAGAATACGAATTTTAGGTAGTGATTAACCATAGTGAGCTTACTTAACGGGAGAAGTCGATGAACAAATATTTCTGGCGTTTGTCCATGGTTGTGATTATGGCTTTGGCAGGCGTGGCGGGGGCAGCCGAATTCGATTTTAAAGCACTTACGGCCGAGCCGGAACCAAGCGAAGTCAACCATGCCGTCGCCAAGAAAAAAGCGGCGGCCAGCGATACCGCGTTACCTTATCTCAAGCTCGATATCGAACGGCAGCCCTACCGCCCGGGCTGGGTCGTGTCGGCGAAATTGGGGGTGGAATGGATTATCGCCAAAGGCGGCGGCATGAGCTATGACGCCGGCACCGTGGTCGACCGCCCCTTCTACAACCGGTCCACGGATTTCAACCAAACCAACAGCGGCATTGGCGGTGAAATCGGCATTGGCTGGAATTTTGGCCCGAGGTGGCCGGTCACTCTGGGAATCAACTTCGGCATGGGCCCGGCCAGCAAGCTGGAATCCAGGGAAAGAATCGGCGCTTTGCCCGGTGGGTCGGGGCAATATGGACTGTATGACCTGTACAGCTACCAGAAAATCAGCGTTTATACTTTTGATTTCTCCTTTGACTATAACTTCCGCAACCAGAGCAAGTGGACGCCCTTCGTGGGCGCCATCGCCGGCGTCGCCCTGGTAAGCGACAAGGGACACACCAACCTCAACCCCTCCACCGGCAACACCACCGCCACCTGGAAGGGTTACGGCAGCTATGGCACCGAACACCGCATCAACTTCATGGCCGGCGCCCGCGCGGGCGTGAAATACGACTTCAACGAATGCATCCAGTTCTCCTTTTACGGTTCCTATACCTATCTCGGCAAATCCGCCTCCCGCGAATACGACATTTATCGCGAAGGCAGCACCGCCACCGCCGCCTCCTACATGGGGCAAATCAAAACCAACAAGGCCAACCTCCACGGCTTCGACATCAAGGCCGGCGTCAGGGTCATGTTCTAGGTTTTGGGGCAATAGGTATACCGGCAACTTCTTGATGTTTTTTACCAACCTCCCTTTTTGGGAGGTTTTTTTGTTGCAAAGTGGGCTATTTGCTTTTGACTAACCGCTTGTGACACGTTATCATTTAAACTTCATGCAATCATACCCGTAAAGGCGGAAACGCCGGAGCCGGGCTGGTTTGAAAATCTATTCGCGCTTTTTTCCCCACAACCGCAAGGAGAGAACATGAAGGCATTCCGTCTGGGGTGTATTATGGCCATGCTTATGGCTGGCGCAACTTACCTCGCCGCCACCGCGCCGGCGGCCGAACCGATCAAGCTGGGCGTATACTTACCGCTGACCGGCGATAACGCTTTTGGCGGACAATTGGAACTGGAAGGGGTCGAACTGGCCTTCAAGCAATATCCCACCATCATCGGCCGGCCGGTCGAGCTGAAAGTCGTCGACAATAAATCCGATAAAATCGAAGCCGCCAACGCCGCCACCCGCTTAATCGAAAAGGAAAAAGTCACCGGCCTCATCGGCAGCTACGGTTCCTCCCTCGCCATGGCCGCCGGCGAAATCGCCGAAGAGGCCGGCATCCCCATGATCGGCACCTCCTGCACCAATCCCCTGGTCACCCAAGGGAAAAAATATTCCTTCCGGGCCTGTTTCATCGACCCCTACCAAGGGGCCGGCGCCGCCACCTACGCCATTCGCGTGCGCGGCTACAAGAAGGCCGCCCTCCTTACGGACGTCTCCAACGACTACGCCGTCGGCCTCTCCAAGTTCTTCCGCCAATCCTTCCAGCGCCTCGGCGGGGAAATCGTGGCGGCTCTCAACTATCAGTCCGGCGACCAGGACTTCACGGCCCAACTCACCGAGATCATTTCGAACGACCCCGATGTGGTCTTCATGCCGGCCTATTTTGCCCAGGGCAGCATCATCATGAAGCAGGCGCGGGAACTCGGCGGCCGCTTCGTCCTGATGGGCGGCGACGCCATGGACAATCCGGACACGGTGAAAATCGCCGGCAAGGCGGCGGAAGGGTTCCTCCAGACCACCTTCCCCTATTCCATCAACATGCCGAAAATGAGCGACGCAGCCAAGGCTTTCACCGAAGCCTGGAAGAAGCAGTTCCCCCACAAAGACCCCAACGTCAACGCCGCCCTCGGCTACAACTGCTACCTGATGTTCAAGGACGCCATCGAACGCGCCGGCACCGACAACCCGGAGAAGGTCACGGCCGCCCTGGCGGCGACCAAGGATTTGGAGACGCCGTTGGGAGTCTTGACCCTGAACGAAACGCACGACGCGGAAATGCCCGTGGGAATTATGGAAATTCGCGACGGCAAGAGCGTTTACCTGGGTGAGATTGTGCCGGAATAAGGTATCGACCGGTATTATTTAACCACAGAGACACAGAGGACACCGAGAACCGCAACCGCTAAACGACATTTATTTTCAGACAAGATTCAGTTTTAGTTTTAGCGGTTGTGGTTCCCTGTGTACTTTGTGCCTCTGTGGTCAATTCCCACATTCATTCCGCCCCTCCCGCCTCGCCAAAGGTCCCGAATGTTTACCCAACATTTCTTCAACGCCCTCACCCTGGGTTCACTCTACGGCCTCATCGCCATAGGTTACACCATGGTGTACGGGATTTTGCGACTGATTAACTTCGCCCACGGCGATATGTTGATGTTGGGGGCGTATTTTGTCTTCTTTGGCACGGTCACCTTTCATCTGCCCTGGGCGGTGGCGGTGGTGGCGGCGATTGTCGCCGTGGCCGGGATTGGGGTGTGCATCGACTATATCGCCTACCGGCCGCTAAGGAACGCGCCGCGGATTTCCGCCCTGATTTCCGCCATCGCCGTGTCCTTTTTCATCGAGTCCCTGGCGGTGGTGTTGTTTACCGGGCTGCCCCGGCCGGTCTACCAGCCGGATTGGCTGGTCACCCCTTTCACGGTCGGCAATGTCCGGCTTATCCCCCTAACTCTGGTGGTGCCGGTCATCACCTGCGTCCTGGTTTTGATCCTCCTGTGGATTGTCTACCGGACCCGGCCCGGTTTGGCCATGCGGTCGATTTCCCACGACATCGAGACCACCCGCTTGATGGGGGTCAGGGTCGACCGGATTATCGCCATGACTTTCGGCATCGGCGCCGCGCTGGCGGCGGCGTCCGGCATCATGTGGGCGCTCCGTTACCCGCAGATTCAGCCTTACATGGGGGTTTTCCCCGGCATGAAAGCCTTCATCGCCGCCGTCTTCGGGGGAATCGGTTCCATTCCCGGCGCCATGGTGGGGGGACTGTGCCTCGGCTTTATTGAAATCATGGTCATCGCCTTCAAACCGAATCTCTCCGGTTACCGGGACGCCTTCGCCTTTGTCGTGCTGGTGGCGGTCCTCCTGGTGAAGCCGACCGGGCTCTTCGGCGCCAAATTGGAGGAGAAGATATGAGCGTGAAAACACGCAACCTTCTCCTGACCCTGGTGGGGCTGGGCGTCTTCTTCGCGCTCTTGGCCCACGCCGGCGACTATCTGGGGAAGTATGAAATCCGCATTCTGAACCTCATCGCCATCAACGCCATTCTCGCCGTTTCCCTGAACCTGATTTACGGCTTCGGCGGCATGTTTTCCCTGGGACATTCCGGCTTCATGGCCCTGGGGGCGTACACCTCCGCCCTCCTTCTCCTCACCCCCGCCCAGAAGGAAATCATGTGGATGCTGGAGGATGTGGTGTGGCCCGTGTCCGTGGTGCATACCTCTTTCTGGATTTCCCTGGCGGCGGCCGGACTGGTCGCGGCCCTGGCCGGGCTAATCATCGCCATTCCGGTTTTGCGGCTGGGGGGGGACTACCTGGGGATCGCCACCCTCGGCTTCGCCGAAATCATCCGCGTCCTCATCGTCAACCAGCCCGCCGTCACGAACGGCTCCCTGGGGATCAAGGGCATTCCCTCCCACGCCACCCTGCTGGTGAATTTCGGCTGCCTGGCCTTCACCTGCTACTGCATCGCGCGGCTCCTGAACAGTAATTTCGGCAACGTCATCAAAGCCATTCGGGACGACCACATCGCCGCCGAAACGATGGGGGTCAACACCTTCAAGTACCGGGTCCTGGTCTTTACCCTGGGCTCGTTTTTCGCCGGCATAGGAGGCGCCCTCCAAGGCAACCTCATCACCACCATCGACCCGAAAATGTTTTCCTTCCTCCTCACCTTCAACATCCTGATGATTGTCGTCGCCGGCGGCCTGGGTTCCATCACCGGTTCCATCATCGGCTCCGTCCTCATCACCTTCATGCTGGAGTGGCTCCGTTTCTTCGACTCCCCCTTCTCCCTCGCCGGCCTCACCATCCGCGGCGTCCCCGGGATGCGCATGGTGGTCTTCGCCCTGGCCCTCCTGCTAATCATCCTTTACCGCCGCGAGGGCATCATGGGGATGCACGAATTCAGCTGGAACCTGATTTTCGGCGGCAGGAAAAGGGCGGCGGCGGAAGAGCTGAAAGACCATGCCAACGGTTCGGTCGCGACCCCGGCCGATGCAGGGGAGGAACGGAAATGAGCGCCCCCATCCTTGACATCCGCGATCTCACCCGCTCCTTCGGCGGGGTAATGGCGGTGAACGGCCTGGAAATGAATCTGCCCCACGGCGGGATTTACGGCCTCATCGGCCCCAACGGCGCCGGCAAAACCACCGTCTTCAACATGATTAGCGGCTTCTACAAACCCAACCACGGCCGCATCGTTTTCCAGGGCCAGGACATCACCGGCAACCCGCCGCACCAGGTCTGCGACCTGGGCATAGCCCGCACCTTCCAGAACATCCGCCTATTCGGCAACGCCACCGCCCTCGAAAACGTCATGGTCGGCTGCCATGTCAGGCGGAAAAAGCAATGGTGGATGCCGCTGGTCCTCTGGCCGGGCTCGGGCCGGGAGGAGCGGGACATCCGCCAGAAAGCACGGCAACTCATCCAACGCCTGGGCCTGAACCGTTACGCCGGGGAGAAGGCGTCCAGCCTCCCCTACGGGGCGCAGCGGCGTTTGGAAATCGCCCGCGCCCTCGCGACCGAGCCGGTGTTTCTCCTCCTCGACGAGCCGGCGGCGGGGATGAATCCGCAGGAGTCGGAGGAACTGATGCGCTTCATCAAGCAAATCCGCGACGACTTCAGCCTGACGATTCTCCTTATCGAGCACGACATGAAGGTGGTGATGGGGGTGTGCGAGCGGATTTGGGTTTTGGAATACGGGCGGCTGATTGCGGTGGGGGGGGCGGAGGAAATTCGCGACAATCCCAAGGTCATCGAGGCATATCTCGGCGACAGCGCGGCGGTGCTGGCGGGCGAGGGCGTCGGGGATGATTGATAAAGGTATGCCGAACCATGCTGAAAATTGAAGATCTTCACGTCCGTTACGGCGGCATTCACGCGGTGCAGGGCGTCAATATCCACATTCCCCGGGGAAAAATCGTCACCCTCATCGGCGCCAACGGGGCGGGGAAATCCTCCACCATCCGCGCCGTCGCCGGACTCGTAAGGGGAACCCAGGGCCGCATCCTGTACCGCCGCCGGGAGGACGCCCCGGCGGAGCAGCTCCTGGGCATGCCGCCCGAGAACATGGTTCGCCGCGGCATCGCCCTCTGTCCCGAGGGACGCCGCATCCTCCCCCACCTCACCGTCGAGGAAAACCTGCAGCTGGGGGCGTATATCCGTAAAGATCAGGACGGCATCGAACAGGATCTCCTGAAAGTTTACGACCTTTTCCCCCGGCTGAAGGAACGGCTGTGGCAGAAGGGGGGAACGCTCTCCGGCGGCGAGCAGCAGATGCTGGCGGTGGGGAGGGCCTTGATGTCAAGCCCGGATTTGGTGATGCTGGATGAGCCGTCCCTGGGCTTGGCGCCCCTCCTGGTAAAGGACATTTTCCGCATCATCACCCGCATCAACCAGGCCGGAAAAACCGTTCTCCTGGTCGAACAGAACGCCCTGGCCGCCTTGTCGGTGGCGCATTACGGTTATGTTCTCGAAGTCGGCAGGGTGGTGATGGAAATGGAGGCGCGGCTTCTCCTGGACAATCCGAAAGTTAGGGCGGCGTATCTGGGCGGGTAAGGCGTCGCGCAGAAATAAATTGACCTGGTTTATTAAACCACAGAGACACAAAGGACACAGAGAACCACAACCACAAACTACTTTTTTTCAGGTACGATTAAATTGTTCGGTTGCGGTTCTCTGTGTCCTTTGTGTCTCTGTGGTTTAATAAAACTAACCAGTTTATTTTTGCGGAGCGCCTAAATGCGTCCCCCCCCCTGTAAAAAGCCATCCGTAAAAAGCCATGCTTAACAAACTGAATCTTCAACAAAGCCTAATGCTTACGGTCGGCCTCGTCATGCTGGTGGGGATGAGCGCCCTCGCCTTGGTCATTCTCGGCATCCGCAGCGAAGCCACCCAGCACCGCCGCCGGCAGTTGGACGATTTCTTTCAGAAACAAACCGCCACCCGGCAAAGCTCGCTCGTCGGCATCCGCGAAGCGGTCATTTCCAATATCGACGCCGAACTCTATGCCTTCGAAGGGCGCCAGTATCGGGATTCCCTCGAATTCCTGCGCTTGCAGACCAGCCAACTCGCCACCTCCATCTCCGCCCTGGTCTCCCCATATGTCCACGACGACATCCCCGGCATCAATAAAATCTGCGAACGCGCCGCCAAAACCCCCGATATCGCCGTCCTGATGGTGGAAAACAACCATGGCGTCTGCATCGCCGGCTACAGCCCCCTCGACAGTCCGGCCCTGGAACGACGCCTGGCCGACGACCCCCGCCCCAATTGGGACGAGTTGAAGGACGACCCCCGCTACCGCGCCGAAACCGTCGCCCGGCTGCTTCGGCTCAAGCACCTCGATTCCATGGTCGAGGAAAACGCCGTCATTTACGACCAGTTCGGAAAAGTGGCCGGCATCAGCCGCGCCATCATGCTTAACGACCGGATCGACGAGGCGGCCAGGAAAGTGGCCGACCAGGCCAGCGCGCTCATTAAACGCACCACCGAAACGCTGGCACGGCAATCCGACGCCCTCGACGCCCGGCAATGCACCAACATGGACAACGCCTGGAGCGCCTTCAAATTGGCGGATCAGCAGGAAGCGGCCAGCTACAAGCATTCCCTCCTGGCGGCGATGGTGCTGATTCTCCTGGGTCAACTCCTGACCATCTACCTGATATCCTCCCTGCTTCTCCGGCCGCTTGAACAAGCGGTCGCCTTCGCCACCAATCTCGGCCACGGCCGGTTCTCCGAGCGGCTCGTGGTGGTCCGCCAGAAGGAGGCCCACCGCCTCGCCGCCGCCCTCAACGCCACCGCCGACTCCCTGGACATCCACCGCAAGGAAACGGACCAGGCCCTCGAAGACCTGCACCAGGCCGCCATGGCCGCCACCGAGGCCAGCCGGACCAAATCGCAGTTCCTGGCCAACATGTCGCACGAAATCCGCACCCCCATGAACGCCATCATCGGCTTTTCCGAACTGGCGGTCGGCGACCCGGGCGTGCCGAACCGCACCCGCGAGTATTTGGGCAAAATCAAGAATTCCGCCGAAGGACTCCTGCAAATCATCAACGACATCCTCGACCTCTCCAAAATCGAGGCCGGTAAAGTCGAGCTGGAAAAAATCCCCTTTTCCATCCACGACGTCTTCTCGGTGGTCGAGCAAATCACCGCCCCCAAGGCCGCCGAAAAGAATCTCTCCCTCCTCTTCCACTTCGAACCGGAAGTGGGACGGAAGCTCATGGGCGACCCCACCAAGCTGCGGCAAATCCTCTTGAACCTGATTTCCAACGCCATCAAATTCACCGCCTACGGAACCGTAAAGCTCTCCGCCTCGCTGGAAGAACTACACGACGGCCGGGCCCGGTTGTCCTTCGAAGTCAAGGACAGCGGCATCGGCATGACTCCCGAGCAAATCCACAAAATCTTCGACCCCTTCACCCAGGCCGACAGCTCCACCACCCGAAAATACGGCGGCACCGGACTCGGCCTTTCCATCACCAAAAACCTGGTCGACCTGATGGGGGGAAGCCTGGAAGTGGACAGCGTCCCCGGCTTGGGCAGCACCTTCCGCTTCAGCCTGCCCTTCGAGGTCTCGGACCTGCCGGACCCCGCCGTGGAAGCCGGGATTCAAGACGAAATAATCGCCGGGCCGGCCGGCAAGCCTCCGCCGGCGGCTTTACCACCGGCCGGCGGCGACACCCTACCGGCAACCTCACCGGCCGCGGCGGCCGAACCGCCGGCGGCAACCGCCGTGGACGCTGACGGCGGCACGGCGGAGAAGCGCGAGGTCAAACCCTATTTCGTCGGCGACGTGCTGGTGTGCGAGGACAACGGCATCAATCAGGATGTCATCAGGGAACACCTGGCGCGGTTGGGGCTGGGGGTGTATATCGCGGCGAACGGCGAAATCGGCGTGGACATGTTCAGGCAACGCCACCGGTCGGGCCGGCCTTTCGACCTGGTGCTGATGGACATCCACATGCCGGTGATGGACGGCGTCGCGGCGGCGGACCATATGCGGGGCATCGACCCCAGGGTGCCGGTGGTGGCTTTGACCGCCAATGTCATGACCCAGGACCGCGAACTTTACCGGCAATGCGGCATGCGGGAATGCTTGTCGAAGCCGTTCACCGCCTTGGACCTCTGGGCGTGTTTACATAATTACCTCAAGACGGTGGACTCGCCCCCTGGCGGCGGCTTGGCGGGCGGGGAAAACGCGCCGAAGGGTGAGCAGCCGGCCGCGCCGGCGAGACCGGCGCCAACCATGGGGCAGGAGGCGGAAAGGGGGGCGGGACAGGCTCCCAAGGCGCCGGCGGAAGCCGGCGGCGAGGCGCCGGCCAGGGCGATCGATGCGGAGCTTGGCAGGGAGCGGACGGCCGGACACGAGGACCTGTACCGGCGGATCAAACGGAATTTCCTGCGGGATAACGAAGTTTTCATGCAGGATTTGCGCCAGGCCATCGGCATCGGGGACAGGGTGGTGGCGCATCGCATGGTGCACAGTTTGAAGGGCGCGGCGGCGATGATTGGGGCGGAGGGTTTGTCCAGGGTGGCGGGGGGAGTGGAGCAGATGCTGTCGGACAAAAGCAGGCGGGCGGGTACGGAGGAACTGGACGAGTTGGAGAAAAGCCTGAAGGAGGTCCTGGCCGAATTGGCGGCGGACGCGGAAAAGGGGACGGCTTCGGATTCGCAGATTATGTTGCAGGCGTCGCAACGGATGCTGGGCCGGTTGTCGGTTCTGGAGGGGCTGGAAAAATTGGAGTCGCTGCTGGCGGAAAACAACGGCGAGGGTTTGACGGTAATGGCGCAGATGGAACCGAAGCTGAAGGCAGAGGGGGAATTGGGACAACGGTTGGTGCGTGAAGTCGAGGGGTACGATTTCGAATTGGCGCTGGTGACTTTGCGGGAACTCAGGGAAAAGCTGCTGGGGGGGAAGTAGGGGCTTGAGCGGTTCCAACAAATCTTGTCCCAAAATCTTGGGCGGCGGCCAAGGGAACTTTGACGCCGAGGCGCCGCGCCATTCGGACCATGAAAACAGACCGGGAGTCGATTATGGCCGCTTGCAGAGCACCTTTACTCTCTCTCCTTTTCCTTCTCGCCTGCCTGGCCCAGCCCCGCCTTGGTGCCGCCGACAAAATTCTCCTCGGCCACCTGCCCGTCACCGGACACGCCAAATTCTACGTCGCCTGCGAGGAAGGTTTTTTCGCCGCCGAAGGACTGGACGTCGAACTGATCGACTTCAGCAATTCCGCCGACGGACTCTCCGCCCTCAATTCCGGCAAGCTCGATCTCGGCGCCTTCGGCACGGTCGCACCCCTCGTCTATATCGCCGCCGGCGCCGATATCCGCATACTGGCCGGCGTCATGGGGGAAGACGGTTTTCTGGTGATGACCCCCGAAAATGCCGCGGGATTCACCGGCATCAAGGACCTGAAAGGAATGACCATAGCCACCGTCCGCCTCTCCTCCGGCGATTCCGTCCTGCGTGACGCCCTCCGCACCGCCGGCCTTTCCTGGCAGGCCGACCTGAATATCCTGGAACTCTCCAGCCCGACCGCCATCATCGACGTGGTCAAAAACGGCCAGGTCGACGCCGGTCTCACCTGGGGACCGCATCACCTGGTGGCGGAAAACCAGGGCCTCGAAGTCGTGCTCGCCACCGCCGATCTTTTCCCCGAACACCCCTGCTGCCGCCTGGTGGCGCGGGGCGACCGGTTTCAACTTAAAAAATCCCTCTGGCAACGCTTCCTCCGCGCCTTCCTGAAAGCCGAACGCTTCACCCAGGACCCCGCCAAACGCAATGACACCATCGACCACATCGGAAAATACCTGGACCTGCCCCGCCACATGATCGAAGAAAGCTACTACCGCGGTCGACTCGACCAAGCCAGCGACCCCAATATCCAAGGCGTGGAAAAAATCTGGGACATCCTCCGCGCCACCGGACTCATTCATTCCGACTATCAGGTGCGGCGGCGAATTGAAACAGGTCCCTTTCTCAAAGCGCTCGAAAGCCTAATTTCGGAGGAGCCGGATGAAGCCTATTGGCGGAAAGTGGAAGCGCTTTTCCTGCAACGGAATATCCCACCCGCCGCCGATAAAAGCGAACCCGTAAAATAGCACTTTCTGAGTCACTCTAAACTTATTCCGTGAAGTTGGGGAAGGCTATGGAAATTATGCTTGACAAAAAAAGGTGAATAAGGTATTATGACAGTATAATTCAATCACGCTTGAATATTTATTCATTTCTCTCACGTATTTCTCCCCCTATGGCGAAGGTCGCGGTGCTAAAATAATTTTGCCCCGCTGGTATTGCCGCTCACGTTTCTGGTTCGGGTTTTCGCCTTCTGCAAATCCATCCATGGTGTTTGGTTTTTTTTGCCGGGCAGTTTTCATTACAAGGAGAAAGTCATGAAAAAATTGGCGCTGATGTTGGCGGTTTTATTTCTGGCAGTGACCGGGGTAACCCTCGCCGGGGAAAAACTGATCGTCGTCATCACCCCCTCCCACTCGAATCCGTTCTTCAAGACCGAAGCCGACGTCGCCGTCGCCAAGGCGAAAGAACTGGGTTACGCCGTCCAGTCCTACTCGCACGACGACGACGCCTCCAAGCAGTCGAATTACTTCGACACCGCCATCGCCAACAAGGCCGCGGCCATCATCCTCGACAACGCCGGCGCCGACGTCACCATCGCCGCCGTGCAGAAGGCCAAGGCCGCCGGCATCCCCACCTTCCTCATCGACCGCGAAATCAACGCCACCGGCGTCGCCGTCTCGCAAATCGTCGCCAACAATTACCAAGGCGTGCAACTGGTGGCGGAATACTTCGTGGACCTGATGGAAGAGGCGGGGCAGTACGTTGAATTGGTCGGCCGCGAATCCGACACCAACGCCGGCGTGCGTTCCCGCTCCTATCATGACGTCATCGACCAGTACCCGGACATGAAGATGGTCGCCCGCCAATCCGCCAACTGGAGCCAGCCGGAAGCCTTCGCCAAAATGGAATCCATTCTCCAGGCCAACCCGAACATCAAGGGCGTCGTCTGCGGCAACGACACCATGGCCATGGGCGCCATGGCGGCCCTGAAAGCGGCCGGCAAGGGTAACGTCATCGTCGTCGGTTTCGACGGTTCCAACGACGTCCGCGATTCCATTCTCGCCGGCGACATCAAGGCCACCGGCCTCCAGCCCGCCGCCCGCATCGCCGCCATGGCGGTGGAACAGGCCGACAAGTACATCAAGACCGGCGCCACCGGCTTGGCCGAAAAACAGCTCGTTGACTGCATCCTCATCAGTAACGCCAACGCCACCCGGCTGGACAACTTCTCCATGAAGGACTAGTCCTACAACGCTACTTTTACGGGAACCACTTCCGTAAAAGTAGCATGAGTATAGGGTTAGATAATAATTCCGGCGCTGGCGGCAAAGAACGAAGGTCACCGCAACTGGTTATTCATGCTAGATTTGCGGGGCGGTTCCCGCAAATCTAGCGTTGTAGAGTTAAGCAAACTTTTCCCCATTTATGTCCGCCGCCAGTATGTTTACGCCCCGCCTCACAGGAGCAGCCATGCGCCTAGCCGTCCTTATCCTCGCTTTCCTGGCTTTCCTCGGCCTCTCCGCCAAATTCGTCAAGAATGCCCCGCCGGCCGCCGCCGACAAAGGCCACATCCAGGTCTATTTCTCCGCCGACCAGTTCGACGCCGCCGGCTACGTCAAGAACATCTGGTCGGAACGAATCCTCCCCTACGTTAAAGAAAAAGCCGTCGACTTCGCGGCCCTGCAGGAAGCCCTGCGGCAGGACTCCGCCCTCGCCGGAGAAAAATACGGCTACCGCGCCGTGGCCGAACAAAATCCCTTCAACTACGCCGTCAAGACCCGCGCCAAGGTCCTCTCCGCCAACGTCAAATCCCGTAACGGCCGCCTGGAAATGGACGCCCACCCCTTTGACGGCAAGCCGGACTTCACCCTCCAGGTCGGACCGGTTTACAAGGGGACGTCCCTGCGGGATCTCCTCGACTTCGTCTCCTTCGACGACTTCAAGAACCAGGTCGAATTCGCCAAACTCGCCAACGAACTGAACGCCTATTCCGGCGACAAGGTCGCGGTTCCCCTGGGAATCCGGCAGGACGGCGGCGTCGGCAAAACCTTCGATTTGCTCGGAGCCACCACCTTCGACGGCAATCCGAACGGCATGCTGGTCGTGCCGGTAACCATGGAGGAGGTCAAATAACATGTCAGCCACCGCCGCCTCCCCCCAGCCTGACATCGTTCTGGAAGCCCGGGGGATCAGCAAGAAATATCCCGGCACCACCGCCCTCGACCAGGTCGACTTCCACGTCCACAGGGGCGCCGTCAACGTTCTCGTGGGGGAGAACGGCGCGGGCAAGTCCACCCTCATGAAAATCCTGGCCGGGGTTGAGACCGCCAGCGCCGGGGACATTATCCGAAACGGCGAGAAAATCCGTTACGACTCCCCCTCGGAAGCCCGCGAGCACGGTTTGGGGATTGTGTTCCAGGAGCTTAATCTCGTGCCGAACCTGTCCATCGCCGAGAACATGTTCATGGCCCGCGAAATCAGGAAAGGCCGTTTTTCGGTGGATCACCGGAAACAAGAGGAAGAGGCGGCGAAGTCCCTGCGGCGTCTGCACCTCGATTTGCCCCCGAGCACCCTGGTCGGCAATCTCGGCATCGGCCAGCAGCAGATTGTCGAACTCGCCAAGGCCCTCCACGGCAACGTCGACATTCTCATCATGGATGAACCCACTTCCGCCCTGTCGGAGCAGGAGGTGAAGGTCCTTTTTGAAATTATCGAAGAATTGAAGGCGGCCGGAACGGCGGTCATTTACATCTCGCACCGCTTCGAGGAAATCTTCGAAATCGGCGATTACATCACGGTTCTCCGCGACGGCAAATTGATTTCCACCGCCAGGGTCAAGGACATCGACATTCACTGGATTGTCCGCGAAATGACGGGGGAAACGGAGCGGCCGCCCCTGCCCCGCGAGCGGCGAACGGGCGAGGTCCTGCTGGAAGTGAACCATCTGAAGCTCCCCAGTTTCACCGGCGGCTACAAGATTCAGGACCTGTCCTTCAAGTTGCACAAGGGGGAAATCCTAGGCCTCTATGGTTTGATGGGGGCGGGCCGGACGGAAGTTCTGGAATGCCTGGTGGGGGCGCAATCCGACGCCCGGGGGGAAATCATCCTGGGCGGCAAGAAAATCGCCTCCACCCGCATCGAACAGCGCATTCGCGACGGTTTTTCCCTTATCCCCGAAGACCGCAAACAGCAGGGGATTGTCCAGAATTTCTCCATCTCCGACAACATGACCCTGGCCAGCCTCTCCAGCTATTCCGGCCGTTTCGGCATTTCCTTCTCCCGCGAGGGGAAGGTCGTCGACGCCATGATTCGCGAACTCGCCATCAAGATCGGCAACAAGAGGAATTCCATCGCCTCCCTTTCCGGCGGCAACCAGCAGAAGGTCATCGTCGGCAAAAATCTCCTGACCCATCCCAAAGTTCTGCTCATGGATGAACCGACCCGCGGCATCGACATCGGCGCCAAGAAGGAAATGTTCGACATCGTCCGCAAGCTTACCGACGAGGGCTTGGGGATTATCCTGGTGTCGTCGGAGCTGAAGGAAATGCTCACCATCCCCGACCGGGTGTTGGTCCTGAACAAGGGCCGGCTGACCGGGGAATTTTACCGTGAAGAATTGTCGCAGGCGAAGTTATTGCTGGCTTCGGGATCGAAATGAAAAAAAAATAGAAAGGCCGACCCCATGTCCGACCCCCAGAAAGCTTCCGGTTCCTTCATGTCGGTCCTGATTCAACTCCGCACCTTTGGCGTCCTGATTCTTCTCTCTGCCTTCTTCGGCGTCATGGCCCCGAATTTCCTCACCGGCGCCAACATTCCCATTCTTGCCAAGCATATCGCCGTCAACGCCATTCTCGCCATGGGCCTGGTTTTCGTTCTCCTAACGGGCGGCATCGACCTGTCGATTGGTTCGGTGGTCGGCCTGGCCGGGATGATTGCGGGTGGGCTCATTTACGAAGGTCTCAACCTGGGACCCCTGGGTTACACCGTCTACTTCCACGTCCCCGCCGTGATGCTTATCGCCATTATCATGGGTCTCCTCATCGGCCTGGTAAACGGTTGGATTATCACCAAGTTCAATGTCGCGCCGTTCATCGTGACGCTTGGCATGATGTACATCGCCCGCGGATTCGCCTTGCTCCGGTCCGACGGCCAGACCTTCCCCAACCTGCAGGGGAAGGCGGAACTGGGCACCACCGGTTTTCCGCTGCTTGGGGCCGGGCGGTTTCTCCAGGTCCCTTACAGCGTTTGGCTGACGGCCATTTTGGCGGTCTTCTTTATTTTCATTGCCAAGAAAACTCCCTTCGGGCGCCATGTCTATGCCGTGGGGGGCAATGAAACCGCCTCCAAATTGTCCGGCATCAATGTGAAGCGGGTGAAGATTTGGGTGTACATGATTTCCGGCATGACCGCCGCTTTGGTGGGGCTTGTCGTCACTTCGGAACTGGTCGCCGCCCATCCCGCGACCGGCACTTCCTACGAAATGAACGCCATTGCCGCCGCGGTATTGGGGGGGACGTCCCTGGCCGGCGGGCGCGGGAGCATTGGGGGGACGCTTGTGGGCGCTTGCACGATTGGGGTGTTGAATGACGGGATGGTGATGATGGGGGTGTCGGAATTTTGGCAGACGGTAATTAAGGGGGTGGTGATTATTGCGGCGGTGATTTTGGATCAGGTTCAGGCGGAAATACAGCGGCGTTCGGCAATGGCGAAGCTGTGAGAATTGCGGCGTTCGGCCGGCGATGGCGAAGCTGTGAGAATTGCGGTGGCAAAGCGGTAAAACGCGCGAAACGACCTCTCTGGGAGGGCTTCGCCCCCCAGACCCGAATGGCGCTGAAATAAGGGTAAGCCTTTGCGAAGCGATGATTTAAAATAATTTTTACCACAGAGAACACAGAGACCACAGAGAACCACCATAAACAACGGATGGAAGTTAATCCAGAAAGCCATTTTTATAAATAGATTTAAAGACCCGGGCTATAAGTAATTACGTAGTTAAGATTGGTTATCTGTGGGATAATTGTTCTCTG
>JAVBTZ010000176.1:0-15556 GCA_031555915.1 Planctomycetota bacterium
TTTTTACCACAGAGAACACAGAGACCACAGAGAACCACTCTTAACTGCGGAATGACGTATAGCCCCGGGATTTAAATCTATTTATAAAAATGGCATTCAGGATTAACTTCCATCCGTAGTTTAAGGTGGTTCTCTGTGGTCTCTGTGGACTCTGTGGTAAATATTATTTTAAATCATCGCCTCGCAAAGGATTAACCTTATTTCAGCGCCATTCGTGAGTGTCCCCGTAATTCGTCAAGAACACGGCACGGCCTATTTCTTCATCGCCTTGATTTCGGCGTACATCGACTTCAACGCCGCCGGCAGCACCTTTTCAACCCCTTGGCTGGCTTGGGCCGCGAAGGCGGCGCGGTCGACATCCTCGATGAAGGTCATGCCCTTACCCTTGAGGAAGCCTTCCAGTTCCTGTTCATCCTTGAGGAAGAGCTGGTGTTCGTAGTCCATCATGTCCTTGCCGGCCTTGACGACCAGGGCTTGCAGGTCCTTGGGCATGGATTCCAGCTTGGATTTGCTGACTACGATGTAGACGATGGAGCGCAGGTGTTCGGTCTTGTTGAGGAATTTCTGGACTTCGTAGAAGTTGCCGGTCTTAATCATGGCCAGGGGGTTTTCCTGGGCGTCGATGGTTTTTTGCTGGAGGGAGGTGAAGACTTCGGCGAAGGCCATCGGGGTCGGCTTGGCGCCAAGCGCTTCCATGGCGGCGACGGTGATGGGCGAGGCGGGGACGCGGATAATCAGGCCCTTCATGTCGGCGGGGGTGCGGATGGGCTTGTTGGAGGTGACGTCGCGGGGGCCGCGTTCAAAATAGCCGAGGGTAATCATGTTGGCGTCGCGGGCCATCAGCTCTTCCAGTTTCTTGCCGATGGGGCCTTGGGCGACGGCGGTGACTTCCGCAGGCGAATTCATCAGGTACGGCACGCCGAGAATGCCCATTTCGGGGATGACCGACTGCATGCTTTCGCCGGTGAAGGTGATGTCGGCGCCGCCTTCCATCATGATGGAATTAATGACGTCGATTTCGGAACCCAGCTGGTTGTTGGGGTAGATTTTGACGGCGATGCGTCCGCCCGACTCTTTTTCGACCTGGTCCTTGAAGAAGAGGCAGGCTTTATGCCAGGAGTTGTCCTCATTGACGATATGGCCGATGTTGAGTTCGAACTGCGCGGCGACGGCTTTCGCTCCCGCGAAGGCGGTCAATGCCAGCACGAGCGCCAAGGCTGCCAGGCAACTAGACATTTTCTGCATGTTTTTCCTCCTGAAGGCAAAATTAGAACAGATGTTAATCGGACAGATTGTCCACAATGGCGGTGAGGATTACATATGAAGCCGAGCGATAGTGAGAGTGACGGCAGAGAGCTTAGTGCCCCGTAAAGCCTGAATTTTCGGGGCACTAGGGAAGTCATGGTTGGCCGCGTTGAGGATAAACAGCGGGCGGTTAAGGCTGATTTCTGTCCGCATGATAACGTTTTCACGGCGGAATTCAACCGAGAAATAGAGGCGTTACACCATATTTTTTCCAGAAGGGGGAGTGAGGCGCAGACGGGTGCCGTTCTGTTCCCGGGTTGCTCGCCGGCAGAGGATGTGTATAATCGATAGGCGGTTTACACCGGTATCGGCTTGAAAGATTGTCCCAAAGCGCCCCACGCGAGGATTACCCCATGGACGCAGCTCCGCTCGC
Source organism: Planctomycetota bacterium (assembly GCA_031555915.1). Taxonomy (GTDB): domain Bacteria; phylum Planctomycetota; class SZUA-567; order SZUA-567; family SZUA-567; genus JAJBSZ01. The sequence goes on from JAVBTZ010000176.1 coordinate 1,679, forward strand.
CAAGCTGGAAAACTATCTCGCCGAAAATCCGCCGCGTACCATACCTCCCGACCTGGTGAAGCATGCGGGCAGGGAGCTGGGTTTGCTTCATACCACCCGGGCGGCAATTTTCTGGCTGCTTATCGTCGCGGCGTTCTGGGCGGCGGGGATAATCATGGTCCCGTGGGGCTATCCGGTGGAAGCGGCCATTCGTCTGGGCTGGCACGAGACTGCTCCGGCGGTAGTCACCAAACGAAACAAAACGTCCTCTTCAGTAGGCGGCAACAAAAAACGGCGCCAGCCCGGCGTACCCGTGTACGCGGTGCATTTCCTGGTCCAAACCCAGGCTGGAAAGCCGGCGGAAGCGGTGAATTATTACACCGGCCTGACCGGCATGCCCGGCGAGGCGGAAGGCGTCTACGCCGCCGACGGCAAGGCAGTCCGCGACTTTACCGTCGAAGCCAGGTATCTCCCCTTCGCTCCCGCCAGCGCGCTCCTTCCCCAGGGCAGGCTTTCCCTGTTCCCGCCGTTGGCGGCGCTGGTGGCCATTTTCCCCATCGGGGCGACCCTCATAACCCTGGCCTTTCTCAAGAAAAGAAGCCGCTTTTTCGCCCTGCTCCGCGACGGCGAACTGGCCGACGCCGAGGTTGTCGACTGCCAAAAAACCGGCCTGGTCGTCAACGGCCAGGCCCGCTACAAAGTCAATCTGAACCTGGCCGGCCCAGCCGGCCACAGTGAAGCCGCCGTATTCGCCTACGGCCGCCAAGGCGAACTTTATCAACGCCTGTCCCAGGAGAAAGGCAAAGCCAAGGTGCTATGGCTGCCGTATGACGCAAGTACCGTCACCTTGATTGGCGATGTCGTCGACGCCCCCAAAGCCATCCCATAAGGAGGAGGTTCGGTAGCGATTCGCATCGCCATTTCGCCGAGGGAAACCATCTCGATTTCCCCCTCTTGTCGGATGCGGACGGCAAGGTCCGTGAGTTGTGGCAGATTCCCTCGACCCTGGGGTTTCTGCCCGGGCGGGTTATGTGTTGGATGCGGGAGGGGTGGTGCGGGTACATTTACTCGGCCCAGCTGGCGGCGGTGCAACCTGTCCAGAACGCGCTTGCGGCGGTCCAGAAGATTTACCAGGAAAATAATCGTCCTGGGTAGATTTATGGCGCTTTATCCGAAGGGAAAACCGGCCGACGCGCATGGCAGTAAGGAGTTTTCCCGGTTTTGGCGTAGTAATCCTGATGGTACTCTTCCGCCGGCCAGAAAGTTCCGGCCGGCTTCACTGCGGTAACGGGCTCGTAACCGAGGCGGCGCAGTTCTTCCAGAAGCCGCCGGGCGGTTTCCTCCTGCCGGGCATCGGCGAAGAAAATTTCCGAGCGGTACTGGTCGCCGATGTCCGGACCTTGGCCGTCCGGTTGGGTAAAATCGTGGATTTCAAAAAATAGCCGGCAGAGTTGTTCGTAACCGATGCGGGAGGGGTCGTAGGCAACCTCCAAGGTTTCGGCGTGACCGGTTTCGCCGGAACAGACCTGGCGGTAAGTCGGGCCCGCGAGCGTCCCGCCCATGTAGCCGACCCGGGTCGAAGTCACGCCGGGTTGGCGTTTGAACCAGTATTCCACCCCCCAAAAACAACCGGCGGCAAAGTAGGCCCTTAGTATTTCCGGGGACGGACTTTCCGCCTTGGACTTTTCCGGCCCCGCCCCCCCTTCCGGCATGAATCGCATGGACAGGGAATTGACGCAATGCCGTACATCCTTGGGCGTGAAGCCTTCGCCGGCGAACACATGCCCAAGGTGCGCACCGCAGGCGCGGCAGAGGATTTCCGTTCGCCGTCCGTCGGGGTCGGGCCGCGCTTCCACCGCGCCGGGAATGGCGTCGTCGAAAGAGGGCCAGCCGCAGCCGGAATCGAATTTGTCGCCGGAGCGGTAAAGGCGGGCGCCGCAACGGCGGCAGACATAGGTGCCGGCGGCGTGGTTATGCAGATATTCCCCGCTACCGGGATATTCGGTCCCTTTGTGAACGATAATCCGTTCTTCTTCAGGGGTGAGCGGATTGTAGTCGGGCATGGTTAATCCCTCGGACCGGGCGTCAAAGCGTCAGCAAGAGGCGACGTCAGCCTGTCCCCTTGACCAAATGCAGCAAATCGTAACCCGTCACCGTCAACATTAAAAACAACAGGCAAACCAGGCCAATCCACTGCGCCGTCTCCTTAACCGCCGGCGGCGGCGGCCGTCCCATCAGCCACTCGATCAGCAGAAACACCAAATGCCCGCCGTCCAAGACCGGGAACGGGAGAAGATTGCATACCCCGAGGTTGACGCTGATCAGGGCCAAAATGTAAAGGAAATAGGCGAACCCCCGGTCGTCGGCGATTTTAATGATGCGGAACAGTTGCACCGGGCCCCCCACCGCGTCCAACGGCAGAGTCCGCACCACCAATTTGTGCAACACCCGGTAAACCGTCAAACTCAGGTCGACCCACTTCCGCCCCGCCGCCGCGACAGCCGGGAAAAAGTCCATCGGCCGCACTTCTTCCGCCGTCTTCAGGAGAATCGGCAAACGACTGCGCAAGCCCGCCGCCAGCGGGTCCTCCCTGATGAAATCCGGCGTCTCGGTGACAAAGGTCTTCAAACCCGAGCCATATGGCGAACCTTCGGGGAAGAGAAAACGTAACGTCGTCTTGCTTAAATCCGGCGAATACTGCAATGCGACCAGCCTTGACCCGGACAGGCGTTTGGTCCCGCCGAGGTTGAGGTCGGCGAACGACCCCGGCTCCACCGTGGTAATGGGACCGGGCGCCAAATCCACCCCAATCATCGGCCGACGGTATTCCAAATTTATCCTGGGCGCCAAGCGGAGCGACAAATTCGCGTCCGACACCCCCCCCCGCATGGACAGACCGACCAACTCGTCGTCCGGTTGATTCCGCTGCACATAAAGCCTGACGCTGTCCGACGCCTCCTCCTCCACCGCTTCGCGAATCGATTTCCCCCAGGGGAGCGACTTGCCGTTCAAACCGGTCAAATAATCGCCCGGTTGCGCCAAACCTTCCAACGGCGACCCCGGCACCACCGCGTCAATGAGAAATCCCTTGTCCCCCTCCATCTGGCCCATCACCCCCAGGAGGGTGTCCGTTTCCGGATCGTAATGCGAGGTCCCCGCCATCAAGGCCGGGGTCGTTTTGACGGTGAGGGGATCGCCATTACGGTTAATCTCCACCCGGACCGGCTTCAAGGCGGCCCGCATAATCATTTCCATAAACTCGCGGGTCGTGCCGATACGGTGCGGCTCCGCCTGGTCCGGCAATTGATACGCCACCACCAAATCCCCCGGCCGCAAACCCGCCTTGTCCGCCGGCCCCCCCGGCATGACATTGCCAATCGCCACCGCGATATGCAAGCCCAAATCCCACTCGCCATATGTTTCCAAGGGCGCGTTGAAGGAATGCATCCCGCCCGCCCCGCCTTGAACGGTTAGGCGAACCGTCCGGCCGGGCATTTTTCCGGTGAGTTCTTCAATCATTTCGCCGCGGTTGGGGGGAATCGTCGTGCCGTCCACCGCCACGATTTCATCGCCCACCCCCAATTTCCCCGCCAGCAATTCGCTAAAGCCCGGGTCCTCCACCACCCCGCCCACGATGCGCGACTTCTCCGGCTCGACCCCGATGGTGTTCAAATTGCCCCGCATATTCGACGGCCTGCCCTTGACCCGGATAGTCATCGGCTTCAAGCTGCCGTCCTCGCCTTTCCTTTGGAAATCGACATCGACCTCGCCGCCGGCGCCGGCCATGGCAATGGCTTCCGCCGCGTCCTCGAAGGAACCGATGTGGCGGCCGTTAACCTGCAGAATGCGGTCTCCCGTTTTAAAACCGTGAATCGCCGCCGGACCGTTGGGGTCGAGGGAACCGAGAATGGGGGGGATGAAGGGAATGCCGTACATGTAGGCGGCGATCAGGACCAGAAAACCGAAAAGGAAGTTCATGAGAACTCCCCCGGAAAACACCAGCGCCCGCGCCCACAAGGGCTTGTTTTGCAGTTCGTCGGGGGCGTTCGACTGCCGTTCCTTCCTGGGGTCGTCGTTTTGCCCCGCCAGGGCGCAATAGCCTCCCAAAGGCAGGGCGCCAATGCCGTAGACCGTCCCTTTATAGGTTTTCTTGAGGGCCAGGCCAAAAACGTCGAAGCCGACAAAAAACCGCTCGACCCGAACGCCGGTAAGGCGCGCAGCCAGGTAATGCCCAAGTTCATGCACGAAAATGAGCACCGAAAAAGCGACGATAACCACGATGATTTGCGTGACCGCACTAAAGCTGGGAATCAGATCCATCAATTTTTTTCCCCTGTCGGACAATATGCCCGACCCCACCGCTCGGGGTGGGGTCGGGTATGGTCGATTCTATATAATTGTGTCGGCGGAGAAAAGGAAAACTTCGCAGGATTCCTTCGGGAAACCATTTTAGAGGTGCCCTTAAGCGAAGCAGGATTCGCGCCGGCATTTATTTTCCCAAGTACATTGGCCCCGCCAGCAAGCAAAGCGACTCACTTTACCGGCTTTTCCACCGTTTTGGCTTTATCGCCATGCGCCTTGGCCTTGCTCTCATGCCTTTGGCGCCGCTCCGCCGCCCGCTTTTCTTTGTCCAGCTCCCAGATTTTGGCGCGGTCCGAACCCAGAACCTTGGCCACTTCCGCATCCATACGCTTGCACACGCCGCGTATTTCCCTGAACGATCCTTTGCGCACTTCCTCGACTTCCCGCATATGACTGTTGATGATGCCCTTCAACTGCTCGCCCTCTTGCGGATTGACGTTCACCAGGGATTGCATCCGCTCCAGCATCGCCCCGGCGATGGCGTCAGGACGCGGCGGCACCCAGTGCATCTTTTTTTGGAAATACAAAACCGTCCCGCCCACGCCAATCACCACTCCCGCGAAGACCGCCAGCGTCAACAGCGCCAACGCCTTCCAATAACGGCGGCCGTGTATGGCATGGTGCCGCGCCAGCAGGCGTTTCGATTCGGAAACGGAAAGCTCGCTCATAGGACATCCATTACATTCAATAACGAGTCAAACGCCGCGAACGGACTTGACATATCCGTCCACGCCATCACGGCGAACACCGATATGCCAATCGCTACCGCCGCCGCCGCCGCCGCGCCCCCAGCGAAAAATCCGAGGGGAAAACTGAGAACACGGTTGTCTTCCTCCTTGTCGAGACCACGTATGTGCGCCATAACCGAGTTTACATCCAGAGGTCCCGGATTGGAGCGCCCTTTGGCCATGTCGGCCAGGCGTTCTAGCTTTGTCATGAAAGCATCCATTCCAACCTTCCTTTCCAGGGTTCCTTGTCACCCAATTTTTTTAGTTTCTGTTTGGCCCGGTACAGTCTCACCGCCACCATCACCCTGGTCCAACCCATGCGTTTGGCGATTTCATCCTGATTGAGGTTTTCCAAATACATCAGGGTCATCGCCATGCGGTCGTCGGCGGGCAGGGTCGCCAGCAAATCGTACAGGAGCTTGGCGGCCTGGTCCGGGTCGTGGTCAACGGGGGAGTTTTCCTCCTCGTGCACCAGTTCCATATTTTCATGCAAGGGGACCTTATTTTTGTCCCGATCGCGTTTTTTCCAAAAGTTATAGCCGGTCAGGGTGGCGATGCGGGCCAGCCAATGCCGGAAAGGGGCGTCGCCCCTGAATTTGGCCAGAGACATATAAGCTTCGGCAAATACGTCGTGAGCCAAATCGTCGGCCTGGTCCGGCGTGCGGGCGAAGTTACGCATCTGTTTACGCACCGCTTCGCCGTGCCGGGCGATAATCCCCGAAAACGCTTCCGCATCCCCCTCCAGGGTGGCGGCGGCGTCGGCGAGGTCCAGTTCGTCTACATTTACTGCTTCTGGCATAAGTGCGGCGCACTCCCGAAAGGCGGCGGGGCTTTTTCCATGGCTGCCAACAACCAGGCTGGGAAAAGCCATGGCGGCGGAGTCAACATCAGGGCAACTCCGCCGCCAAACATACCTTTCATTATATGGAAGACCGCGCTTCCTGCAATAATGTGCTTGGAGCTACTTGCCTGGATTCACGACCGGACCGGGACCGCGCTGCAGCTGCCGAAGACCCTTGGGAGCCTTTTGGCCCCTGGAGAAACCGCGGTCCCCGCCACCCCAACGCGACTTCCATTGATCCTTCGCTTCCTCGAGCTTCTTCTGTTGCTCCTCGGTAAGGATGTTCTTGAGGTCGGACTTAAGCTGATTTTTCATCACTTCCATTTTGCCGCGCGCCGCACCCAGACTCTGATTCAGGTTGATGAGCATGCCGCTGTCCGGGTTGTCGGATTTCTGGAGTTCGCGGAGCTTGCTGCGCAGGTCCTGCATCTCCATACGGTTCTGGAGACGGTTGCGGAAATTGTTGGTCAGGAGGTCGACCATTTGGCTCTTCTGGGCGTCGGTGAGGTTGAGCTGTTCCAAAACCTGGCCTTGGCCAATCCCGGGGAGACCCATCGCTTCATACCCTGCGCCGCCCCGGTCCATGCCCCGCCGATCGTGCCAAGCGTGCCATCCGCCCGGGCCAAACTGCTCGCCCCTCGGGCCGGGACCGCCAGGACCCCAACCGGGATGACCCATAAAGCCCATCGGGCCGGGACCACCCATCTGACCACCGGGAGCGGGAGGAGGAGTGCGCATACCGGGAGGAATCTGCGGACCGTGGCCGCGACCGCCTCGCCAGCGCATGCCGGGACCGTACCAATTCGGACAGCCTTGACGGCCGGGGGCATTGAAGCAGGGATGTCCAGCCCACGGATTGCCGCCGTCTTCCTGGCTATCGTATTGGACGACGTCCGGGGGAACATCCGCATCGTCAGCGGCAAGAACGGCCTGAGCCGAGATGGCCATCATGGCGGCGGCGCACAGCAGGGACAATTTCTTCAACATTAAGTTCTCCTTTAGCCTCATAGAAGTCTTCGGCAAAAACATCCTTTTTACAAACATGATTTACGCGGGGAGGGAAGCGTTTGGCGAATGGGCAACCGTTCCCTTGCCTTTTTCGGGGTTTTTCTTAAGCTTTCCTTTGCGGCAATCTTTTTTTGCTTCTTTTACCTGCACACTTACTTAGTGTCTTCACCAGCCCCGGTGTTACCAAAAAATTTCCTTTTTTAACTATTTGCCTCGCGCAAGTTGCGGAAAACCCGCCCCTAAAACAATTTTGCAGACACATTATAAATAGGAAAGGATACCCCATGCCCACCACTCGCCGGACCCCAATGGGTTCTGTTTCCATCGGCGGCGGCGGCCTGACCCTGATCGCCGGCCCCTGCGTAATCGAATCGGAACAACATGCCCGCATGATGGCGGAAAAGCTGATCCGCATCGCCGCCGACTTGCGGCTGCCGTTTGTTTTCAAGAGCTCCTACGACAAGGCCAACCGTTCCAGCCAAGCCGGTTTTCGCGGACCCGGCCTGGAAAAGGGCCTAAAGATTCTGGCCGCCATCAAGAAAGACCTCGGTTGCCCAATTCTCTCCGACGTCCACGAAACAGTGGAAATCGCCCCGGCCGCCGAAGTCCTGGACGTCATCCAAATCCCCGCCTTCCTCTGCCGGCAAACCGGCTTCCTCGACGCCGCCGGACGCTCGGGACGCCCGGTGCACATCAAGAAAGGCCAGTTCATGGCGCCGTGGGACATGAAAAACGCGGCGGAAAAAGTCACGGCGACCGGTAACGAAAACGTCATTCTGACTGAACGCGGCGTCTCCTTCGGTTATAATAACCTCGTCGCCGACATGCGCTCTTTACCGATAATGCGCGGATTCGGCTACCCGGTGGTCTTCGACGCCACCCATTCGGTGCAACTCCCGGGGGGACAGGGAAATTGCTCCGGCGGCGACCGGGAAATGGCGAAAGTTTTGGCCCGTTCCGCCGTGGCGGCGGGGGTGGACGGCCTGTTTTTGGAAGTTCACGACGAACCGGAGAAGGCGCGGTGCGACGGACCGAATATGATAAGATTGGGGGAATTGAAGGACTTGCTGGCCGTTCTCTTGGCAATTCATCAGGTGGTGGAGGCGTACTGAAGAGGTGACCCTGTAAAACCTATCCCGCCTATGATATAATCTTGGTTACACGCATGAACTCGATTTTTTGAGAAAATCGAGATGAAGGGAAACCGCCTTGTCCTTGACTCCCCTGTCCCCGTTGAACGACTTTGTTTTCAAGATGTTGATGGGCAATCAAAAACGCACGGACCGGCTGGCCGTATTTCTCCAGACCGTCATCGACATCCCGGCCCAGGAGTACGATACCGTCACCGTCCTCAATCCGGAAATGCCGCGGGACTTCCTCGACGGCAAAACCTGTATCCTCGACGTCAAAATCAAAACCAAGTCCGGCCGTATAATCGATGTCGAGATTCAGGTGGAACCGCAGGACTGGATGCCCCGGCGCCTACTCTTTTACACCGCCAGAATGATAACCGAACAAGTCGGCAAAGGCGAAAATTATGACCTCTTGCAACCGGTTGTCAGCATTGTCATCGCCAACCACCGGCTGTTGTCCAAAGGAGTCAACTATCACCATTGTTTCACCCTCTATGACCGAAAGGAACGCGTCAAATTTCCGGGTCGGCTCATGGAAATTCATATTCTGGAAATCCCCAAACTGCCGGCCAAACCGGATTCCTCGCCGTTGTGGCCGTGGCTACGATTTTTCGCAGCCAAAACCAAAGGAGAATTCGCAATGACTTCCAAAAGACATCCCGCCATCGCCGACGCTTTACACGACCTCGTGGGGTTGAGTTCCAATCGAAGCATCCGCGACTTGGCCGAACAACGCGAACTGGCGCGTCGCGACGAAGCCGGCCGCAACTCCTATCGCAACCGGATGGCGGAAAGGCGCGGGGAAAGGCGCGGGGAAAAGCGCGGGGAAAGGCGCGGGGAAAGGCGCGGGGAAGAGCGCGGGGAAAGGCGTGGGGAAGAGCGCGGCATAAAACAAAAAGCGCTTGAGATGGCCAAGATTGGCATAAATAAGGACTACCCCATTGAGGATATCGTTGAATTTTCCGGTTTAAGCCTTGAGGAAGTGCTGGAACTGAGACGAAACTTGGAGACATGATTTTCTCGCAGCTGTTTATCAACGACAAGCAAAGGAGCGCCGCAATGTCCGCCGTCCCACCTGTTTCGCCCCAATCCCAACGCATTCTCCCCAAGGAGAAAACCGTCTACGTCATCGGCCACCGCAACCCCGACACCGATTCCGTCGTCTCCGCCTACGCCTACGCCGCCCTCAAATCAGCCCTGGGGATGAAAAACGTCCGTCCCGCCCGGGCCGGCAAAACCACCCCGCAAACCGATTACATCTTCAACCGTTTCAATATCCCCCTCCCCGAGTTCCTCCCCGACCTCGTTCCCAAGGTCGATTACTACGACTCCCACGGCGCCCACACCATCGGCGCCAACGTCTCCCTCTGGGAAGCGATGTCCGTCATGCGTCAGCATGATGGGCAGGCCCTCGCGGTCATCGACGAGCAGGGTTGCTTCCATTCGCTCCTGCATTACGGCTTCATCGCCGAACGCCTCCAGCACGTCAACAATCCCAATCAAAAAACGGCGGTCCAGACCTCCATCGATCTCATCGCCTCGACCCTCCACGCCCAGCGCATCACCACCCACAACTCGGTCGAAGTCCGTAAAAGCCCGATAATGGTCGCCGCCTCCGAATTCAACAGCTTTGTCGAATACATGAAAACCACCGTCGCCGCCAACACCATCGTCATCTGCGGCAACCGGAAAGACGTCCAGCGCCACGCCGTCCGCGCGAACGTGCGCCTCCTCATCGTCACCAACGGCAACGTCCTCGACCGGGACATCCGCGACGAAGCCGAATCAAGAGGCGTCTCCGTTCTTTCCAGCCCCTACGACACCTCTTCCACCACCTTGCAAATCATCTATTCCACCCCCGTGACCAGCATGTCTTCGCAGGATCTGCGGCCGGTCAACCGGAACGACCCGATCAAGAAAATCGCCCCCCTCCTCTCCGATGCCCCCGGCAAGTCCCTGCCGGTCGTGAACGACGCGGGAAAAGTCGTCGGCGTCATCTCCGAATCCGATCTTTACCGCGAACCAAACGTCGAGGTGATTCTCGTCGACCACAACGAATTCTCCCAATCCATCGAAGGCATCGAAAACTACCGGGTGCTGGAAATCATCGACCACCACCGCCTGGGTTCCGCCTCCACCCGCTCCCCCATCACCTTCATCAACAAGCCCGTCGGCGCCACCTGCACCATCGTCGCGCAAATGTTCCAGGAATACCGCGTCCCCATGTCCATGAACCTGGTCTCGCTCCTGCTTTCCGGCATCATCTGCGACACCCTGATCCTCAAATCCGCCACCACCACCCAAGCCGACCGCGACATGGCCGAATACCTCTCCAACATCGCCAACTTCGACATCGAAAAACTCGGCAAGGAAATCCTCCAGGCCTCCAGCCGGGTCTCCGGCCGCAGCGCCGCCGAACTTATCGCCCAGGATTCGAAGGAATACGAGGAACAGGGGGAAAAATTCGCCGTCAGCCAAATCGAAGTGGAGAATCCGCAGGAAGTCCTGAAGCGAAAGAAGGAATTCGTCGACGCCCTCGAAGCGGCCCGCCAGAAAAGGAACAGCCTCTTCGCGGCCCTGCTCGTCACCGACATCACCGTCCTCTCCAGCATCATGTTCATTGCCGCCGAACCGAAGTTCCTCCCCTGCGTGACCATGAATAAAGTCACCGATTCGGTATACGAAATGCGCGGCATCGTATCCAGGAAGAAACAACTGATGCCGATATTATCGGAAATGATTGAAAAGTATCACGCCCTTTGACCCGAACCCGGCTAAAGGAAGCGCTAAACCGATAATATAGGCCGATTTTCACTGAACTAGGCCCCCTTCTCCATCCGATAACATATACGGGCCGGATGTAAACGGACCCGGGATTCACGTCCCGGTCCGACCGGTGACCGCAATCAATTGGAGAAAGGGGTGCAACCTTGTCCACGCTCAGCCGAACCAACCACGCCGACATTAACGATTTTTTGAGCTACCTAGATAAAGAACGCAATATGTCGGAACACACCGTCAGAAACTACGGCGTGGACCTGGCTCAATTCCTTTCCCACATCGCCCGGCAAAACCAGGCCGGCGACTTCCCCGACCGGGTCACCCATCTGCAAATCCGCGCCTTCATGGCAGACCTCTCGGAAAAAGGCGCCTCGCGGCAAACCGTGGCCCGGAAAATCGCCGCCCTCCGCAGCTTCTACAAATACCTGCAGCGCCAGGGACGCGTCACCGCCAATCCCGCCCGGGTCGTGCACACCCCAAAATTGGAAAAGAAAATCCCCGCCTTCCTCACCGTCGCCATGATGGAACGCCTCCTCGCCGCACCCGAAGGCGGCACCTTCATCGGCAGCCGCGACAAGGCGATTTTGGAACTGATCTACTCCGCCGGACTCCGCTCCTTCGAACTGGTCAGCCTGGACCACGAAGACATCGATCTCGAACGCCGGGTCCTGCGGCTCAGGGGCAAAGGTATGAAGGAACGCATCAACCCGGTCGGCCGTTACGCCATCACCGCCCTGGAACTTTACCTCAACTGCAAATCCGCCCACCCGGAAAAACACCGTTTCGACTCCCAGGCGGTTTTCCTCAACTTCCGCGGCCAACGCCTCACCACCCGCTCCGTCCGGCGCATGCTCTCGCATTACGCCGGCCTGGCCGGCCTGCCCCCCGATGTCTCACCCCACACCCTCCGCCATTCCTTCGCCACGCATTTGTTGCAGAGGGGGGCGGATCTACGGGTCGTACAGGAACTCCTCGGGCACGAAAACATCTCCACCACCCAAATCTACACCCACATTACCGCCGCCGACATGCAAAAGATTTACGCCGAAAGCCACCCCCGGGCCGAAGCCGAAAACAACGCGATTATCGCGGCCGGTGCGGATGGGGGCGCCTATGCCGGCGTCGGCGCCGCCGGGGGGGACGCCGCCTTCTACGATGCTGAAGACGCCCCGCCGGGAGGCGAGGCCGCTTTCGCCGCAAGCGCCCCTTACGACGACGAAGACGAAGACGGCTATGCCGATTCGGAAGCGATGTTCGACGAGGAGGAGGCGGTGGGGGTCGGCGGGAGCCTGGCCTTGGAGGGTTTTGCCGCCAAGACCGCATGAAGGCTCCAATCCTTATAACCCTTAAAAAGCGGGACCGCACCGGGCGGTCCCGCTTCCATTATTGGCGGATAGATTGCATCCGGAAAGTCATTTCGGAACGTTCGGAATCATAAAGCCGCGAATCACCTCGAGCAGGCTGGCGTAACCGCCCAGGAATTGGGTGAGGGTGCGTTTGAAGGCGCCGTAATCGGCGAATTCGCTCGGCTTCATGCCGTCGCCTTCATAGGCGCGGACAAATTCGGGCATTTTCTTCAGGGCGTCGAGGATCTTCGGGTCAACCGGGATGTCCATGCGGGGGGTCGGGTCGATGCCGGAGTTGTTGATTTTCTTCTGCCATTCGGTGGTGATGGTCAGAACCACGTCCCCGCCGACAAATTCCGACCAATGCATGGTATTGCGGTACGCGGCGGAAAGGAGGCGGGTGCGGTATTTTTTCTTCTGGTAGATCTGATAGGCGTGCTTGAAGCAGGCGATGCCGGCCCATTCGAGAACGCCGGGGTCGGCCGGGGAACCTTCCTTGGCCCACAGGACTTTCAGAAAATCGTCCAACCGCCCGACCATCATGGTGCAAACCGGGGACATGTGGGAGGTGTCCTTGCCTTCGGCTTCGCGGCGCTTGAGGCCGCGTTCGACCGCTTCGGCAATCGCCAGGACCTGCGGCACGGTGAAGGAGACGGTGGCGTTGACGCTCACGCCGTGATAGGTGGATTCCTCGACCGCCTTGACGCCGGCTTCGCTGACCGGCATTTTCACCTGCATGTTGTGGGCCAGCTTGTTGAAGTGCACGGCCTGCTTCCACATCGCTTCGGCGTCGCGGTAATACTTGGCGTTGGTCTGGATGGACAGACGGCCCTTTTTGCCCTTGTATTCCTTGAAAATGCTGTCGAACAGACTGGCGCCCTTGACCGCCATTTCTTCATTGAGCTTCCAGGCGATGTCGTCTTCGGTGGCTTCCGGCATTTCCTTGACCAGCTCGTTGATGCGGTCCTTCCAGAGTTCCATTTCCTGTTTCAGGACTTGGCCGACGATGACGGGGTTGGTGGTGGCGCCGGTGGCGCCGTGTTCAAGGGCATACTTAAGTTCGGAAATGGCGCAGGAGTCGTTCCAAAACTCGGTTGGTGTGGTCTTGACGGTCTTGAGCAGAGGCGATTTGTGTTCCATGAAAACTCTCCCTTAAAAATGCCACTTAACGAGATATGAGATGCGCTCCGGCGCATGGACAAGTTATGGCGATATGTTGTTGTGTTGATTTCGGGGAAGATTCCTGTGTTTATTATGATATAATCTTTTTATATACCGGTATATTCTTGTCGGCAATTAATAATAACGCCTAGACAGATTTTTGCAAGTCTGTACGGAAATCGGCATGTGGTTTTAAGGTAACCGGCAGTCAGGTTCGTCAGGTACTTCCACTCCCCCCGCCTATTTGGCAAAAACCAGCACCACCGTTCCGAGAGTGATCAAGGCAATGCTTAATACCGCCAGCCAGCTCATGTCTTCGTGGAAAATCGCCCAACTCAAAAAGGCAATCAGGACAATGCTCATCTTATCCACCGACGCCACCCGGGTCGCCGGGCCGTCCTGCAGCGCCTTGTTGTAGCAAATCCACGCGCCGCCGGTCGCCAGGGCGGAGAGGACCAGGTAAAGCAACTGGTTCTTGGTGATGTGCATCGCGCTGCCCTTGACCCCCACCCACCAGACAAACAGCCAAGTCACCACCA
>JAVBTZ010000094.1:0-19856 GCA_031555915.1 Planctomycetota bacterium
AAGTTAATCCTGAATGCCATTTTTATAAATAGATTTAAATCCCGGGGCTATACGTCATTGCGCAGTTAAGGGTGGTTCTCTGTGGTCTCTGTGGCTCTGTGGTAAATTTTATTGGAAACCGCCTTACCGCAAATCCTCCGCCGCTTTGCCCCAGACCTCCGCCTTCGGTTCCGCCTCTTTAAGAGCTTCCAAACTGTAAAACGCCGACGGCATGCCAAACACATAGGGCAAAACCTGATATTGCTGGAACACCACCCTCACCCCGCCCGGTTCCAACACCATGGCGGCGAAATTCTCCTCCTCCGGTTTGAACCCTTCCATAAACCAGGAATCATCCGGTATGCCCCCTTCCCAGTTGGCGGGATACTTCTTCTGCAACGCCTCGGCCAAAACCTCCCGGCCGGTGTCGCTCATTATCCGCAAAGCTTCATCCGGCCTGGCGAAGAGATCCGCCAGCCCCAAACGCTTGCCGCTGGACAAATCATAATTCAACACGTCCATCCTCGACGACGGATGCGCCGCCCGGGACGGATAAACGTAGGACTCGAAAATCACGCTGAGAATGTTCGCCGCCGCCGACTGGGTGCCGAATGTCACCCCCACGTTAATCCCGCCGTCCGGTAAATCCGGGCTAATCGCCACCCCGTTGTAATCCTTCAGGATCTTCTCAAGGTGATCCTCCAGCCAAGCCCTGACATCCGCGTCCACCTTCTCGTTGTCCGTCACCGGATACTTCGTCTGCATGTCCACCGTATGGGTGTAGCTCGAAGTCTTCACGTCCAGCGCCGGCGCCCCCCCGGTCAGCGCCGCCGCCAACATCAACCCCGCCGCCGTCAACCCCGCCGCCCGCCGCCAACCTGTCGTCACCGTCATTTTCCGTCCCTTCCATTCCCAATTGAAAAGCCCGCCCATTCTTCGCACGCTATAAGATATCGTCCACTTTCACCAAAGCTTATCGGCCTTTCAATGATTTTTTTAAAATCCGATAAAAAAGCTTGCTTTTCGGCGGCCGGACATTATGTTTTATTCTTCAAACAATGTTGTGGCAATCAAATATTATTTTGGAGATGCAATGCGCGAAATCACCTTTGCCCTCGCCGGCAATCCCAACGCCGGAAAAACCACCGTCTTCAACGCCCTTACCGGCGCCAGGCAGCATGTCGGAAATTATCCCGGCGTCACGGTAGAAAAAAAGGAAGGCACGCTGGTAAGGAACGGGGTCAGGTTCAACGTCGTCGACCTCCCCGGGACCTATTCCCTGTCGGCGAATTCCCCCGAGGAAGTGGTGGCCAGGAATTACCTGGTCATGGACAAGCCCGATCTGGTCGTCCAGGTGGTCGACGCCTCCAATCTCGAACGGAACCTCTACCTTGCCACGCAAATCATGGAACTGGGGCTGCCGCTGGTCATCGCCCTGAACATGGCGGATGTGGCCAAGGCGAGAGGAATCGAATACGACCTCGGCAAAATGCAGGCGCATCTCCGGGTCCCGGTAATTCCCACCGTCGGCAGCAGGCGGGAAGGCATGAACGAACTCCTGGACGCGGTTCTGGCCCAGGCGGACAAGCCGGTGCCGGAATACCAGAAAATCACCTACCCGAAAGAACTGGAAAAGCCGGTCGCCGAAATCGACGCCGCCCTCGCCGGCCCCGACCGCCTCCTGGCCGACCGCTATCCCCCGAAATGGGTGGCTTCGCGGCTGTTCGAGAACGACCCGGAATTGATCGACAAAATCGCCGACAAAACCCTGTTGGGGAAAATCGCCGGTTTGCGGGAAATATTTAATCTGGAGCAAAAGAACGTGCCGGAAGTGCGGGTGGCCGAAGCCAAATACGGCTGGGTTGCCGGCCTGGCCGCCGATTGCGTGCACATGACCCCAGAAGCAAACGTCGACGTCTCCGACCGCATCGACAAAGTCCTCCTGCACCCCCTCTTCGGCCTGCCGATTTTCCTCGTCATGATGTACCTGATGTTTCAATTGGTCTTCACCCTGGCCGAAAAACCCATGGAATGGATTGAGGAAGGTTTCGCCGTCCTGGGGCATTATATTGCCGGGCTGTGGCCGGCAGGGGCGGAAAGCCCCCTGAAGGATCTCCTGGTCGACGGGGTGATCGGCGGGGTCGGCGGGGTTTTGGTGTTTCTACCGAATATTCTCCTGTTGTTCCTGGCCATAGCTTTTTTGGAAGGGACCGGTTATATGGCCCGGGCCGCCTTCATCATGGATCGCATGATGTCCCGCATCGGCCTTCACGGCAAAAGCTTCATTCCCATGCTCCTCGGCTTCGGCTGTTCCGTTCCCGCCATCATGGCCACCCGCACCCTGGAAAACTGGCGGGACCGCCTGACCACCATCCTGGTCATCCCCTTCATGTCCTGCGGCGCCCGGCTGCCGATTTACTCGCTCATAATCCCGGCCTTCTTCCCCGATACCTGGCGGGCGCCCATGCTCTGGGTGATTTACCTTATCGGGATACTCTTTGCCGTCGTGGCGGCCAAGCTCCTGCGGAACCACTTCTTCAAGGGGGAAAACGTCCCATTCGTCATGGAGCTTCCCTCCTACCGCATGCCCACCTTCACTTCGGTTATCCTGCTCATGTGGGAACGCGCCCGCGAGTATGTGAAGAAAGCCGGAACGATTATTCTCGGCGCCAGCATCATCCTTTGGGCCCTGGCCGAGTATCCGAAGCTGCCGGAGAAACAGGAAAACACCGCGGCGGCGGCGGTCGCGGCGGCGCCGGAGGCTGGCGGGGCAGACGAAGCGGCGGAAGAGCATGAACGCGGGGAAGCGGCTGAACGTTTGGCCTATTCGTATACCGGCCGCATCGGCCGCTTCATGGAGCCGGTGTTGCGGCCCTTGGGGTTTGACTGGCGGATTGCCACCGCGATTATCGGTTCGTTCGCGGCCAAGGAGGTTTTCGTCGCCCAGATGGGAATCGTGTATGCCGTTGGGGAGTGGGAGGGGGATGCGGCCGAGGAGACCCTTAGGGAAAAACTGCGGTCGCATTATACGCCGTTACAGGCTTTCTGCATGATGCTTTACTGTTTGTTGTCCATGCCTTGCATTGCCACCTTGGCGGTGGCGAGGAAGGAAACGGGGGGGTGGAAGTATCCTTTGCTGATGTTGGCCGGCTATACCATGGTGGCTTATGTGGTGACTTTATTGGTCTATCAGGCGGGGAGCGTCCTGGTGGGGTGAGGAATCCCTTCGCAGTTAAGCGGGGGGGAATGATTTCGGTTCGGCTTAATTCCACAACGCGGCATTTGCGGTAACTGCATCCGCAAATGCCGCGTTGTGGAACTACTTCACGATCTTCTTCACTCCTTCCGGCAAGTCGATAAACTTGTCGATGATCCCGTCGTACAACTCCTGATTCCGGATAAACAACTGCCGGCAGCCGATATTGCTTTCCGAAATAATCAATTCGTATATCCGCCGCCAGTTCAGGGACTCCTTCACATCGGTATAGAACAGCGCCTTCTCCCGCTTGGATTTGCTCCAGGCCCTGGCCGCCCAGCGCAGCTTCGCGAAGATCCCCGCCAGCGTGTCGGAACTGGCCAGATCCCGGCCGGCCAGGTTGCGGGAGGTGTTCCAGCGGAAATCCGCCAGCAAATTCGTGAGCTGGTGCTGCAGCATGCCGGTTCGCGAAAACGCCGTCGGCATCAGCAGGTGTCCACCCTCCATTCCCTCCCGCGCCATCGAACAAATGCACTCCAAACCATACGCCGGCACGATAATCACCGTCGGGCTCAACCGCAATTCCACCCGGTTGATCTTCTTCTTGGCGGGGACTATCACGTTCATGAATATGTTGGGATCCCGCGCCTCCAGTTCGATCAGCTTCGACCTGACCGCGCCCCGGGTGTTGATGACGTTCGAGGCCATGCTGAAGGCGTCCCGCACCGCCATCGGCGGGAATACCCGCTTCTGGCCTTCGATCCGCCGGCGCAAATCCGCCAGGGCGTCCGTCTCCCGGCTAATCAGGGTCTCGGCGTCGGGGATGCGCAAATCGCCCTTTCTGAACCTCCCCTCCGCGTCCTCGATAGCTTCGAGAATCGACGGCACCACCTCTTCCTTGATGCGTTCGGCCTGACGTTCCAGGTTGATTTTCCGGGCGGCGAACGCCTGCTGCTCCGACTGCAGGTCAAAGATGTTTTCGCCCTCGCCGTGGTAACCGCGGGTTTTGATGGTGTTGATTTGCGCTTCGAATTCCTGCTCCCGGGTGGTGCAGTAGTTGATCGTCACGTCCAGCTGCGCCAGCATTTCCTCCATCAGCATATTATAACTGCGGGCATTGACGATCCGGCGGTAAGCGCGGTCGGTCTTCCACTCCACCGAATTCTTGTCCAACTGTTCCAGGTTTTCGTCAGGGGAGGGGGTGATTTCCATCATCGACACCGCGTAGAGGTATTCGTCGGCGTACAAAACCTGAAGATCGCTGGCGCCCCTCTCGAATTCCAGAACCACGTTTTCCTCGCAGTCGGTGGTGATGAACTCCCGCACCTCCGCCTTCATCCACCAGGGGCTGAAGCCGATCACCCCGTAACGGAGGAACGCCCGCACATACCAGGGCATGGTATCCGCTTCCGGTATGTAACGCAAAGCCACTTGCCGGTAAAGCAGCTTGAATTCCTGCTCCAGGGTCTTCTCCATGAAGGCGATTTCCCGGCCGGCCATTTTGGCGCGAACGGCGTTGGTTTCGTCGTCTGCGACCATCCGCGCCATTTCTTCGCGGATTTTTCCCCGGTTCTTCAGATTGCTGGCAAACCGCCCCAATGAACCCAGCATGCTGAGGACGCTGTCCTCGTCGTCCTCCAGGCCTTCGTCGGCCAGCCGTTTGGCCGCCTTCGCCAGGCGGCGGCGTTCGCGGTTGGCGACATTGACCAGAAGGTGCAGCGCCAACAGATATATCGCCCCCCCAATGAGACGGCCGTGGCTGATTTTCGCCGACGTGAGTTCCTTGACCAGCGGTTCCTGGGCGGCGAGGGTGTATGCCACCTTGTAGATCGCCGGCAACGCTTCGCGGTTCGAATCGCGAATCAGCAACCACTGGGATATCGCCAGTTCCGTCGCCACCCGCATTTCCGTACTCGCGCCCACCGGTATCGGATGGTTCTCCGCCGCCGCCTGATGCGCGGCCTCGGTCATGCGCTGCTGGCGGGTTCGCATCGCCTGTATCAGGAGATCCGCTTCGTCGGCCAGGGGCAGGTTGTCCAGTTCGGCGTCCTGCCGGCTCAGTTCCTCCACCACTTCCGGCGGCAGGTCGGGGTTGTTGGCCTGGTAGTTCTTCCTTTCCTCGACCAAATCCTGCAGCAGGGCGTATAACGACAGCCTGGTATTGATGAGACTCATCAATTCCGAAGAGATGCTGATGTTTTCCACCCCCTCAATCTGGGAGCGGGCGCGGATGGAGGTTTTGGAGGAGCCGATTTTGCCGACGTCGGCGATAATGGCGCGGTTGCCGGCCGCGGGGGCTTTGACCGGGCCTTTGGCGGCGGCGGCGGGGTCGGTGACGGCAAATTCGCCGGTCCCTTCCGCGGCGAATTCGTCGGTATCGGATTTGAGGAAGCCGCCGGTGCCGGCGGCAGGGTAACGTTCGTTGTCGGCCGACCGGAAAGAGCCGGTGGCGGATTCCTCCGGATATTCGCCGGTGCCGGTTTCCTGAAAGGCATCGGTGCCGGGGGATGGGGCATAGCGGGAGGTATCGAGGACCCGGCGGTATTCGGCGGTGTCGGGCGGGGATTGATATTCACCGGTTTTCAAGCCGGTGGTTATCTCCGAGAGGTCGGGGGGCAGGGTATAGGTGGCGGTGTCGGGACTGAGGTTGCGGTAGTCGGGATCCCCTTCTTCCCGCTCCGTATCGGGCGTGAGGCTGGTGATGAGGGGGATGTCGTCAATGAGGGGAATGATTGTTTCCGCTTCGCGGGAATAATGGCTCATTTCCTTTTCCGGCGCTTCGATGCTACGCACCTGGGCGAGGGGGGATTCGCCGCTGGTGTCGGCGTTGTTGGGGATCATGTTGAGGTGAGCCAGGGAGTTTTCCTGGAAGTTGCTGATGTCGTAGGGGTCGGTCTCGGGCAGGCCGGTCGGGGGGCGACGCTCCTCGCGCCCGGTGCCCGGTTGGGGGTCGGAGGCCGGGGCTCCGTGGTATTCCGGGCTGGCGATAAGACTGGGAACGCTTGGCGGCAGCGGGAATGGGGTGAAGCGGAATTGCCCGGGGCCGGAGGCGGCTTCCTCCTCGGCCGGTTTGGGGGCGTTCATTTCAGGCGGAAGTTGGATTACGGTATCGTGCTCCCGATGGTGCATCGGGCGGGGCGATTTTACCGTGACGGGGGAAATGTCCTTGCCGCCGGCATGGGTGGGCGGCTCCTTATGCGTATCCGTACCGGAGGCGGAGGACTGACCCCCTTTGGCTGCGGGTTTGGCCGTGGGGGAATCGGGAATGGGGCCGAGGGAAGGGGGGATCAGGTCGAGTTTTTCCGCCGCCTCCAGGTTCGGGGCCTTCATGTAGATCTTCATGGTGAAGGTGGAGATGGTCAGAAGATCTTTGTCGGTGAGTTGGTGCGGCGTTTGGATCACCTGTCCGTTTAACATGGTGCCGTTGAACGAACCCAGGTCCTTGACGCCACAGATGCCGTTTTTACACATAACCACCGCGTGTTTACGGCTAACTGCGGAGGAAGGCAGGCGGACATCGCATTCATCGGCGCGGCCGATAAACAGGGGCGCGCCTTCCTCGATGGGGAAGGTCTGTATGCCGTCTTCATAACGAACTACCAATACAGGCATTCCGCTATCCTACAATTTGCCGCCCCTATTTGGATTTACGCTAGGGGTGACTCCTGGGACAATCTCCAAAATTGTCCTATGATAATCCTAATTGTATATGGTTCAATTACTATACAACCTCTTCTTCCTTTTGCCAATCTTTTTTCCCGTAACGGTGGAAGGTGATTTTTGCTTAGGTTTCAAGCGTATTTCTGGTAATTTTCCCGCTTTAAACAATCACCGGCGTCCACCGCCCTTTGCCGCGCTTAAGCGTCGTTTCTTGTCAGGCAGGCGGCTATGGGTATAATCATGAGGCGGAAAAAGGGCTGGCAGGTCGTTTTTGTCGTGGCCGCGGCGTAGTTATACCGACGACTCCTTGAAAATGTGAATTTAACCACAGAGACACAAAGAGCACAGAGAACCACAATTTTATTTGGTGACTCCAAAAACGCGGTTCTCTGTGTCCTTTGTGTCTCTGTGGTTAAATAAACTTTTCACAATCTCAGTCCGCCGCCAGTATAGCGCCGGTGTCAGCTTGTCAGGTGTTTTTATGATGCATTATAAGGGAGACGGTTTTTGTCTACGGTCAAATTTATCCATACCAGCGACTGGCAGTTGGGCATGACCCGCCGTTTTCTG
Organism: Planctomycetota bacterium; assembly: GCA_031555915.1. Classification (GTDB taxonomy): domain Bacteria; phylum Planctomycetota; class SZUA-567; order SZUA-567; family SZUA-567; genus JAJBSZ01. The sequence goes on from JAVBTZ010000094.1 coordinate 7,406, forward strand.
AAGGACGGAGGGCAGGAACGGTTCGATGCCGCGCGTTTCGCCTGCCTCAGAAAAATTGCCGCGTTGTGCCGGGAGGAGAATTGCCGCTTCGTGCTGGTGGCGGGCGACGTTTTTGAATCGAACCAGGTGTCCCGCAAAACTATTGTGCGGGCCTTGGAGGCAATCAGGGATATTCCGGCGCCGGTCATTTTGCTGCCGGGAAATCATGACCCCCTGGATTATGGATCGGTTTATCGCCAGCCGGCCTTTAAGGAATTTATGCCGGATAATCTACGGGTGCTGGCAGAAGGGGAACCGCTGCGGGTCATCCCCGGGGTGGAAGTGGTGGGAGCGCCGTGGCCGGCGAAGCGGCTGGCGGAAAATCCATTGGGCGGGGTCTTGGCGGATTTGCCGGCCGGGGCGGAGGTTTTACGCATCGTTTTGGCGCATGGGCCGGTCGACAGTTACGGCGAATTTCCGGACCAGGCGGCGGTTATCCGCATGGCGGATTTACGCAAGGCGCTAGTTGAAGGGAAGGCGCATTATGTTTGTTTGGGGGATAAGCATTCCTATGCCTGTTTGGATGGGATAAGCGAAAACGATCCCCATGGCAGGGTCTACTATTCCGGCACGCCGGAGGCGACGGCGTTTCGGGAGACGGACCCGGGCTGGATCAATGTGGTGGAGCTGAGTCCAGAGGGGGCGGTCAGCCGCAAGGCGCGGAGCGGGGTTTGGCATTTTCACGAAGTGACGGCGGAACTGGGGGGAGGGGCGGACATCGAAGAGCTGGCCCGGCAGTTGGCTGCCTGGCCGGACAAGGAGACCAGTGTACTACGGCTGGTTATACGCGGTTTGTTGGACCTGGCCGAGGTAGGGGCATTGGATCGGATGCTGGCGCATTTTGCCGATCTTTACGCCGCTTTTGAGGTTGAGCGGGGGGCTTTGCATAGTTCGGTGGACCCGGGGGATCCGGCTTGGTCGGGTTACTCGGGGTTTGCCGCGGCGGCGGCGGGGCGTCTTTGCGAGACGGTCAGGCGGGGAGACGGCGATATCGAGGCGGCGCGGGACGCCCTGCTTCTGTTGAACCGGTTGGCGGCGAGACGGTGAATTTTCCCTGCAAAAACTGTTTTTTCCCATCTTTACCCTGCCAAGGACGGTCCAATGAAATTGATCTCCCTAAGCCTACGCAACTTCAAGGGCGTCGAAGAGTCCCGCCTCAACTTCAACCCGGACGGCATCACCCTCATCCACGGACCCAATGAAGCCGGCAAATCCAGCCACGCCGAAGCGCTCAGCCTCATCTTCAACCACAAAGCCTCCGCCAATACTCCCGCCACCCGGGACATCCGCCCCGTCCACCGCGACGTCAATCCGGAAATCACCCTGGAAGCCCAAAGCGGCCCCTACCACTTCATCTATAAAAAAGAATTCAAACCCCGTTCCGGCGCCACCACCCTGGAACTCCTCGCCCCGGTAAAAGAAAACCTGACCGGCGACAAGGCCCATGAAAAAGTCAACGCCATTCTCGAAGAAACACTCGACAAACCGCTCTGGGACGCCCTTATCCTGCGCCAAGGCGACATGATTCGCCTCCCCGACCTCCAAGGCCGCGCCGCCCTGATGTCGGCCCTGGACGCGGCGGCAGGAGGCGCGGCTTTCGACGAACAGGCGGAAACGCTCTTCGAGAAAGTCACCGCCGCCTACGGAGAATTTTACACCAGGGACGGCCGCGAAGGCGAAAGGCTGGTTGCCGCCGACCAACAATGCCGCGATAGGAAAGATCGCGCCGCCTTCCTGCAACAGCGCCTTAATGAAGTGCAAAAACAGGTGGAACGGGCGGATTATCTAAAAAACCGCCTGACCGCCCTAAGGCTTAACCTCAAGCGGGCGGAAGAGGACCTGGCGGAACAACGTCGGCGGTCAGGCCAAATCGCGGCGGCGGCGGAAAACGTGCACCGGTTGGAATTGGCCCGGTAGAGCGCCGTCACCCAGGCCGAAGCGGCCCGCCGCGGCAAATCGGAAAGGGAGGAGCATCAGGCCGAAAGCGCCAAACTCCAAGCCGACCTCGAAGCGGCGGCCAAGGAGGAGCAGGATCTCCTGGCGGGAGAAAGCGGGGGGGAAAGGCGGCTGGAAGCGACGGGCCAGGCCCTGGCCGAGGCCAAAAAGCGCGAAGCCGAAGCCGCGGCGGAACTGGACCGGGCGCGACGTGCCTTCGACCACGGCAACAATTGCCTGCACTTGGCCATGCTGCGGGAACGCGCCGAACGCATCGCCGCCGCGCGGGTGGAATTGGCTTGGGCGGAAAAAGAATTGGCGAATAACCGGATCACGGACGACCTGCTCGAAAAAATCGGGGCGGCGGATCTGGAGGTCACCAAATTGTCCGCCCGCCTGGAAGCGGCTTCACCCAGGGTATGGATACGGGGGCTGGGGGAAGGGGCGGTGCTGCGGACCGAAGGCGAAGCGCTTCCCCTGTCGCCCGGGAGCGAACGGGTGTTTACCGTGCCGGCGGGGATGACCTTCACGTTTCCCGGCGTAGCCGAGGTTCGGGTCGCTGCCGGCGGCGGCCAGGAGGATTTGCGGCGGCGGCTCGGGACGGCGGCGGCGCACTTGGGTGAACTTCTGGCGGCGGGAGGCGTCGCCGACGCCAAGGAGGCGGTGCGCCGGCGCGAGGTCAGGCGGCGGGCGGAACGGGAGGTGCTGGAAAGGCGCAGGGTGATTGGTGAAAATTTGCGGGATCTGAGCGAAAAGGATTTTGCCGATCGGCTGGCCGGTTTGGAGCGGGAGGTGGCGGAGTTCAAGGGGGAAATTGCCGGGGACCTCGACCAGGCCAGGGCGCAAAAAATAAGTTGCGAAAAAATGCATCAGGAAACTTTGGCGGCCCTAAGGACGGCGGAGGCGCATCATGCCGAAGAGGTGCAGAGCGGGGCGGCTTTGACCCTGCGGCGGCGCGAAGCGGCGGTCAGAAGGGAATTGTTGGCGAAAAACGTGGAATTGGCGGAGGCGCGGCTGGCGGCGGAACGGGCGGGCAGTCCCGACGCGGAGGTTTTGGCCGCGTGCGGGGCGGCGGAGGGGATTCTGGCGGCGGCGGCGGCGGATCTACAGGCGGGGAAGGAGGCTTGGGCGGCTTTGGAACCGGACAAGGTACAGGCTTTAATCCGCTCGCTCACGGGGTCGGTTGAGACGTTGGGGCGGCAGGCGGCGGGGATGGAGCGGGAGTTGGGGGAACTGTCGGCGGAGTTGCGGGTGAGGGGGGAGGAAGGCTTGTTCGAGGCGGTTCAGGCAGCGGGGCAGGAATGGGAGGAGGCGGAGGCAAGGAGGGAGCGCCAGCGCAAGGAGGCGCGGGCGGCGAAACGCTTGTACGAGGTCATGGAGGAGGAACGGAGCCGCGCCCGGGTCGAGTATGCGGCGCCTTTGCGGGACAAGGTCGAGGAACTGGGGAAATGGGTTTTCAATCAATCTTTCCAGGTGGAATTGGCTGAGGAAAGCCTGGCCATCCTGAGCCGGACTTTGGACGGCGTGACGGTGCGTTACGAAAGTTTGAGCGGCGGCACCAGGGAGCAGTTGTCCCTGATTTTTCGGGCGGCCTGCGCGATTTTGGTCTCGGGCGAAAAAGGCATGCCCCTCATTTTGGACGATGCCCTGGGCTATTGCGACGCCGAACGTTTACGCATCATGGGGGCGGTTCTGGCGAAAGCGGCGGAACAGTGCCAGATAATTATTTTTACCTGCATGCCGGAACGCTATAGCCAGGTCGGGGTGGCGGAGGTCGTGCACTTGTAGGGAGATAAAGGAAGTTTTGCCAAGTGACGATTGAACCGCCAATCGTCATTTGGCAAAAATCGTTTTTGTCGGAATTTTCGGGGTTATTTATTTTTCGAAATCGCCATTCGGCGGTTTGAATGGGGATTTTGAAAAACTCCAGGAGATAATTCGCCTTGGTCGACGGGGTGTGTCCATCCCGCCACCCCCCTCACCGTTGACAGCGATGCCGCGGGCATTATTATATCAATATAGAGTTAGGGTTATTGGTAATCCATGGGGCGGTGGCAAAAGACGGTACGCTATTCCGTTCACCATGCAACCTTTTGATCACACGACTGTTGTGGTTACCACAACAGTCGCGTCGTAGGACTTGGCATTTGGCCTTCGCCCACAGGAGCTTCATCTTGCCCAAATTCAAATACGCCGCCCGCGACTCCAGCGGCAAAAAAATAGAAGACGAAATCGTCGCCAAAAGCCAAGCCGCCGCCATGCAACAACTCCGGCGTAACGGGCTTTCCATCCTCTCTGTCAGCGAAGTCAAGAAAAGCCTCTTCGGCGGTTCCTTGTTCAAACCCAGGCCCCGCGTCGCCGGGGACGACCTGGTCATCTTCACCCGGCAATTCGCCACCATGGTCGAGGCCGGTCTCCCGGTCGTCGAAATTCTCGACATACTGCTCGAACAAACCGACGACCCCGGCTTCAAGCTGGTCGTCTCCGACGTCCGCTCCTCCGTCCGCTCCGGCACCGACCTCTCCTCCGCCATGGCCAAATACCCCAAGGTCTTCACGCCCCTTTACGTAAACCTCATCCGTGCCGGCGAAGTATCCGGCGACCTCGACGTCATCCTCAAGCGTCTCGCCTCCTACCTGGAAAAGAACCTCTCCCTGAAGCGGAAAATCAAATCCGCCATGATGTACCCCACCGTCTCCCTCGGCATGGTCATCCTCATCACCATCGGCCTGCTGGTCTTCATCGTCCCCATGTTTCAGGACATCTTCAATCAACTTGGGGCCGAACTGCCCCTCCCCACCCGCATCGTGCTGGCCATCTCCGACACCCTCCTCAACAATTGGTACTATGTCATCGGGGCGATAATCCTGATTTTTGTTCTCCTCTATCTTTTCCGCAAATCCCCCCGCGGGCGCTACCTCCTCGACAGCTGGCGCATCCGCGCCCCCATCGTCGGCGACCTCTTCCGCAAAGTCGCCATCAGCCGCTTCTCCCGCACCTTTTCCACCATGCTCAAGTCCGGCGTGCCCATGCTCGGTTCCCTCGACATCGTCGCCTCCACCGCGGGGAACGGGGTCGTCGAGGAAGCCATCACCGCCAGCCGCGAAGCGGTACGGCAGGGCGAATCCCTCGCCACCCCCCTCTCCGAAAGCCCGGTGTTCCCCCCCATGGTGGTGAGAATGATCAGTATCGGCGAACGCACCGGCGCCCTGGAAACGCTGCTGGAAAAAGTCGCCGACTTTTACGACGAACAGGTCGACACCGCCGTCGAAGCCATGACCTCCATCATCGAACCGGTCATGATCGTCATAATGGGCATACTCGTCGGCGGCATCGTCATCGCCATCTTCCTCCCCATTCTCAATATGTCCCAGGCGATATGAATGCCAGGCAGCAAACGCCCTCTCGCCGAATCGGGAGTCGTCAGGACTCACCCCACCCCTGGACGCATGTGGTCCCTCGGGTGGGTAACCATTATTCGCCTCATCGTCTATCTGGTCATCATCGCCTTTTTCCTGCAGCATATCTATTTTCACGAAAACGTCCGTTACTACCGGCCCGGTTTTTCCATTGGCCTCCTGGTCGGGGCCTTTCTGGTCAATTGCGCCATTCTCCTGCTGGGACGCCGCCTCCGCTGGCTGGACCAGCTTATCGCCCTGACTTACGTCATTGATTTAATTGTGCTTACCCGGATTATTATCGCCAGCGGCGGCTTCTACTCGGTGTTCATTCCCTACTATCTTCCCATTCTGGTCATGTCCGCCGCCTGGCTACCCCGCCGCCTGACCGCCGTCTTCCCTTCCATCGCCACCCTGGGGGTCGCCTACATCGGCCTCGCCTATCTGCAACGCGACCCCGACCTCCGTCCCGCCCTTTCCTTTCTCTACAACCAGAACATCATCCAGACCCTGCCCCACAGCCCCGATTCCACCGTGGTCTCCACCATGCTCATCCTGAGCGTGCTTTTCTTCGTGGTGTCGTATGTGGCGGGCATCCTTTCCGAACGCCTGTTCGTCGAACGCAGCCTCAACGATGAAATCCTGGCCAGCATGCGTGAAGGCGTGGCGGTGGTGAACCGCCAGGGAAAACTGGTGTTCGCCAACGCCGAATTCCTTCGCCTTTATCCCAACGCAGTGCGCGGGGACGACTTCCGGCCGGTGGCGGATGAACTGCTGCCAGGACCGGGACCTGAAGAAAATGACCAGGCGCATCAAGGGAATAACGGCAACCACGGCGCGGCGCCGGCGAGCCAACGGCCCCAATTGGACGCGCTGTTGGACCGGGCCGTCTCGGGGGATATTTTTATTACCGAGGAAGTGGCCGCCGACGCCGGCCGGCCGGCCACCGAAGTGCGGGTGTCGGGGATTCGGCTGGGCGGAAGCCCGGGTCTGGTCGGCCTCCTGTTTCTCCTGTCCGACCTCACCCTAAGAAAACGGATGGAAAGGGCGGAAAGGAATCTCGAACGGACTTCGGTGATTTCCACCATGGCCGCCGGACTCGCCCACGAAATCCGCAATCCCCTGGCGGCGGTCAGGTCGGCCATTCAGGAAATCGGCCAATGTTTTCCCAAGGGAAGCCAGAACCGCCTCCTGACCGACATCGTCATCTCCGAATCGGACCGCCTGGACGGAGTCATCAGCCGGTTTCTCGATTTTTCCCGCGAAGGCCGGCTCAGGTTGACGCAACGCCATCTGGGACCGCTTCTCCGCGAAGTAGTCGCCATGGTCCGGCAGGGCGACAGACCGGACCGGGATTGCCGCTTCGAGGTGGACATAAAAGACGACCCGGAAGTCCTCTGCGACCCCGACCGCCTCAAGGAAATATTCCTGAACCTGGTGCTTAACGCCTGCCAGGCGGCGCCGGCCCGTGAGGGATGGGTGGGAGTGGCGCTGGGCCGGGAGATAAAGGGGGGGCAGGAAGGGGTGACGGTCGAGGTGGCGGATAACGGACCGGGGTTGTCCGAAGAGGCTCTGGCGGGCATGTTCAAGCCGTTCTTTACCGAAAAACCCGGCGGGACCGGAATGGGTTTGCCCTTATCACGAAAACAAGCCATGTTGCACGGCGGCGACCTGGACGGCGAGAACCGCCTGCAGGGCGGGGCGCTGTTCCGGGTCTGGCTGCCGTTGGACGGTTCGGTCGGCATGGCCGATGAACGCTTCAAAGTTGGCGAACGGGGGAAAGGACCCCGTTCCACAAGGTCTATACCGCCATGAATACAAACGCTTCCGATAGTGCCAACCCGCCGCTGCCCCTTCCTCCCGCGGTGCAGGGGCGTATCCTTTTCGTTGACGACGACCCGAGCCTGCGGACGGTGGTGTCCATTGCCCTTTCGAGGGACGGCCACAACGTGCAGCCGGCCGGTTCCGGCGAGGAAGCGCTGGAATTGTTCACCCGGGAGAATTACGAATTGGTGATTCAGGACGTGCGCATGCCCGGCATGAACGGCCTGGAACTCCTGAAGCGCCTCCGTGACCTCAAGCCGCTGGTACCGGTGGTGGTAATGACCGCCTTCTCCACCTGGGACATCGCGGTGGAGGCGATGCGGCTGGGGGCGTTCGATTATCTGAAAAAACCCTTCGACAACGACGCCCTCAGAAATCTGTCCCGCCGGGCGATAGCATTCGGCCGGGAAACGGGGAAAGGGGACGACATTCCCAGCCGCTTGGTGGGAACCAGCCCGGCCATGCAGGAAATCCAGGCCCTGGTGCGGCGGGTGGCGAGAAACGATTCGACCGTCCTCCTCGAAGGCGAAAGCGGCAGCGGCAAGGAATTGGTCGCGGCGCTTCTGCACGCGCAGTCGTCCCGGCACGAAGGGCCGTTCGTGGCGGTGAATTGCGGCGGTTTTTCCGAGACCCTGCTGGAAAGCGAACTGTTCGGCCACGTCAAGGGCGCGTTCACCGGGGCGGTGGCGGACAAGCGGGGTTTGTTGGAACTGGGGGACGGCGGCACTTTTTTTCTGGATGAATTGGGGGAGATGTCCCTGACCACCCAGGTGCGGCTCCTGCGGGTCTTGGAGACCCGCTCGTTTTACCCGGTGGGCGGGACGACCCCGGTGAAAACCGACGTGCGCTTTATCGCCGCCACCAACCGCAATTTGCGGGACATGGTGGCCTCGGGAGCGTTTCGCGAAGACCTCTACTATCGCCTGAACGTGATTCCCATACGGGTTCCGTCCCTAAGGGAGAGGCGGGAGGATATCCCGCTCCTGGCCGGGTTTTTCCTGTCCCTGTACTCGCGGCGTTTCGGCAAAACCCTCGCCGGCTTCGACGTCTCGGCCATGGACGCGATGTTATCCTACGCCTGGCCCGGGAACGTCCGCGAACTGCAAAACGCGGTGCAACGTTCGGTGCTGCTGGCCGAAGGCGAGACGGTGTCCTTCAAGGAGGTATTCCCGACCTGGACGACGGTGGGAGCGGCCGGCGGAACGGCGGGAGGGGCGGTACCCCCGCCGGCAGGGCTGACGCCGGGCGAATCCAGCCGGAAAACGGCGGGAAAAACCGGGTCCGCCGCTACGCCGGGCGAAGCCGCGGCGGGTGAAGCCGCGCCGACGGAAAAAAGCGGGGCGGTCTTTGCCATAGCCCTAAGCGAAAACTTCGATTTGGAAAAGCGCTTGGCGGAAATAGAGGCGGAATATATCAGGCTGGCCCTGGCGAAGACCGGAAACAATCTTACCCAGGCGGCGGAACTGCTGGGGATAACTTTCCGCAGCATCAGATACAAAGTTAAAAAATTGCAACTCTAATTTTTTGGAGAACCATGCCATGCCCCGCTGTACCGTAGAAGAAGCTTCGGGAATTCTCGAACAATTAAAAAAACACTTCCCCGACTGGAAAACGTCAACCCTCAAACAACGCCTGAAAAACGGCCTGGTCCTCCTGAACGGCAAACCGGTAAACTCCGGCGCCGAACCCGCCTCCGTCGGCGATGTCCTGGAAATCCTCGCCGCCCCCCCGCGCCCCCAAGCCTTTCTGCCAACCAGCCTGGGAGCCCCTCCCATCCCCCTCCTCTACGCCGACGACAGCCTCCTGGCCGTGGATAAACCCTCGGGGCTCCTCTCGGTAGCCAGCGAACGCGAAAAACAACTTACCGCCGTTCGCCTCATGCGGGAGTGGCTGGCGGATTTGACCGAACCGGAAGCGCGGGAACTCCACGCCGCCCACCGCCTGGACCGGGAAGCCTCGGGCGTCCTCCTCTTCGCCCGCAGCCTCGAATTGAAACGCCGCCTGGCCGCCGCCTGGTCCAAATTCGAAAAAACCTACCTGGTGGTGGTGGATGGCGTGCCTTCGCAGAAGGATGGTACGATAAATGTGCCTCTTTGGGAAGACAAAGGTCTGTTCGTGCGGGTGTCACAAGATGGGGGAGGGGAGAGGGCGATAACCCATTACCGGGTGCTCCGTGAACGGGGCGGAAGGTCCCTCTTGGAAGTCAAACTGGAAACCGGCCGCAAACACCAAATCCGCGTCCACCTGGCCCACCTCGGTTGTCCCGTGGTGGGGGATTTGCGTTACGGAGTGTCGAAAGCGCCGCGCCTGGCCTTGCACGCACATAAATTGCGGCTATTTCACCCGGAGACGGCACGTGAAATCAATCTAATCGCGCCGATTCCCAAGGAATTCGCTAAATTTGTTTGAGCATTTTTTCCGCCGAAAAAAATTGGCGAACCGCCATTTTCACGCAACCCCATTCCCCGCCGCGACTACCGCGTCGGGGCTTTTTTTGGCCTGAATTTTGGCTCGATTCCCGGCCTCGGTTTTGGCCATGGTTTTCTAGGTAAAGCAAAAAAAAGTTGCCACCATTAGTTGTTGGTTACGAGTTAAACAATCCCCACTTATAGGTGGTTTCCTGGTTTTAAGCAGAAACAGCTCAACCAGCCCCGGGAAAAAAAGGATTGACTGTGAGGACGCGATAGGCTATAAAATAGTGAAATGAAGCGCTAAGTAGCAGACTATAGCAAGGGGTAGTTGAGCATGACCGAGACTCCCTATTACTATGGCAGCGCCGAAAACAAGTTGAATTCCAAGGGGCAAGTTGCCCTGCCGGCCCGATTTCGCAGTGTCCTACCCGAAGAAGATCAATCCAGAAACTTTGTTCTCATCCGTGGTGAAGTTCAGTGTCTTTATTTATATACTCATCGCCAGTTTGGCAAAATCAAGGATAATGCCCGCCGCTACGCAGAACAGCGGCAGGACCGGGATTTTTATCGCAATTTCATGGCTGAAGCATGCGCGGTGGAAGTGGACACGCAGGGCAGATTTGTCCTGCCGCCGCCGCTCATGAAATTGGCGGGGATAAAGGGCCCGGGCGTGTTGTTTATCGGGGTGGATGATCGGATTGAAATCTGGGAACCGTCGTTGTATGAAAAGGTCGGGGGAGAAGAAACGGCCTACGAAGAAAAACGGCGGGAAGCGGCGGGGTCAATTTTCGGCATTTAAGCGCCGCGCAGAAATAAGTTGGTTCGTTTTATTTAACCACAGAGACTCAAAGAACACAGAGAACTACAACTACAAATCACCTTTCATTTCAGATATGAAATATTTTTGCGTTTGTGGTTCTCTGTGCCCTTTGTGCCTCTGTGGTTAAATAATCCGGGTCAAATTATTTCTGCGTGGTGCCGTTGTTGGGCATCTCTCTCCAGCGGTACGGCGGCAACAGTGGCAAATGATGGGCGGAAGTCTTCGCAAGTCGGAGGGTTCGGGATTTGTGGCGGAGCGTCGGGGTCGGGTGGTTGCGCGGTTTTGGGGAAAACCGCGCGCGTGTTTACCGTGGCTCTCGGGGAACGTCAGGGTTTGGGGAAAGACCTTGGGGATGGCTTGCCGGTGGGAATTTTTCACCGGCGAGCTTTTTGGGGAAGTCTGCCGGGGTAATCCTACCGCGGCTAGAGGGGGGAATATGGTAATAAGGCCAATGGCTGGAATACATTTTTTGGGGGAGATTGGTCGGTCTGCCGGTGCTATGGGGGCTCAGGGTGGACCGACCGCTTTTTTAAGCGGTAAAGACGAAAAAATATTCAACGCCAAGACCCGGGCCGGCGGAGGGCTATATTCGGCCAAACCCCTCTTCAAAATCATCGGCGCGGTGGAATTGATGAGTGACGATTACGAAGATTGAAGGTACACGGCAGTTGCCTTACCAGCCACAGGTTCAGAATCGACAAGACATGAGCGAACGTTACGAACTGGTTGGCCTGGGCGTCTCGACAGTTGACGATTTACTTCTGCTGGGAACTTTCCCGCAACCCAACCACAAACAACCGGTCCTGTCCATGACCCGCCAGTGCGGCGGCCTAACCGGTTCGGCTTTGGTGGCGGCGGCGCGGTTGGGCGTTTCTTGCGGCCATGCGCTTAGTTTGGGCACGGGCGAACTCTCGACCTTCATGCGCGGTTCCTTGACGCGGGAAGGCATCGGGCTCTTCGGGAACGGCGACGACCCTACGGTGGAGCCTTATCATTCGATAATCCTAACCGAACGCGGGTCTGGCGAACGCTCGATTTTATGGGACGATTCGCATTCGCGCCCGCCGGCGCTGGGGGAACGCGAACGCGAGGTGATATTGTCGGCGAAATGTTTGTTCGTGGACCATATCTACGCCTCGGCCCTGTTGCCGACGGTTCGCTTGGCGAGGTCGGCGGGGATTCCCATCGTGGGCGATTTCGAAAGAACTACGTTGGATTCCCTGGAACTGATGTCCTTAACCGACCATGTGATAATTCCCCTGGCCTACGCCCGGGCGGTTTTCGGCGCGGGCGGTACGGCGGAGGAATTGACGCGCCGCTTGGCGTCGGAACCGGGCCGTCAATTGGCCTGCCTCACGGACGGCGTGAACGGGGCCTGGTGGGCGACGGGGCAGGACCCGGGACTAATTCGGCATCAGCCGATTTTCCCAGTGGAGAATGTGGTTGACACCACCGGTTGCGGCGATGTGTTCCACGGCATTTACGCGGCGGGATTGGTCCGCAATATTCCCTATGCCGAAAACCTCCGCCGCGCCTCGGCGGGAGCGGCTTTAAAGACCCGTAAAATTGGGGCGCAGGCGGGAGCGCCGACCGCTTCCGAGTTGGACCTGTTTTTGCGCGGCGTCTAAGCCGCGTTTAATATGAAAACGGGCAGTGCCCCAGAAAGATAGGCGAATTCACAAAAAAATCGGCTTGGGGATTGACAGCCCTTGGTAAAAGGGTACAATCTTAAATCTCATTGATCAGCCGTGCGGAAGTGGCGGAATGGCAGACGCGCTTGGTTGAGGGCCAAGTTCTCGCAAGAGAATGGAGGTTCAAGTCCTCTCTTCCGCACCAAGTTATTTTCTTTATAACCCCCGACTTCGTCGGGGGTTATAATTTTTGATAGACTGGAACTTTCTGGGGCTTGTGTTAATTTTGTGTAATTTTCGTGGCCGCCGTTGTCGGGATTCTGTCGGAGAGAGTCTGGAAAAACGAGGTTTCCGACTGATTCCACCACTGCGCGAATCCGTTCCTCCTTCGCC
>JAVBTZ010000037.1:0-13496 GCA_031555915.1 Planctomycetota bacterium
CTCCAACGCAACCCAAGGGCGCGAAAACGCAAATCTATCCGAAAATTTAGGCTTTACGGGGCACTAGGTCATTGGGCAAATTCTGAATGGGTAAAAGTTAATTTTGGGCAAACCCTTACCGTTGTTCCAAATAAACAATGACAGCAATCCGCTCCTCCCCGTGATCGGGAGAGGTGCCAGGCCAGGGGTATGGCGAATAGGGCAGGCATTTACGCCGCACCGCCATCCCCGCGCTACGGAGATGCCAGGAACCAGGGTAAGGGCGAGGATGATTCCCCGCGTTTTTTAGGAGGCGTTAGTAGTAAGACATCGCGCGAAAACATTGTTTTCGCGGATTATTTGGCAGGATTTATCCGTGTTCAGCTACTTCAGGTCAGAAGTTTTGCAGAAGGGGCATTAAGCGGCTACCTGCCCATTTTGCAGAAATCCTGTTTGAACAACGTGTTCCCTACCCAATACCAATCGACGCCTGCGTAAAGGTCTTAACCGCGTGGAGTCCGTATCCAGTCCAGGGGTTTCCGCACACAGGCAATGAGGTAAATTCCAGCCCGCCAAAGTACAAATACGGGCAACATTGCCAGCGCTTCCAAACCCTGTCGATCCAGACGCCCTAACCCCAACAGAAAGTAACCACCGTAAGCCAATAGTATAAAAACCCAAGGCCATTGCAAGTTCGTTTCCAAAATTCCGGTTAACGTTGCCAGCAGCAAAACCCCGCATAATTGCAAGGAAAACGGCGGCGCCGCCATCAGGATTAACGATGCCAAATCCCGCCAGCGCCGCGCTTTGAACGCCCAGGGGATTTCCTCCCCCAGGAGAACCGACCTGACCCCGCGCTCGCCGGCCGACCAGCGGATACGCTGTGCCGCCGCTTCGCCCGGCGTCCCGGGCATGAACTGCCGCGACACCGCGTCGGGGGCAAAACTCACCCGCACGCCAGCCCGAATCAGACGTATGGTCATTTCCGTGTCTTCGGTTAAACCATGGGCGGTCCAGCCAAGTTCATATATGACCGGCGTGGCGAAACACATGCCGGAACCGCGTAGGGGCAGGGTCAGGCCCAAGGCGTCCATGGCGGGAAACTGCCAGGAATTCCTGAATACGAAGGAGGTCGAGGTCAGGCGGGTGAACCAGTTGCGGTCGGGATCCTCGACTTCATAACGTCCTTGAATCATGCGGTCGCCGCGGGCGATATAGCGGGCCATGACCCGAAGATAGTCCGGTGCAGGCGAGCTGTCGGCGTCGAGGAAAAGGACGGCGTCGCCGGCGCGGCTGCGAATTTGTTCGAGGGCATAAGCGAGAGCGTGCCCCTTCCCCTTGTGGACGGCGTCGGTCCGTTCCAACACTTTCGCGCCGGCGGCTTTGGCCAAGGCGGCGGTGTTGTCGCGGCAATTGTCGGCGACGACGTAGAGGGCGAAGCGGTCGCGGGGATAAGCGAAGGCGAGGATTTTCCCCACCGTGGCGGCGATCAAATCCTTCTCGTCATGGGCGGGCACGATGATGGAGAAAAAGGGCGTTTTTTCCGTATCGGGCGGCCCGGGTCGGGGAAAGCGGGAGCGGAGGGCCAAAAACCACAAACCGGCGATCCAAACGCCAAACACCAGGAGCGCCGCGGCAATAACCGGCTGCAAGATGATAAAAAACATGCCCTGCCCTTCATTTCCCCAGTGCCTGCCGGTAAACTTCCAGAGTCTCCCCGGTAATCGCATCCCAGTCGTACCGCTCCAGGACATAATCCCGGGCCCGTTCACCCATGGCGGTTCGACCCGGGTCGGCCAAGAGTTCCGCCAGCCCCCGATGCAGATCGTCCGTATCCCTGGCGCGGAAATGCCGGCACAGGTCGATATCCTTTTCCTGGCGCGCCGCCAGCCAGATTTCCGCGCATTCCTCGATGTCCGAGGCAAGGACCGGCGTGCCGTAACTCATCGCCTCCAGCATGGCGATTGGCATGCCTTCAAGTTCCGACGGCAGGACAAAGGCCAAGGCGTTCGTAAATGCCTCATCCTTTTCCTCGCCGTACAGGCCGCCGGTAAACACGATCCGCCGATCGTCTCCGGCAAGTTCCCTTAAGCGGCTTTCGTAGTCGTCCCCGAAGGCATAGACCCCGGCCAGCACCAGCTTCAAGCCGGTGTCCAGGCGGCGGAAGGCGGGCAGCAGATAATGCAGGCCCTTTTCCGGCGTAAGCCTCCCGAGGGACAGGAAGTATCCGCCCTTCTCCAAGCCGAATTTGTCGCGGAGAAGCGCCAGGTCCCGCCTGACCGGTACGTTGACCCCGTTCGGGATGCACCAGGTTTTCCGCTGAAAAACCTCCTGGTAATAACGCTCCACTTTTTTCGAGACCACGATGGTTGCATGGGGAAAGCGTCCCGCCGCCCAAGCGCCGGCGCGGAGGGCCATTCTGGCGCCGGCGCCCCATTTGGCGCGCTGGAAATCCAGCCCATGCACGGTCGCGACCACCTTCCGCCCCAACAGGCGCGGAACAAAGGTGCAGAGGGACGGCCCGACGGCATGAAAGTGGGCGATGTCGTAACCGCGGCACAGGGAGGGAAGGGACAGCATGGTATGGGAAATGGCCTCCAGGTGCTTGGTGGGGAGGTCGGGCCGGCGAAGGAGGCGGACCCCCCGGTAATACGATTCCTTTTCCTTCACATAGGTGCCGCGGCAAAACACAGTGACCGCGTGACCCCGGGCGACCAGGCGCACCGCCAGTTCCTCGACATGCCGCTCGATGCCGCCGCTACCCGATACCCGAGGACCGATTCCCCGCAGTCCCACCATGGCGATATTCATAATCCACTGCCCAGCCGGTATAAGTCGGCGTCGGCCAAGAGCGGATTCAGGGCGTCCTTCTGGGAGATGATGCACTTTTTCAGATCCATCCCCCCCCAATTTATGGCCAATTCCGGATCCCCGGGATTGATTCCCCGTTCATGCGACGGCATATAGGGCCGATCGCACTTGTAGGTGAAGATGGTCTGGTCCTCAAGGCAGAGAAAACCATGCGCCAAGCCGCGGGGAATGAACAACTGTTTTTTCTCCTCCCCCGACAACTCCAGCAGCACATGCCGCCCGAAGGTGGGTGAATCCGGGCGGATGTCCACCACCACGTCCAGGACCCGGCCGCGCACGACCCGAATCAGCTTCGCCTGGGCATAAGGCGACTGTTGATAGTGGAGCCCCCTTAAGACGCCCCGTGACGACATGGACTCGTTGTCCTGGATGAAATCAACGTCCAGGCCGACTTCCCGCAGCTTCGCGCGGTTCCACGATTCGAAAAAATA
This sequence comes from Planctomycetota bacterium, assembly GCA_031555915.1. Taxonomy (GTDB): domain Bacteria; phylum Planctomycetota; class SZUA-567; order SZUA-567; family SZUA-567; genus JAJBSZ01. Next base: position 3,282 of record JAVBTZ010000037.1, read on the forward strand.
ACCCCGCGCATCGCCGAAAACCCGGGGCTCCAAAAGCACCACGCCGGCCAGTTCCGTTTCCGTTACTTTCATAACCTCCCCATTTCCCCGGCTGACATTTGCCGGACATAATCCGCACAAAAGTGCCCTCTGAGGCGCTGCGCATAAATAAGTTGGTTAGATTTGTTTCACCACAGAGACACAAAGGACACAGAGAACTACAACCACAAACCACCTTTAATATTTGGCATTATTAAGTTTTTCGGTTGCGGTTCTCTGTGTCCGTTGTGTCTCTGTGGTTAAATAAAACTAACCAACTTATTTTACGCGGCGCCTTATACCGGTATATCACCGGTTCCGCTCCCTGGCGATGGTTAGCAAATATTCGCCATAGCTGCTCTTGCCATGGATTTCTGCCTGTTGAAACAGCATTTCGCGGCTGATCCAGCCCTTCTCGAAAGCGATTTCCTCAAGACAGGCCACCTGCAATCCCTGCCGGTGCTGGATGGTAGCGATGAAATTTTCCGCATCCAACAGGCTCTGGTGCGTGCCGGTGTCGAACCAGGCGGTACCGCGCCCCAGGAGTTCTAGGTCCAGCCTGTCCCGGGCGTGATAGCGCGAAACCAGGTCGAGTATTTCCAATTCGTTTCTTCCGCTCGGCTTCAATTTTTTCGCCTCTTCCGACACGCCGGTGGGAAAAATGTACAACCCCGTCACGGCAAAAGGCGAATTCGGCTTAACCGGCTTTTCCACCAAGGCCACCGGCCGCTTCTCGGCATCCAGTTCCACCACGCCATAGCGTTCGGGGTCGGCCACCTTGGTGCCGAATATGACGCAACGATCCGAATGCATCACCCGGTTGCGCAAGGTAGTCGGCAGGTTGCTGCCGTAGAAGATATTGTCCCCAAGAATGAATATCGCCGCTGCACCGGCCAGGAATTTCTCCCCGATGATAAACGCCTGCGGCAACCCCTCGGGCTTGGGTTGAACCGCGTATTCAAGCCTTATTCCCAGTTGCGTTCCGTCACCCAGCAATTTGGCGAAATTCGGCGTATCCTCCGGCGTCGAGATGATCAACACCTCTTTGATGTCAGCCAACATGAGCAGGCTGAGGGGGTAATAAATCATGGGCTTATCATAGACCGGCAGCAATTGCTTGCTTATGATTTTCGTCAACGGATAAAGTCTGGTGCCGGACCCACCCGCCAGGATAATTCCCTTCATGCCTTCTCCTACGTTATAACGGCCGATGCCGAAATGTCCATTCGCCAGCTTAGGTGCCGCGCAGAAATAAATCGATCTGATTTTCTAACCACAGAGAGCACAGAAACCACGGAGAACCGCCTTTAACTGCGGAGACGGTGATTTTGCCAAAGTCCACTTTCCCTTACATGAATTCCTTGTTGGCTATATCCTGCGACATGGCATGGAGAGTTCGATTGAAGGTGTCGTTACGGCACAGGAGCGGGCATTCGGCACAGTCGATGGAATTGTACACCTCCCAAATGCGGGGTGAACGGAAGATGCATGCAAGCGGGTTGTCCGCGGAAATTTGCCCAATAAAATGTTTGGGACTCTGGCGATAATGGAGACAGGCGAAAACCTTGGCGTCGGCGGTAATCACGGTGGAGAAGAACATTCCCCGGCAACGATCGTAATCCCGGTCTCCGCCATGCTTCATCTCGCGGTATTTTTGCATGGAAGCCACCACCTTGAAGGTCTCGCCGTTATATTTGTTTTGCAACTCGGCAATACGGCCGGAAACATCCAGGAGATCGCCGGTAAAGGGCCGAAATTGCGCAAAGTCGGCGCCAATTTCCTTTACCAAAGCCGTAAACGCCTCCATTTCGCTTTCGGTTGTCCGGCTGGTAAGGAATCCCAGGCCGAAACTGGGACCAGCCCCCACGTCCCGCCGGACCCGGACAAAGGTTTTGCAATTTTCAACCACCCGGCGAAATGCGTCGGCCGGCATGCCGTGCGTTTTTTGGTACAACCCCGGGGTCGCGGCATCGAGACTGACCCGGAAATATTCCGCGTTCTCAGCGATAACCGCGCATGCTCTCTCCGTCAAGGCCAAACCGTTGGAATTAACCCCAAGCTTAATGCCTGCCTTGCGAATATGATTGACGGCATATTCGAAATGCGGACTCAACAATGGTTCCCCCCCGCCGGACAGGATAACACCCCGCGCCTCCAAGGCACTTAAACCGTCGATCACCAGGTCGATTTGTTCACGCGTCATCTCGGCGCCGTTGTCCTTGACGCCGCAACAGCCGGGACAATTGTTATTGCAGCGGTTGGTTAGATCCACTTCCGCCACGACCAGGGTCTTGTGGCCATTGAAAAAATAATCCAGCTTGTCGGTATGATGCAGCAGTTTTTCCGCCGCATTGAAGGTATTGATTTTCATGAGGTCGTTTATCCCATAAATTGAAGGCGAAACCTGCGCTTCACGATTTGACGTCCGGTTGCGCCGGAGGGAGGGGGTAAGTGTATTTGAAATAATTCCGCGCATAGGTGAGCTGCAAGGCGGCGCGGCGCTTGACCTTCGGGTTTCGGTTGAACAAAGCCATCAGCCACAACACCGCCCCTTTAGCCAAGGAGCCCCCGCCATCCGCCAAATTGCACAGGGCGGCCCCAAGGAAGGAATGGTGCTTCTGGTAATAACGCCGGCGTCCCGCCGCCATGTACCCCATGCGGCGGTCGGAAATCGGCCCCTCGGCATGACTCGCCCCCTCGAAGTGAACCACCGTCGTTTCGGGGGTATACCATATTTCACCGAGCGGCGTCAACCGGCGGCAGAGATCGAGTTCCTCCGCATACATGAAGAAGCCCTCGTCAAAACCGCCGACCTGCCGGTACGCATCGGCCCGGAACATCAATGACGCCCCATGACACCAATCCACCCGGCAAGGCCGGGCGAGACGCTCATCGGGGACAAACATCGACAGCTTTCCACCCAAAAATGGGAAGCGCCGCTCCAGGGCTTCGCCGATACCCTCCGCGCCGAAAAAAACCCGCCAGGGCGAGGGAAAATTGAAGGCCGACCTTTGCCGCGTTCCGTCGGGGTAACACAGCCGCGACCCCACCGCCACCGCCGCCGGCTTCTGTTCCAGAAAATCCACGAGGATGCGGATGTTGTCGTCCCGCATCAGGGTGTCGGTGTTTAGGAGATATATGTAACGGCCCCGGGCAAGGCGCGCGCCGGCGTTGCAGCCGCCTCCGAACCCGAGGTTGACCGGCATCGGCACCACCACCAGGGGGACACTGGATTTTCTTAACCTTTCCACCGAATCATCGCCGGAATTGTTGTCCGCCACGATGATTTCCGCCGGGACGCTCCGGCAATGCCGGGAAAGGCTCTCCAGGCAATCCAGGGTCATCGCCGGAGTCTTGTAGTTGACCAGGACCACGGAAACCAGGGGCGTTCCGGCAGTGCCGGGCAGAAAAACCGTTTCAGTCATGGATTATTTCCAATTGCGCGGGGCTAAAGGCTAATAATGCCGCGAAAACTATTCACCGAAGAGGTCCCGGTATTTGGAACAATCGAGCGAGGTGTCTTTCGGGAACCGCAGGTCCGAGTCCTTGGTCGTCATGGCCTCGAAGGATTTACCCGGCGAGATGGAAACGGCGTACTCCATAATCGTCCGGCGCGGCACGCCGATGTGGATGACGCCGGTCATCTTCGACTTGATGACCGGGAGGAGCCGCCGCGCCATCTCGCTTACCCCGATCTTCGAAGTCCAGAGATCCGTGAAGGCTTTGGGGAAGGGAAAAGGTTCGGGACCGAAAGAGGTGCGCACGATGATGGAATTCGGATACATGTGCACCGCGCACTCGCCCCCCAGCTTCGACCAGGCGTAGGCGTTGCAGGGATGGAGTTCGTCGTCCTCCGCATAATTGCCGCGGTCGCCACGGAAGACGTAATCGGTGCTGATGTAAACCAGCTTGCAGGCGTAACGCTCGCACAATTTGACGCAGTTGCAGGTGCCGACGATGTTTATTTCCATCGCCTCGACCACCCGTTTCGGCGTTTCGTGGGTTTTGGTGAAGGCGGCGGCGTGCACGATTACGGCCGGCTTTTCCACCAATCCTTCCAGGTATGCCGTCATGGAGGCATAATTGGTGATATCGAAAAGGTTCGAGGGGGGAGACAACATTTCCGGGATTAACGCCCTTAGGGCGCCACCCAACAAGCCGCTGCCGCCGGTGAGTAGGATTCGGGAAGACGCAAGGTCGCTGGTGCTCATGGCCGCTCCGTTCAGAACGTATTACTTTGTCAACCGCATAATGGATACAATACCCAGTGTCTTCGGTTAGTATAACAAGGTCAATATGGTTTCACAATCTCCGAAATAAGGTAAAATGCAGCGGGAGCAGCAGGAGCTGCAAAGAAATCCCGACTTTACCTCCCCAAGCCTTATCTCCACCCTAATAAGGAGTAGACTATGCGTAAAAGTTTGTATTTGGCGGCAGGGATATTTTTACTGGCGGCGGCACTGGCCGGGGCAAGGGAAGGGGGAGCGGCCACCGCCTACGGACCGGTCGCACAAGGGGATACGAAAACGTCGGTCCGGTTGTACAACGGGCTGATTTGCCCCCTGGTGGACAATGCGGAAACGTTCCCCGGCGAAATCTGGGTCGAGGGTAATCGCATCGTTTACGCCGGACCCGGCCAACCAGCGAACCGGAGCTTCACGCATGAAATCGACTTGAAAGGCAACCTGGTCCTGCCCGGTTTCAAAAACGCCCACGCGCATTCGCCGATGACCTTCCTCCGCTCCCATGCCGACGGCCTGCCCCTAAGCGAATGGCTGAAGGAACAGGTCTTCCCCCTCGAAGCCAAACTCAAGGGGGACGACGTTTACACCCTCTACCAGCTGGCGGTCCTGGAATATCTTTCCAGCGGCATAACTTCCGCCCTCGACATGTATTACTTCAACGAGGACATGATTCGGGCCGCGGTCGACACCGGCTTCCGCGCGGTTTTCTCCGGCTCCATCAGTAATTTTTACGGCGACGCCAAGCTCCTTGAAGATCAATTCCGCACCTTCAACCAAGTGCATGACCGGGTCTCGTACATTCTGGGCTTCCATGCCGAATACACCGCCTCCGACTCCCTCCTCGAATCCATCGCCGCCTTGTCGCGCCGGCTGGGGGAGCCGGTTTATTTTCACAATTCCGAAACGGTCGGCGAAGTCGAATCCTGCCTGGCCGGGCACGAACTCACCCCCATTGCCCTGTTCGACCAGATCGGCCTGCTCGAACACGGCGGCGCCGGCTATCACAGCGTGCATGTGAGCAAAGCCGACCTGGAAATCATGCGGAAGAAAAAAGTGGCCGCCGTCACCTGCCCCGCCTCCAACGCCAAACTCGCCAGCGGCATCGCCCCGATCAAGCGGATGCTCGACCACGGCCTCCTGGTCGCCCTCGGCACGGACGGCCCGGCCAGCAACAACGCCCTGGATTTCTTCAGGGAAATGTACCTCCTCGCCGCCCTGCAAAATATCGCCACCGGCACGGCCAACGCCCTCACGACCGACGAAATTCTCCGCATCGCCACCCGTAACGGCGCCGAAGTGATGCGGCTGAAGGACTGCCAGGGCCTGGCCCCCGGCCAGCTCGCGGACCTAATCGTCATCGATCTGCAACAGCCGAACATGCAGCCCCGTAACGACGTGATGCGGAACCTCGTCTACGCCGGCAGCAAAAGCAACGTAAAAATGACCATGATCGACGGCAGGATTCTCTATGAAGACGGCAATTTCCACGTCGGTATCGGCACGGAAGAAGTTTACGCCCGCGCCGGCGAGATAGCGCGGCGGATTATACAACCTTGACCGAAACCTACTCTTTATGCTTGTGCGGAACCGTCGGCCGTTGTAGTATGTTAAACTAATTGGCAAATGTCGCCGTGCACCTCCGCATCGCGCGGAAAAAGTCCAACTTTCCCATTCGACACCGTTCCTGTCACCCGTGCCACGTTCGCTTATGTATGTAATTTTCCTCGGGCGGCTCGGCGCCGCCCCAATTTCCAGGTATAATTGGGAGAACAACATGACAATGCGCAGCAAACTGGTCCTGTGCTTATTGGCGACGGTTTTCGCCGTCTCGACCCAAATCGCCACGGCGGGCCAAAAGTACGAGGTCCTCATCGCCGGCACCTCCGGCGCCACCGACACCCAGTCCATGGCCCACGAAGAATTCGCCAAACGGCTCAACGCCACCGGCAACTGGGACGCCAAGGTGATGATCGGCGGCGTCATGGGCGAAACGGACGACGTCACCGAACAAGCCATCTCCGGCGTACCCGTCATCAACGCCACCGACCCCGGCCGCATCGCCTCCTTCGTGCCGGATTACGGCCTCATCCAGATGCCCTACGTGTTCCCCGATTACACTTATCTCAACAAGGTGATGGAAACGAACCTCTATAAGAAATGGGAGAAGGATTTCGAAAAGAAGGGCATCAAGCTCATCACCTCCAACTGCTTCTCCGGCGCCCGCAGCTGGATTCTGAAGACCAAAATCGCCCGCACCCCCGCCGACCTGAAGGGCCTCAAAATCCGCACCATCGGCTCCCCCCTGTTCACCAAGTCCGTCGCCGCCATGGGCGGCATCCCCACCGCCCTCTCCTGGGGCGAAACGTACCAGGGCCTCGAACAAGGCGTCGTCGACGGCACCGAAGCGCAAATCCCCGGCATCTACGCCATGCGCATGTTTGAACCGGCCAAATTCATCAGCCTGTCCGAGCACTTCCTCCTCATCGGCTCCATGGTCACCGGCACCGCCTGGTTCAACACCCTCCCGAAGGAACGCCAGGACGAACTCGTGAACATCGCCCGCGAAGCCTACCGCGCCAACCAGGATTTGGTCAAGAAACTGTCCAAGGAATACATCGACGACATGACGAAAAACTACGGGGTGACCGTGGTTGAAATCGACAAGAAACCGTTCATCGACGCGGTCCAGCCGGTTTACGCCGAGATGGGCTTCACGGAACTGCGCAAGGAACTGAACAAGGAACTGGGGCTGAAGTAGCAGTCGTAAAGCTTAGGTTCTTTCCGATTTATTTTTGTTTGCTTTGCATGGGCGCCGTCTCGGGTTTGGGCCTCCCGGCCTAGAGACGGCGCCTTGACGGGGGTCGGCATGAAAAAAATATACGGGACGTATTGTCTCATCCAAGAAGTGATTTGCGGCATCCTTTTCTTTTCCATCGTGGCCTTGGTTTTCTCCAGCTCCTTCATGCGGCTGTTCAACCATCCCCTCATTTGGGCCGACGACATCGCCAAACTGTTTTTCGCCTGGGTGGCCCTGCTCGGAGCCGATGTGGCCATGCGCCGCTGCCGGCTGGTGGGGGTGGATATGCTCGTCAACACCTTCAAGCCGAGGCTGAACAAAATCGTGCATCTCATCGGCTACCTGGTCATGATCGCCATTCTGATCATTTTCGTCTACTATGGCTTCCGGCTTTCCTTCCGTTCCTGGGACCGTTTCTTCCAAACCATCCCTATTTCCTACTCCTACGTCACCCTGTGCCTGCCCATCGGATCCCTATGCATGATCCTCACCGCCGGCATAAAGGCCTACAAGTTGATCCGGCACCTGAACGACGACGCCTGGTCCCTTAACGCCGACGCGGTTTCCGACGACCCCGGCGATGTGGGCGTTTGTTTAACCGAACCGCACCTGACAAGGGAGGAATAGCCCCATGACCTGGTTGGTAATCACCTTCGTCGTCCTCTTGGTAATCCATGTCCCCATCGCCTTCGTCATCGGCATCTCGGGGGCGGTCTGGTTCTGGACGGCTTCGAAATTTCCCTTTGACATTTCCGTGCAGCGGGTGGTGGCGCAGACCCAATCCATCGCCTTCCTCGCCGTGCCTTTCTTTATTTTCGCCGGCAACCTCATGAACCGGGCCGGCATTACCTCCCGCCTCTTGCGGCTGTCGTCCTTGTTGACCCGCAGAATGGCAGGGGGACTCGCCCAGGTATCGGTGGTCTTAAGCACCCTGATGGGCGGCGTGTCCGGCTCTGCCGTCGCCGACGCCTCGATGGAGGCGCGGATTCTCGGCCCCGGCATGATTAAACGGGGTTACCCCAAGGGTTACGCCGCGGCGGTCATCTGTTTCACCTCGCTCATCACCGCCACCATTCCCCCCAGTCTCGGGTTGATCCTCTACGGCTTCATCGGGGAAGTCTCCATCGGCCGGCTCTTCGCGGCCGGGCTATTCCCCGGCATCATCATGATGCTCATCCTCATGGCGACCGTGTCCATAACCGCCAAACGGAAAAACTACGACCTGCCCGCCGCCGACATACCGCCGCCTTCGGCCAAGGAAATTCTTGCCGACCTGAAGGATTCCATTTGGGCGCTCCTGTTTCCCATCATCCTCATCGTCGGCATCCGCTTCGGCTTGTTCACCCCAACCGAAGCCGGCGCCTTCGCCGTGGTTTACGCGCTCCTAATCGGGGTCTTCATCTACAAGGAACTGACCTGGAAAAACTTCAAGGCCGCTTTGAAGGATTCCTTCATCGACAACGGCGGCATCATCCTTATTATCGCCATGTCGGGGATTTTCGGCTACGCCCTCACGATGGAGCAGATTCCCCAATATCTCGGCGGCAAGCTCCTAGGCATCACCAACAACCCCACCGGGCTCCTGTTCATCATCGTCGCCTTCCTGGTCATCGCCGGGCTCTTTGTCGACAGTAACGTCAACGTGCTCCTCTTGACCCCCATTTTCCTGCCGGTTTTGAAAAATGTCGGGGTGGACCCGGTGCATTTCGGGGTCGTAATGATGACGGTGGTGACCATGGGCGTCCTGACCCCGCCGGTGGGCACCGCGCTGTACATCGTCTGCGATATTTTGGATTGTCCCTTGCACGAGTACGTCACGGAATCCACTCCTTTCTTCGTGGCCATTCTAATCACGGTCGCGGTTTACATTATTTTCCCGCAAAGCGTCATGTTTATCCCCAATCTTCTTTACGGAAAGCCGTAAAAAGTGCTCTTAAATCGAGGAAAGCCCATGAACCAACGCGAAATCGTCCTCGCCAGCCTCAACCACCGCCAGCCCGCCGCTGTCCCCCGCGATTTCGGCGGCACCAACGTAACCGGCATCCATTGCAGCCTGGTCGCGGAACTGCGCGATCATTTCGGCTTGGCGAAACGTTTGGTCAAGGTGCCGGACATTTCCTCCTGCATCGGTTGGATTGACGAAGACCTCGCCGGCACCCTGGGTTGCTCGGTCGCCATGGCCCTGCCCATCGGCTCCACTTACGGAAATCCCGTCGGCGAATGGAAGGAATGGCGGGCTCCGTGGGGGCAGGACATATTGGTGCCGGAAGGCTTTGGTTTCAGGCGGGAGGCGAACGGAGACGTGCTGGTTTATCCCCAGGGGGACGTCACCGTGCCCGCGAGCGGCCGCATGCCGGCGTCGAGCTTTTTCACCGATGCCATTATCCGCCCGACCGATTTTGACGAAGACCACCCGAATCCCCGGGACAACGCCGAGGAGTATAAAATTCTCGACTCCGCCGCCGTCGCCCGAATTGTCGCCAATTGCCGCCAGGCGCGGGCCAGCGGGCGGGCTGTGACCCTGTCTATTCCCGGCACTTCGATTGGCGACATCGCCCGGGTGCCGGGTCAGGGTCTGAAGCATCCCAAGGGGATACGGGACATCGAGGAATGGTATGTGTCGGTGTCCTTGCGGCCGGATTACCTGAAGGAGGTGTTCCGGCTCCAGACCGAGGTGGCTTTGGCCAATCTGGAGCAGGTCTTCACGGCGGGCGGGCGGGATTTATGCGATGTGGTTCACGTCTGCGGGACCGACTTCGGGACGCAAATCGGCACGTTCTGTTCCCTTGACACTTTCCACGATCTCTACGGCGATTCCTACCGCCGCCTGTGCGGCTGGATTCACGATAACACGCCTTGCAAAACCTTCAAGCATTCCTGTGGTGCGGTGGCGTCTTTTATTGACGCCTTCGTGGAAGTCGGGTTTGACATTTTGAATCCGGTGCAATGTTCTGCCGCCGGGATGGAAGCGAAAGTTCTGAAGGACAAATACGGCTCCCGCATCACTTTTTGGGGAGGGGGGGTCGACACTCAGAAGACGCTTCCTTTTGGGACGCCGGAGGAGGTCAGGCGCGAGGTTTTGGAGCGTTTGGCGGTTTTCAGTCCGGATGGGGGGTTTGTTTTTTCGCCGGTGCATAATACTCAGGCTCGGACGCC
>JAVBTZ010000002.1:0-15554 GCA_031555915.1 Planctomycetota bacterium
TATTGAACCACCCTTACCGCTCTTTTTTGAAAGGCACACTGACCGTGACCGCCGCCAAACGCCCGCCCGGACGACTCCCCCCCTGGCTCCTCACCCGCACCCTCACCCTCGCCGCCCTCCGCCTCGCCCTCTACTCCCTCAATCGCGGCGTCATCCCCATTCCCCTCCACGACCTCGCCGCCACCCTATTCGCCAAAATCACCTCCTCCCCCAGCCCCATCCCCGAAACCCGCTACACCATCCTCTGGCAAATCCGCCTGCCCCGCATCGCCACCGCCTACCTCGCCGGCGCCTCGCTTGGCCTCTCCGGCGCCGTCTTCCAGGGACTCCTCATGAACCCCCTCGCCGACCCCTACACCCTCGGCGTCTCCTCCGGCGCCGCCTTCGGGGCCGCCCTCGCCATCGCCGCCGCCATGGCCTCCCCCAGCCTGGCCTTCCTCGCCGCCCCCTACATGTTAACCGCCGCCGCCTTCATAACCGCCCTAATCACCCTCGCCGCCGTCATCGCCCTCGCCCGCGACCACGACGGAAGACTCGCCCCCAGCAACATGATTCTGGCCGGCGTCATGCTCTCCGCCATCCTCTCCGCCGGACTCTCCTTCATCAAATACCTCGCCGGCGACCAAGTCGGCTCCATCGTCTTCTGGCTCCTCGGCAGCTTCCAGGCCCGCACCTGGTCCGACGCCGCCGTGGTCGCCCTCTTCTTCGCCCCGGCCCTGGCCGTCACGCTGGCTTCGGCCGTGGACCTGAACGTCATGTCCATCGGCGCCCGCAGCGCCGAGACGCTCGGGGTCGACACCCGGAAAGTTCGCCTGCGGCTGTTGGCGGCGGCCAGCCTGGCGGCGGCGGCGGCGGTGTCGGTCGCGGGGATAATCGGCTTTGTCGGGCTTATCGTCCCCCATCTATTACGCCTGGCTTCGGGGCCGGATCACCGCTCCCTCCTGCCATTGTCCACCCTCGGCGGCGGCCTGCTGCTCCTGGCCGCGGACACGGTCGCCCGGGTGGTTCTGCCGGGGGAAATCCCGGTCGGCGTCCTGACGGCGCTGCTGGCGCTGCCGGCGTTCCTCATCGTCTTCCGCCGCCGAATGGGAGATCCCGGCCATGAATGATTCCGAAACGGCCTGGATTCAGGCGGAAGCTTTGACCTTCGCCCACGGTCCCCGGCGGGTGGTGGACAATGTTTCCTTCACCCTGCGTCCCGGCCGGCACTACCTGCTGGCCGGCGCGAACGGCGCCGGCAAAAGCACCCTCATGGACCTCCTGGCCGGCCTGAAAAAACCGGCCCGGGGTGAACTGCGGCTCATGGGGAAAAGCGTCGGCCATTACCCGCCCGGCAGTCTGGCCAAGCTTCTGGCCCTGGCGCCGCAGGAGTTCAACCTGCATTTTCCCTTTACGGTGAGGGAAGTGGTGGCGATGGGGCGGCGGCCCTATCTTGGCCGTTGGGGCAGGTTGGAGCCGGAGGACGAGGCGGCGGTGGCGGCGGCGTTACGGAATTTGCGGCTGGAGGAATTGAGCGACCGGCCGGTGACGGCGTTGTCGGGGGGGGAGAGGCGCAGGGTGGTGGTGGCGCGGACCCTGGCGCAGGCGACGCCGATGGTATTATTGGATGAACCTGGCGCGGGCCTGGATGTGGGGAGAGCGCTGGAACTGCTGGGGCTGGCGCGGAGATTGGCGGAAGAGGGGAAATTGGTGGTGACGGTGAGCCACGATTTAGGTCTGGCGGCGCGGTTTGCGCATGAGATTGTTTTCTTGCGCGGGGGAAAATTATTGGCGGCGGGCCCGGTGGAGGAAGTGCTGACGAGTGAAATAATCAGCGCGGCGTATGGGACGGAAGCGCGGGTTTGGCGGGACGCTTTCACCGGCGGGGTGGCGGTGTCGTTTCGTTGAGGGCGTCTTGACTCCGGCAGCATGAAGGAGTATAGTTGGCGCCAGTTTACTCTCCCGCATTGGCGCCAGGGAAGAACGGTGCAAAACCGTCGCGGTGCCGCCGCTGTAACCGGGGAGCGTTTTTTTCGGGGTGAGGTAAAAACCCGGACCAGCCACTGCCGAATTGAAGCGGGTAGTTGTATCGGCGGGAAGGCGAGAAAAAAACGCGGCGATCCGGAAGCCAGAAGACCGGCCAAGGTCGGGTGCGATGGTAGCCGTCCCATTCCGTGCAGAATGGGGCTGGATTCCGCTCGCGGGCGGAACCGGGAGATTCCGGTACGATCGCGGAAAAAATCTATTGCCGGGCAACCGGCCTGAAGGCGCACAAATACGGACTTGCGGCTTCGTTCATCAATGGGATGAACGAAGCCGTTTTTTTTTGAGAAAGGATGGTTAATATGAAAGTGCAAATCCTGTCAAGCGTTGCCGTGGCGCTTTGCCTTATCACCGGTGGGTTGGCGAGGGCGTATGATCGGCCGGTCAAGAAACCGGCGATTGTCCTGGCCGCTTTCGGGACCACCGAACCCGAGGCGCTTCAGGCAATTTTCAACCTCAAGGGCCGGGTGGAGAAAGCGTTCCCCGATCACGACGTCTGCCTGGCGTTTACCTCGAACAAAGTCCGTTCGGTGTGGCGGGAGCGTTCCGGCAGTCAGGAATTCCGCCTTGAACATCCTGAAGTTCCGGCGGAGGTATTCCAGGTAAAATCGGTTCTAGCGACTCTCGGCGACCTTCAGGAAACGGGGTCGGGGGTGGTCTTGGTGCAATCCCTTCATATTACGGATGGCGAGGAATACAAGGATTTGGCCGGTTTGGTGGGGGCGCTGGCGGGGATTAAGACGCGTCAGCGTTCCCTGTCGCCGTTCCCTTGGATTGGCGTGGGGGAACCGGCCCTGGGTGTCGGCGATGGGAGGGACGCGTATCTGGCCCGGGCTGCCGGCGCGTTGGAACCGTTGTGGCGGCGGGCGGAGGCGGAAGGGCGGGCATTGGTGCTGATGGGACATGGCAACGAGCATTTGAATCAGGAGGTGTTTGCGAAGCTGGAGAGCGAGTTGCGTAAGCGCTATGGTTCCGAAATTTATATTGGCACGGTGGAGGCGCCGCCGTTTCCCGGGGACATTGCGGCAGAATTGGACAAGCTGGCGAAAAAGCCTGCCGGAGTGTTGTTGGCGCCGTTGATGCTGGTGGCGGGGGATCACGCCAGGAACGACATGGCGGGGGAGGAGGAGGACAGTTGGAAGAATATTTTCGCGAACGCGGGTTATGAGGTCGAATGCGTGTTGACGGGTCTCGGGTCGTTGAATGCCTGGGCCGACATCTATGTCGAGCATCTGCGGGCGTTGGAGTCGAGAGTGTTGGCGGAACGGAAAGCGAAAGGCGAGTAAGAAAAATGACGCTTCCAACTTTAATTATCAGCGTGGCGTTGGTGCTCGGTTGGGGCGGTTCGATCAGCGCCGGGGAGTCGGCAAAACCGTCGGAACAGGGAGCCGCCGTCACTGCCGCCCCACCCAAAAGCGGCACGGTTCATCCCCGCATCATCAGCCTCTACGCCGGCCACACCGAAGTCCTGCTTCGTCTCGGCGCCCGGGACCACATCATCGGCATCGCCCGCCAGGACAGTTACGCCGGCTCCGACACCGAAGGCTGGCAGGTGCCGACCTATTCCCTGCGGGACGACGTGGAAAGGTTTATCGCCGCCGAAGCGGATATCGTGCTGGCCCGGCCCCGGCAGGTCGCCGGCGCGGGACGCTTGCGGGAGGCGTTGGCCAGGGTGGGAATCCAGGTGCTGGCGCCGCAGGCGATAGGCAAGGACGACCTGTACGCCTATTGGCGGGAGCTGGCCGGACTGGTGGGAAGGGAGGAGGAGGGGGAGAAAATGATCGCCGATTTCGCGGAAAAAATCGCGGCTATTTCCCCCGCCGCCGCCGGCTTGAAAAAACGCCCCGGCATCTTCATCGAAGCGGTCCACCGCGAAATCCTGACCTTTTCCCCCGACTCGTTTCCGGCTTGGCTGGTGGAACTGGCGGGCGGCAGATATATAGCCGCCGACTCCGAGGCGCTGCGGCGGGATGCCGGCCTCCTCGTTCCCTATGGGCCGGAGCGCCTCCTGTCCCACGCGGGCGAGGTGGACATCTTCGTCGCCGAAGAGGGGGTGATGAACCGGGTGGGGTTGGAGGAGATTCGGGCCCGGAATATTTATCAGCCGCTACGGGCTTTCCAAACCGGTGACGTTCACAAAATCCCCGAGGAATACATCGCCCGTCCGACCCCGAGTTTACTGATCGGCCTGGAATTGCTGGCGGGTTATGTTCGCGAATGGGCGGAGCGGAATAACTAAGGCGCCGCGCAAAAATAAGTTGGTTAGTCCTACAACGCTACTTTTACGGGAACCACTTCCGTAAAAGTAGCATGAGTATAGGGTTAGACAATAATTCCGGCGCTGGCGGTAAAGAACGAAGATCAACGCAACTGGTTATTCATGCTAGATTTGCGGGGCGGTTCCCGCAAATCTAGCGTTGTAGAGTTAGTTTTATTTAACCACAGAGACACAAAGGACACAGAGAACCGCAGCCGAAAAACTTAATAATACCAAATATGAAAGATGGTTTGTGGTTATGGTTCTCTGTGTCCTTTGTGTCTCTGTGGTTAAAAATTATTTTAAATTATCGCCTCGCAAAGGTTTACCCTTATTTCAGCGCCATTCGGGACACTCACGAATTACTACGTTTTCACTCCGCCGCCGCCGGCGCCGGCGCTTCCATGCCGTCGATCAGCACTTGGTTGCGGCCGCCGTTTTTCGCGCGGTACAGGGCGTCGTCCGCCTTGGCGATGATCTGCTCCGCCTTCATCCCTTGTTTACATTCGGCCATGCCGCCGGAAATGGTCATGCGTATCGTCTTTTCGTCCAGCCGGAAATTCGTTTTCGAAATGTCCTTGCGAATCCGGTCGGCCACAATGTAAGCGTCCTTAACGCCGGAACCGGGGAAAATGACCGCGAACTCCTCGCCGCCGTAACGGGCGGGGAAGTCGTTCGTGCGGACCCCGTCGGCAATCCGCGAAGCCACGCCGCGTAGAATTCGGTCGCCGTTAACATGGCCGTGTTCGTCGTTCACTTTCTTGAAATAGTCGATGTCCATCAGGAGCAGGGTGAAGGTGAGGCGGTTTCGGTTCAGGAGGGCGATGTATTCCTGGAGGCGCTCGTCAAAGGCGGTGCGGTTGGAGATGCGGGTCAGGGCGTCGATGCGGGCCTGGACGCGAAGCTCCTCGATTTGCCGCCGCTGTTCGACAATGCCCTGGTTGGCCTTGTCCAGTTCACCCTGCAATTTGGCGTTGGACTTGATGACCCGGTCGATTTCCCCAATCAGGACCCGCTGCGCTTCGGAGAGGTCGGCGTTGTCGTCGGAGTCGATGTTGTCGATGGTTTTGCGGGCGGAGTTGAAGGCGGCGGCCGCTTCGCCGCTGGCCGTTTCGGTGGTGGCGATGACGTCGGCGAGACGAAGAAGGAGCTCGCGGATATCCTGCACGCTTTTGGTGAACTGGCGGTCGCGAAGCTCAACCTGTTCGATGACGATGGTATTCCGCCGCTGGCTGTTTCGGTCGGCGGCGTTCTGGCTGGAGGAGGGGTCGGACCGGCCGCTCCTGGCAGCGGGGTTGAGGTCCAGTCCGCCGCCCGCCTTGGCGGGCTTGGCCAGCCCCTGCAGGGGCGTGGTGTCGGCCAGGGCGCGCATTTCGGTGGCGGCGGCGGAGGGAGCGCTGCGAACCGCCTTTCTGGCGATGAAAATAATCATTGCGCCCACCACCGCAACCACCGTCCCGGCCAGAAGGCCAATCATGAACCCCAATCCCATTTCCATAGAAAAAATCCTCTCCGGTCGTGTATGAGTCGGGTTTATGCCTGTAGACTTTTCGGAAAAATCGAGCCAACCTTCCGCTTGATTTCCTCAAAAAATATTGGTAGCCAGAGTGTTGCAAATACCCTTGAAATACCAGCTAAAACTTCAAGATTAATGCAAGGCGTACAAGGATAAATGATTCATCATTGTTTAGCAAGAATCTTTAACGTGCGTAATTGCGGTTGGGCCGGCGCCCCAGATAAAAAAGCGGCCCCGCCCAAGGGCGGAGCCGCAAAATCGCCGGTCGTTGCCTGCAATCGCCGCAACCGAGTCGGAGTTTACATCATCCCGCCCATGCCGCCCATTCCACCCATGCCGCCCATACCGCCCATACCACCCATGCCGCCAGGGGGCATGGCCGGTTTCTTCTCGGGAATCTCAACAAGCGCGCAGTCGGTGGTGAGAAGGAGACCGGCGATGGAAGCCGCGTTCTGCAGGGCGCAACGGGTGACTTTGGTCGGGTCGATGACGCCCATCGCCACCAAGTCGCCGTATTCGTCGGTTTGGGCGTTGTAGCCGAAGGCGTCTTTGCCTTCCGCCACTTTCTGAACGATAATCGCCCCTTCCTTGCCGCCGTTTTCGGCGATGGAACGGAGGGGGTAGGTGATGGCGCGGCGGACGATGTCGACGCCGGTTTTCTCGTCCTCGCCCTTCGTTTCTACCTTTTCCAGGGCCTTGGCGCAACGAATCAGGGCCACGCCGCCGCCGGGGACGATGCCTTCCTCCACGGCCGCGCGGGTCGCCTGCAGGGCGTCCTCGACCCGGGCTTTCTTCTCTTTCATCTCCACTTCCGTCGCGGCGCCGACATTGACCTGGGCGACCCCGCCGGACAATTTCGCCAGGCGTTCCTGGAGCTTTTCCTTGTCGTAATCGGAGGTGGTGGCGTCGATTTCGCGGCGAATCTGCTCGATGCGGGCCTTGACGGCGTCGGTCTTGCCCGCGCCTTCGATGATGGTGGTGTTGTCCTTGTCGACGACGATCTTCTTGGCTTGCCCCAGGGAAGCGATGTCCAGGTTCTCAAGCTTCATGCCGATGTCTTCGAAGACCGCCTGGCCGCCCGTCAGGACGGCGATGTCTTCCAGCATGGCTTTCCGGCGGTCGCCGTAGCCGGGCGCCTTTACGGCGCAGACATTCAGGGTGCCGCGCAGCTTGTTGACGACCAGGGTCGCGAGGGCTTCGCCGTCGACGTCTTCCGCCACGATGAGGAGGGGCCGGCGGGACTGGGCGATTTTCTCAAGAATGGGGAGGATGTCCTTAACCGAGGAAATCTTCTTTTCGTAGAGGAGGACGTAGGCGTTTTCGAGATCCGCTTCCATGTCCTCGACCGAGGTGACGAAGTGGGGGGAGAGGTAGCCGCGGTCGAACTGCATGCCTTCGACGAGATCGATCGTCGTGTCGAGACCCTTGCCTTCCTCGACCGTGATGACGCCGTCCTTGCCGACCTTGTCCATGGCTTCGGCGATTTTCGAGCCGATTTCTTCGTCGCCGTTCGCGGAGACGGTGGCGACCTGGGCGATTTCCTTGTTGGACTTCACGGGCTTGGAAATTTTCTTCAACTCGGCCACGATGCCGTCGACCGCCTTGTCGATGCCGCGCTTCAGGGCCATGGCGCTGGCGCCGGCGGCGACGTTCTTGAGGCCCTCGTCGAAAATGGCTTCGGCGAGCACGGTGGCGGTGGTGGTGCCGTCGCCGGCGACGTCGGAGGTTTTCGAGGCGACGGACTTGACCATTTGCGCGCCCATGTTCTCGTACTTGTCTTCGAGTTCGACTTCCTTGGCGACGGTGACGCCGTCCTTGGTGACGGTGGGGGCGCCGTAGGATTTTTCGATTACGACATTGCGGCCGCGGGGGCCCAGGGTGACCTTGACCGCTTGCGCGAGTTTCTTTACGCCCGCGCGAATGCCTTCGCGCGCTTCGGCGTCAAACGCCAGTTTCTTGGCTGCCATTGATGTTCTCCCAAAAATATTTAAAGGTCTAATTATGATTTAAAATATATTCACCACAGAGAACACAGAGACCACGGAGAACCACGCTTAACTGAGGAATTACGTGTAGCCTTTGGAAATATTTATTATAAAACCGAATTCAGGATTTACTCCCATCCGCTGTTAAGTGTGGTACTCTGTGGTCTCGGTGTTCTCTGTGGTAAAATGCGGTTGCGGTTCCCCCGCGTTATTCCTTGACGATGGCGAGCACGTCGTCTTCCGACATGATCAGGAATTCCTGGCCGTCGATTTTAATTTCGGTGCCGGCGTAGCTGGTGAAGAGAATACGGTCGTCTTTCTTGACCTGCATGACCCCGCGTTCGCCGGAGTCGGTGATTTTGCCGGGTCCGACTTCGACCACGCGCCCTTCCTTCGGTTTTTCCTTGGCGCTGTCGGGGAGGACAATGCCGCCCTTGGTGATTTCCTGGGCTTCGAGACGCTTGACGAGAATTTTGTCGGCCAACGGTTTTACTGCCATGTCCAAGTTCCTCCATGAAAGAGATTTACCTTGATGAATCAGCGATTACTGATGCTTGCTTTATATTTTTTCCTTGGGCGGTTGAAAAAAACATCTGGAACGCGGTGGGCGTCCCAGAAGTGAAACGAACCGCAGTATTATATCAAGCAAACAAAATGCCACAATGGGGGCGTCGATATTTTTTTAACCGACGCCACTTTAACCTTGTGATTTATCGGGGAGTTGCGAAAATCGGTAAGCAGCCGCTCCCACTGCTTGGGTAGGATGGCATTGGTCATTTTGACAAGGGGCGCCTCTAAAAATGCCCAAGGCTTTTGTGTATTAAGCCATTTTGCGGCAACGGCAAAGGAGCTTTCATGCACATCGTGGCTTCGGATTATGACGGAACCATGTATCACCAAGGTGAACTGATTGGCCCCCTTCTCCCCGCCATCGACAAGTGGCGCCGGAACGGTAATATTTTCGGCATAGCCACCGGCCGCGATTATCCCATGATCCGCCGCGAGGTTGAGCGCTGGAAAATACCCGTCGACTTCATCGTCTGCCTGAACGGAGCCCTGGCCGTCGACGCCTCCGGCCGCGAACTGTTCCGGCGTTACCTGGACGACTCCCACATCTCCGCCCTCTGCCGGCATCCGGCGGCGGAAAACAGCCTCCATATCCAACTCTCGGGCGATGGTCCGACCCGGGTCGTCCTCCGTCCCGATTCCTGGTTTCCCAAGTCCGGCCTCGAATTCGAGGAAGTGACCTTCCCCGCCGCCCTGGCCTTGACCCGGCTGGGGCAAATCAGCCTGTCCTACCCCAGCCTGGAAATCTGCCAGGAATGGGAATACCGCCTCAGGGAAGACTTCGCCGGCGTCCTCTCCACCCACCCGAACAAGGTGTCAATCGACCTGAACCAGGCCGGCGTCAACAAAGCCTCCGGCCTGGCCGATTTCCTGCTGGCCATGGGCTGGGAATCCCACCCGGTGAGCGTCATCGGCGACGGCAGCAACGACCTGGAAATGATCCGCCGCTTCAACGGTTTCACCGTGCCCGGAGCCCAGGCGGAAGTGGTGAAGGCGGCGCGAAAAGTATTCCGGCATGTGGGGGAAATGCTGGAGGAGTTGGGAGGATAGTGTGTGGACTTTCGAAGAAATCGAGCCAACCGCCGCTCGATTTCCCCAAAAAGTCCACTACAATGAATGCGTTTTTTTCAGTTCCATCACCTCTTCTTCGGTCAAGCCGACGATCCTGGCGACCATGTCAACCGCCAGGCCGTTCTGTAAAGCGGCGAGCGCGTTTTCCCTGCGATTTGCCTCTATTCCTTTTTCGATGCCTTTTTCCATCCCTTTTTCGATGCCTTTTTCCATTCCCTTTTCGATGCCTTTTTCCATCCCTTTCTCGATACCTATTTTCAGCCCTCTTTTCTCGCCCCTTTTCTCGCCAATCCTCTCGCCACGAAGCAGAGCCGTTTTCAATTGCGAGGATTTATCCCGGCGTTCTTTTTCTTTGGCCTGGGCGATAAGCCGTTCATTCTCGTCTGCGCTCAATTCCTTGATGACGCCCCAGGCTTTTTGCAGGGTGGGGTTGTTTTTCGTGGTCATCTCGAATTCTCCTTTGGTCTTGGACCGGAAAAAGCGCAGCCACTCCCAGATGGGCGTTCCGTCCGACTCCTTGGGCAACTTCGGCAGCTCCAGCGTGTGAATTTCCAGTAAGCGGGGATATTCCCGCGCGGTTTTCCGGTCATAAAGGGTGAAGCAGTGGCGATAGTCCGGCACATTTTTCGGGGTGAGATGATGTCCGGTTATGACAATGCTGATCACCCTCTTTATCTTGTCGTAATCCTCGCCCTCGCCTATCTGATCCATTATCATGCCGGCGGCATAAAAGAGAATGCGCTCCCACATCCACTCCTGCGGTTCGACCTGCACTTCGATATCGATGATTTTTCCGGTGGAGGTGATGAGCTTGATGTCGAGTATGCCGGTTTTATCACGGGGGTACCTGCCCGGCAGTTTGGGGTCGACAAGTTCGACCCGTTGATATTCCTCCGGCGGCAAATCCAGATTTGCCTGCAGAAAAGCGATCAAAAGATCGAATTTTTCCATCAGCCGTTTGAACACATAATCATTCAGCGGCGATAATGGCGGATAACTGCGCATCGGCTCCCCCTCTCCCTAATTACATTATACCCCCCGCTACTCAGAGTTCAATCGCCGAGACTCCTATTCAAATCCGCTGCCGGCAATTCGCTTATGGATCGCGGGGGTGAGGGGGCAACGTTATTTGGGTCCTCGACCAACCGTTTCTCATACCAGTGGATGCTCCACCATTGCCCGTGCTTGTAACCGCTGCGCTGCAGGGTGCCGGCGTGGGTGAAGCCGAGGCTTTCGTGAAAACGCACGCTGCGAACGTTGGTCGAGGTGATGATGCCGTAGGCGTTATGGTAACCCTGAAGTTTCAAGATGTCCAAAAGCGCCTGATAAAGCGGCCGGCCCAAACCTGAGCCGACCCGATTCGCGTCGAGGAAAATGGACAGGACGGCGTTCCAGGCATAAGCGGCGCGGGCCATATGCTGTACGGCGAAGGCGTAACCAACTACCTCCCCGGCGGCGGTTTCGGCAACGAGGTAAGGATAAGGCCCAAGGGTGGCGGCGATGCGCCGGGCCATTTCCGTTGGCGACGGGGCCTCGGTCTCGAAGGTGACGGCGGTTCGGTCGACGTAGTGGGCGTAAATGCGGGCGATGGCGGCGGCATCGTCGGGAGTGGCCAGGCGAAGGCGGGGGGTCGGCATTGGCTTGTTCTCCTTGGGAAAAGAAAACCGGCGCGAAAGGTCGTCCTTTCGCGCCGGTTAATTTTTGCCGGAATGGTTCCGGATTACAAACCTTTAATCTCCTGACGCGCTCACTTTGGGTTGGTCAGGACCGTCACCGGGGAAAGCTCGTCGATGAGGGGGTCCATGGGTTGCACATTGGGATTACGGATGGCGCGTTCGACATCGTCCGACATGACTCCGGCCATGCGGCGGACGGTTTTCTCGGCTTGGACGACGTACTTCTGCTGGGCCCGGTCGCGGCGGGAGACGATGCACATGCCGTCCGAGACCCGGTAGACTTCGGTCGCGACGTCGACCCCGGACATTTCGGCGAAGAACACCTGCGCCGCCAGGACTGCGGTGGAAATCACCGCCGAGAAGAGGCTCGGGACCGACTGGGCCCGGCGGAACTCGACCACTTCACCCCGCATGACGAAATCGGCTTTGGCGAGACGCCCGAGTTCGAGCGCTTCCTGCCGGCTGATGGGCCGGTCATGGGTCACCCGGCCGCTGCCGTCCCAGAGGACCTGCAGGGCGGGGTCGAGCGCCAGCTGCGTGCCGTAGAGGGTGGTGACGACTTCGCCGCCGCCGGTGTTGGCGATGAGGTTGTTCGGATTCTGGCGGTCGTAGTAGGGTAGAATCAGGATGCGCGCGGCATCGGGGTTGCCTTTTCGGGGGAAGGCGATCCTCGCCTCGGCGTCCTGCATTTCGGCATACGGATCTTCCTGGAGTTCAAAGTCGACCGATTTCTGGGTGCGGGGCTGTTCCGCCACCAGCGGCCGGCTGGCCAAGGGGGTGCCGTCCCGAACCACAACTTCGGAAGTAACCGCCGCTTCCGGCACGGCCGGAACTTTCACCACCGTGTCGCCGCGAACTTCGGCTTTGCCGCGGGGACGCCGGGGAGCGGTCGCGAGACCAGCCGATCCATCCATAACCGGACCAACCGCTTGCGGAACCGGCCGGGGAGGAACCGGACTGGCCGGCTGGGCCATTACGGGACCGGCGCTGGGCGGAACCGGAACCGGCCTGGCGGCGGGAGCGGCCGCGGTCGTGACCGGGACGCGGGTAACGGGCAACTTGCCAGACACCACTTCGAGCGTTTCGGGATCGAGAACGAAGGGTTGGGTGGGGAGTTGGGCGTATTCCTCGCCGTTCAGGGTCACCGCCAGCGGCAGGTAGACCATGCCGGGGTCGATGGGGTCGTCTTTTTTGCCGCCGACGATGACCGGCGGGTCGGGCATGACCATGGCGGCGCCGTAGAGTCCGCCGTCCGAGGCGATGAGGTCGCCGGCGAGTTGGTCCCCGGTGATTTTCGCGGCCAGGTTGGGCTTGGGATAAACTTCGTCGGCACTGACCATGAAGGGGTCGACCTTCTGGTAATCAATCTCCGGCAGCTCGTCGATGCAGGCGGCGCTGGCGGTGTCGACGGGTTCGGCGGCGGTCGCATAGAGGGCGGCGTAACCCGGGTCGGCGGAGTAATCGGCGGAGTGTTCGTCGGCGTAGGTGTAGGTGTAACTGGCGGCGGCGCTTGCCTGCGCCTGGCCGCCGTCTTCCGGATAGCTGGCCAGGTAGGCCGAATAATCGGGAGCCGGAACTGCGGCGGCGGCGGTCGCGACCGGGGCGGCGGCAGCGGCAGGGGCGGCGCCGGCGGTGGCTTCGGGTTCGGTGGCGAAGGATTCGGCCTTGGCGGTTCCGCTTTTCTGGCCCGCGGGAGCTGGAACGGTAGCCGCGGTCACGGCCGGGGTTTTGCCGATTTCCGCTACTGCCGCTTCGGTTTTGGCGGCTTCGATTTTGAAGGCTTCCTGCTGGGCGGTGGCGGTCTTGGCGGTTTCGCGGGCGGCGTCGATGGCTTTGGTCAGTTCCAGCGCCTTGTCGACTTCGGACTTGGCTTTATCGGCGGCGCCGGTTTTGGGAGCCGCGTTGGCCTGGGCGGGCTTGCCGGCGGGGCCGGTTTTCTCCGCATCATCCTTGTTCGGGGCGTCTTTCGCCTGGTCCTTTTCATTGCCGGCGAGGGGCTCGTCGTCGAAGACGGGCAGGCCCAAGGCGGGCAGGGTGGCGATTTCCGAGAAATTGCCGTCGAAGAAAGCGGCGCGTTCGCCGGGGAAATCGTCTTCGGGATCCGGCTCCCAGGAATCCACGTCGTCATTTTTTCCCGCCGGCGAGGAGACCCAGGGTTCGGATTCGCCGACCCAAGACGCATTGCCATTGTTCCAATCGCCCGGATTGGCGGCGTTCGGTTCGGCGTCTTCGGCGAGGGCGTGGTTCATTTTTTCGAAGAAGGAGTTGTCGTCGAGATTGGGGAGTTCGCTGCCGCCGGGGTTGGCGTTGGCGTTCCAGGCGCCGGGGAGGGGCAAAGCCGCTTCGGCGGTTTCGGCTTCCTTTTGTGCGGCGGCGTCGGCGGCGGCCAGGGCGGCGGCGCTGGGGATGAGACCGGCCTCAGGCGCCGTTTCCGTTTTGTCGACCGGCTTGCCGGCGCCTTTGCCGGCCAGGGACGGAAGGGGAAGCTGCTCCTGCGGTTGCCCCGCCAGGGCCAGAAGGCTGGTGTCCGGCGGCGGCGGCAGGCGGAAGAAGTCGTCGGCGTAGTGGCTGGCGGGGGAGATTTTTTCCGGCGCCGGAGCGGTGTTGTTCCAGTCGGGCGAGTTCAGGAGCATGGCGAAGGAGGACAAGTCGGGGAGCGGGGGCGGTTCCGGCAGGGGTTCGGGATCCTTGAAGGTGTCGCGGCCATTTTTTCCGCCCTGGTTCTTTTGGGTTTTTTCCGACGCTTTCGTGAGGTCGACGGCGGTTTTCAGGACCGACCGGTGTTTCATGGATTCGGGTTTGGTGATGGAGGGGGCCATGGCGGCCGGCTTCATGGGTACCGGCGACAGCATGGCGAAAGCTCCGGAGGAAGCGATGCGTCCGGCGTTGGCGACCAGTTGTTTGGAGTTGGCAAGGAAGCCCTGAACGAGCAGGTCGGCGACTTTCCGGGCCTGTCCGTCCCTGCCGCCGCCGCCGCCGGGGACGTTGGCGGCTTGGTAGTGGTCGCCGGCGAAGAGGAGGGAGCCGTCTTTGGCGGAGATCACGCGGATGAACATGCCGGCGCGCGGGGGTATGGAGGCGGCGCGGGTGTCGGTAAAGGAGAAGATCTGCCCGGCGACGACGAGGTCGGCCCCCATCCTGCGGCCGAGTTCGGCGATTTCGGCGTTGGCGAGGGATTTTTTAATCAGGGGCAGATTGGGGGTGTAGATGGTATTGCCGTTGGCGTAGGGCCGCATGGCGTCGACGAAGATGACGCGGGCGTGATAGCCGAGGTCGTATTTATGCGGGTCGGAGGAATCGGTGAAGGTGCGGGTGTCCATGAAAGGCAGGACCAGGATTTTCTGTCCGTGGGCGACGGAGACGCCCTGCACCTGGTAGGAGGTAAGGGGTTCGGTGCATCCTGGCAGAAAAGCGAGGATTAGGGACACGGCGAGGAGGATGGGAGTGCCGAGTCCGGCCCGGGGTTTCGGCGTTTTGGTTGACATAAACATCGTGTATCGCCTTTCAGTTGGGAGCGGTTTTGGTAATAATGTCAAGGCGGATCGCAAGCAATGGAGAACCTTGCTTCACTTACCTGAAAACGCCGAAAGCATTCAAAAAAAAAAAGTTCAAACATGCTCCGGCCCCAGAACGCCGTCCCGCAGCCGCAACACGCGGTCGGCCTTTTGGGCCAGGATGTTTTCGTGGGTCACCACCACCATCGCCATTCCCGCCTCCCGCGCCGAATTCCACAGCCAACCCGTGACTTCCTCGGCCGTGGCCGAGTCCAGGTTGCCGGTGGGCTCGTCGCATAACAGGAGGGCGGGATTGGGCATAAGCGCCCGGGCAATGGCCGCCCGCTGTTGTTCGCCGCCGGAAAGCTGGTTCGGGCGGTGCAAATAGCGCTCGGCCAAACCCACCCGCTCCAGCCATGCCAGCGCCTTGGCCCGGTTGCGGCGGCCGAACGACCCGCCCCGCCCCATGGCCGCCCCAAGCATCACGTTTTCGAGAACGTTGAAGTCGGCCAGCATATGGTAGTTCTGAAAGATGAAGCCGATGGCCCGGCCCCGCAGACCGGTGCGGCGATTCTCCGACAAGCGGGAAGCCGGCACCCCATCGATATAAACCTCGCCCGAGTCCGGCCGGTCCAGGAGGCCGGCCAGATTGAGAATGGTGCTTTTCCCCGACCCGCTCCGCCCGACAATGGCCACGACCTCGCCATGCTTGAGGGAAAAGTCCACCCCCTTGAGGACGGCCAGCCGCTTGCCGCCGTCGTCGTAACTTTTCTTGAGATTTTCCAAAACGAGCGCACTGTCAGCCATGACTCAACCCTCCCGCAACGCCGACATCGGCTCGCGGCAAGCCGCCCAGGCAGCCGGATACAAGGCCGCCAAAACCGATACCGCCACCGCCGCCAAGAAATAAATGGCCAATTTCCAGGAAAAAATCACCGTCGGCAAACCCGCCTCGTCGGCTACGCC
>JAVBTZ010000213.1:0-7666 GCA_031555915.1 Planctomycetota bacterium
GGTCCGGCCCCCTGGATTCCGGCTTAACCGCCCGTTTATACCCCGGTTGGTTGTATAGACGCCGGAATGACGCGTGGGGAGGGGTCCGCGTAACAGGCTACGGAGGAATGTTTTACCCTTATTTCAGCGCCATTCGGGACAGGTACGAAATTACTCGGCGGTTTGAATAATTTCGTAACGTGTCCCCAAATTACAAAAGACTCCTATCCAACAATCCCGCCGCAACCGGCAAACCCAGCTCCCGCATCACTCCCGCCTGCGCCTCGTGCATCCGCCGCCTTTCCGCCGCCGTCCCGTCCCGCATCCCCAAAAGGTGAAACAGCCCGTGCAGGGCATAGAAAGCCAATTCATGGGTAAACTCCACCCCCCGCTCCGCCGCCTCCCGCGTCGCCGTGTCGTAACTTATCGCAATGTCCCCCAGACGCAACCGGCCCGCCTCGATTTCGCCGTCCTCGAAAGCGAGAACGTCGGTGGCGTGGTTTTTGCCGAGATGCCGGCGGTTAAGCCTGGCGATCTCGCCGTCCGTCGTGACCAGCAGCCCCACCTCGGCCGGCCGCTTGCGTTTCCCCCGGTACCCGGCGTCCAACAGCCGCCGCAACAATTCCCCGGGAACATCCCTCCCCCCTGCCGGCAGGAGCGGCGCCAACTGCAGAACCGTCTCAAGCAGAAATTCCTCCCCCTCCCCCGGCATCAGCGCTTCCTCCCCTTCCTCTCCCCCTCCTGCCCGGGATACTTCACCCGGGTATGGTACATGCTCACCAGCATGCGGAACAGCACATCCTCCACCTGGGTCAACTGCCGCATGGTCAAACCCGAGTCCTCGAACTGTCCGTCCAGAAGACGCTCCTGGATGATCCGACCCAACAGATTCCTTAAATGCTGCGGCGACGGCGTGTCGAGACTCCGCACCGCCGCCTCCACCGAATCCGCGATCATCAAAATCCCAGCCTCGGGAGTGCGCGGCTTCGGCCCGGGATAAAGGAACGGCTCCCGCGCCACCACCGACCCCGGAGGCGACTGAATCGTCGCCTTATGGTAGAAATACTTCATCATGCTGTCGCCGTGATGCTGGAGAATCATGTCGATGACCATGCTCGGCAGGCCGAAAGTCCTGGCCATTTCCGCGCCGTCCCTGACGTGATTGATAATCAGGAGGGCGGACATGTTCGGATTCATGCTTTCGTGGCGGCTGATGCCGAATTCGTTTTCGGTGAAATACTCAGGTTTGAGGAGTTTGCCGATATCGTGAAACATCCCGCCAATCCGCGCCTTGAGACCGTCGGCGCCGATGGCGTTGGCGCCGGACTCGGCCAGGGTGGACACGAGGGAGGAGTGGTGGAAGGTGCCGGGAGCCTCGATAATCAGCCGGCGGAGAATGGGGTGCTCCTGGGCGGTGAGGTCCTGCAGGCGGATGCGGGTGGTGACCCCGAAGAAGCGTTCGATAAAAGGCATGATGATGAGGAGAATCACCCCGCAGGCCAGCCAGTTGAGGATCAGGGCGGCGGCGGAAATCAGGGAACTCCGGCTGTCGTCGTAAGCCTGACGCCAACTGACCATGGACAAAAGCCCCTGCATGTCCCCCCGGGCGAAATTCCAGCATATGTAGGCTATCGCCCCGATTAAGCCGGCCAGCAGGGAAATCACCAGCAAAGCCACCCGCCAGCGGCACCGGGGCGCCATGTGCACAAAAAACAGCCCCGCCGCCAAATGCCCAATCATCAGGTCGGCCCGACCCTCGAAAAGAATCAAGCCGCAGAGGGAAGCCATGCTGGCCAGGAACATGGCGGCCTTGGCATTCATCCCCAGGGCGGCGACCCCGACCGCAAGACCGATGGGAAGCATGGTCCCGGGGAGGCCGAGATAGACCAACAGATAGCCGATCAGCACCGGAAACAGGCAGAGGGCGGCGGTGGCGAAGTAGCGCCGGACCACCCCCACCTGACGGTTTTCCGCCGCCTTGAAATAGAGGACCAGGGAAACGGCCACCGCCAGAAACAGGAGGAAATTGCCGACAAACCGGGTCAGGGGCAGCCGCCAGCCCTGCGACTCCCGGTACACCCGCTCCTCTTCGCGGAACATCGCCAGCTTGTCCAGGGTCACCAGGGAACCGCGGTGCAGCAGGGTGTCGTTGGCATGCACCGCCTGCACCCGGGAGAGGAGTTCCTCCCGCCGTTCCTCCAGGCCGGTTTTGGAGGCGGCTTCGTCGTAAATCAGGTTCGGCTTCATCCTTTTCATAATCAGTTCGACCAGGGCGGACTTGAAATCCTGGGGAATGTAGCCGGAGAGTTTGTAGCGGAAGCGGCGCTCCAACACCGGCGCCAATTGTTCCGCCGATATCGGCCCCCGTTCCCCGCCGACCATGGCGGTGTGGGAGGCGTCGCCGCGGGTTATCTGGATGGTGCGGCCGCGTTCGATTTCCATGCGGTCCTTGGGGAGGATTCCCTGGGGGAAAATCTCGTTGTCGAGGATTTCCTTTACGGGCGACACCAGGTAATGGTAGGGATCGTTTTTGGCGAAGCCCGCCCCCCGCCAGAAGGAATTAAGCTGTCCCGGGGTCAGGGAAATCCCCAGTTCCGCAGCCGCCTGGGACACGTCCTCGATACTGTCGGCGGCGGCGGCGCGGGTGAGGAAGGAGTCGATGGGTCCGTGCGTTTCGGCGGCCCAGGTCGCCAGCGGGGTCTCCCGGTAGCGCCGGGCGAAGCCGGATTCGAGATTCCGCAGGGCCTGCGCCTCGGCGATATTGTCGTGCCAGGTGAAATTGACCCGGCTGTGGACGTCGTAGTTGCTGGTCGAACCGAGTAGATAAGGTATGGGGCGGCCGATGTACAGGGACGGCGCCGCGGCCAGGAGGGCCCAAATCAGGGCGGTGATATAGTAAAGCTTGTCGTGGGCGCGGCTATGGCGCCGTATGGCCAGGTCCTCCCGCATGGCGAGAGTCTTCAAACGTTCCTGGTCCGCCAAGGCCCGCCGCAATTTTTGGGTCATGGGGTGCCGCCTTGCTGTTGGGGTGGCCTGTCCGTTCCGTTCCGGCCGCCGTTTCCGTCGGAACGGTCGTAGGCGGCGACGATTTCCCGAACCAGGCGGTGACGGACGATGTCGTCGCCGGTTAGGTGCATCATGCCGATGCCGGGGATTCCCTGGAGAATCCGGACCGCGTGCACCAGCCCCGAACCCTGCCGGTCGCCGCCGGCGAGGTCGACTTGGGTGAGGTCACCGGTGACGACGCAGCGGGATTGTTCTCCCAGGCGGGTGAGGAGCATTTTCATTTGTCCCGGGGTGGTGTTTTGCGCTTCGTCGAGGATGACGAAGGAACGGGCCAGGGTGCGCCCGCGCATATACGCCAGGGGAGCGACTTCGAGGACGCCCGTTTCGGTGTAATTCACCAGTTGCCGTCGGGAGATCATGTCGTCCAGGGCGTCGTAAATGGGTTTTAGGTAAGGGTCGACTTTTTCCCGCATGTCGCCGGGGAGGAAGCCCAGGTGTTCGCCCGCTTCCACCGCCGGTCGGGTAAGGACGATGCGTTTCACCTCGCCGTACCGCAGCGCCTCGACGGCGCAGGCCACGGCGAGATAGGTCTTGCCGGAGCCGGCCGGTCCCATGCCGAAGACCAGGCTGTTGTCGCGGATGAGGTTGATGTAGGTGACCTGGTTGGGGGTGCGGGCGGTGATGCGGAGCCTGTCGGTGAAGACGACCCCGGAGGCGCGGTTCCGTTCGGCGTCTTCGGAGTTCCGCTCCATGAGGGTGGTGATTTCGTCGGCCACGTAGGCCTGTCCCTTGTCGATGGCCTCGAGCATGCGTTCAATCACATTTAGGGCGCGACTGACCGAGCCTTCGTCGCCGTCGATGATTAAGCGTCCTTTTCGGGCGACCAGGTTGACGCCGAGCTCGGCCTTGAGGAGGCGGAAGTGGGAATCGTTGGGGCCGAAGAGGAGACGTTGGCGTTCAACGTCGGGGGGGAGGTGGATTTCGGTTCGCAATTGGTCCTTTCCTGGTAGTTTTGCTGGGGGGAAACCGACCCCGCCATCGGCCTTTCAGGGCAAAAGCGCCATGAACTGCCATTATACAAATTATATCGGTTTACGTTGACCGCGAAAAGCAAATTCAAGGTTTCCCGGTAAGATCCTTGTTTATTGCCGGCAAGGTTGTCTTCTTGGCGGTTGGCGGCGGGGCGGAGGCGGATTTTCCCGCTGCCGGCGGCGGCGTTTTCCCGGTTTTTACCGTCGGGGATTGGAGTGCGTTCCCCGGGGAAGGCGGCGGCAACGGTATCACCACCGTCGGGTGGGGCGTTGTTTTACCCGGGAAAGCGGGGTTTGGCGCTGGCTGTTTCCGATCCGCCGGGGCGGTTTTGCCGGCGGTTTGGCGGGTCAATCGCGGGGGGCCGCCCAATTGGGAGTGGGGCAATGCGTCGGCCAGGGTGGCGTCCGTCCTGCCGCTGGCGGCGAGCATGTCCTTCAGGGCGCCGGCCATGGCCAGGAGTTCCTCGGCGGTTGCCGAGGCGGAGGAGGCGGACATGTAATTACGTTCCGCCACTTTGTTGATTTGTTCGACGTGGTCTTTCACCTTGTCGAGGCCGTTGGCGTTTTTTTCGGAGACGGTGGCGATTTCCGACATGAGGTTGGTGACGTTGTCGACGCCGGTTTCGATTTCCCTGAGGGCGCATTCGGTGGAAGTGAGGCAGTCGGTGGTTTTAGTCATGCGTTCCATGGATTCGTTCAGCAGCTTTTGCGTTTCGGCGGCGGAGCGGGCGGAGCGGGCGGCGAGGTTTCGGACCTCGCCCGCGACTACCGCGAAGCCTTTTCCGTGCCGGCCGGCGCGGGCCGCCTCCACGGCGGCGTTGAGGGCGAGGAGGTTGGTTTGGAAGGCGATTTCGTCGATCATTTTCATGGCCTTGACCACTTTGCCGTGCGATTCGGTGAGTCCTTGCATGGCTTTTTTCATCCGGCCCATTTCCTCGTCCCCTTTTTGGGCGGCGGCCTTGGCGAGCCCGGAGAGGTCGGAGGCTTTGCCGGCGTTGTCGGCGCAGAGGTCGACGCCTTCGCCGAGGCTTTCCACCGATTCGGCGATTTTCTGCAGGAGCCGTTCCTGGTGCTCGGCGTCGTTGGTGACGTCCTGGCTGGAATTGGCGAGGTAACTGGCGCTGGCGGTGATTTCGCCGGTGGCGTGGGCGACCTGGTTCAGGACGGTGCCCAATTTTCCCAGGGCGAGGTTGGTTTCGGCTTCGCGTTCGCCTACCCGGTCGGCCATGTCGTTCAGGGCGCCGATGAGGCTGCCGATTTCGCCGGAATCCTTGGAGGAGAGTTTTTCGTGGGTTTCGCCGCGGCGGATGGCGTCGGCGAGGGTGACGGCGGCGCGAATGGGCCGGAAGATGTAGCGGGTGGCGTAATAGAGGGCGAGGGCGGCGAGGAGGATGGAGATGACCCCGCCGAGCCACAGGTAGAGGGTGAGGGAGCGCCAGTTGGCGTCCATTTCCTTCAGGGTGGTTTCGACCTGGGTGGAGAGGGATTTGGTGATGACCGCATTGAGGGATTTGACGTTTTCGTCCAGATTGTGGCGTATGACCCGCAGGGTATCGTCGGTGAGGAGGAGGTACACCTGGCCCAATTGCCGGCCGTTAGTATCGACGACCGGGGTTTGGTGGGTGATTATTTCCTTGCCGCCGGTGGCCTGCATCATGGCGGCCAGGGCGTCGGGGGCGGCGTTGCTGGCCCGGTCGCCCAGACGTTGTTGCACTTCCGCGGCGGAATTCCGGGCGGCGCCGCCGAAGTACACGCCTTTCACGTCGGTGGCGTAGAGGGCGAAGAAGTCCCCCTCCTTCACGACTTCGTTGCAGAAGCGATCGAAATATTCGTGGTTGCCTTCCTTCAGCAGATGCGCCGCGATGATGGCGGCGGCGCCGATGGAGCGTTTGGCGTCGGTCTCGATGCTCTCTGCCGACAATTTCACCAATTCGTCCTTCATTTTGCGGAAAAACTCGTCGTTGTGTTCCACCAGCCGGTCGGACAGGGTGTGGACGGTACGGCCGATTATGGCGTTTATTCTTCGCGAGAAGTAGGTTAGTTCAATTATTTGCACGGCAATGCCGACGCAGAGGGCGATGGCGGTGGCGGCGAAGAGTTTTAGAACGAGTTTGGATCGCATTTTCGTTGCCACTCCCTGAAAAAGTGAAGAATTCTCAACGCCAAATAGTATACTCGGGATTTTACGGTAGGTAAAGACCCGAGTTGGCTACCTAAACCAGGGTTGGTTTATAATAAGGATCGCCCATGCCCCTTCCCAGCATACCCGAACCGGTTCCGGTCGAACCGCCCCCTCCCACCGGCGCCTATCCGGCGGCGGTTGCGCCTGCCGGCGTTCCCCCGAACCTGAACCCTTATCAGCCCTTCGCCCTCAATCCAGAAGACTGCGAAAACGTTTCCCAACTGGAAGCGCTGCAGAACGACCCGGAAATCGGCGGCTACCTGAAAGGCGACGGCGCCCGTCCCTGGGATGGGAAACGCCTCACCCGGGCCGGCGCCGGCTTCGCCGCGACGGTGGCGGCGGTGTTTCTCCTGTTCACCTTCTATCCCGGCGGTTTGTTTGCCCGCTACACGCCGCCAACGCCGGAAGTGACCCCGAAGCCGGCGGCCTTCCCCAACGCCGCCGATCTGTCCATTCTGTACCGGGACAGCGTCAAGGACATTAATCAACTGATTGCCTCCGACCGGCAGTGGCAGAAGGTTTACGAACAATTGAACCGGCTTATCGCCGACGACACGGGCGGCAAGGCCGGTTTGCCGCAGGATCTGGCGTTATGGTCCCGCGAGGAGATGCTGGTGGTGCTGGCCTCGAAGGAACTTCCGCCCACTTCCTATCCGGACAATTATCCCGGGGAAATTTTCACCCAGCTGGACCGGGACGGCAAACGTTTCGGGGTGCCGTTGTCTTTTCGTTCCCTGGCCGCGTATGCCCGGCTCCTGTCCGACCGTCCCC
Source organism: Planctomycetota bacterium (assembly GCA_031555915.1). Lineage (GTDB taxonomy): Bacteria > Planctomycetota > SZUA-567 > SZUA-567 > SZUA-567 > JAJBSZ01. The sequence goes on from JAVBTZ010000213.1 coordinate 6,970, forward strand.
TGGCGAAAAGCGACAAGGACGCCTTGAGAAAGCGTGCCGCCGACATTCTGGCGGTACTGGAGCGGATACGCGAAAATTACCCCGAGCTTCTCGACAAGAACCGGGACCTCCTGATGCTGGAGGCGGACCAGCACGTCAACCTGTTCCCCAAGGACTACAGCCCCGGCGACCGTTATCTCGAACACCATTGGCGGCGGGCGGCGGCGGCCTTGGTGAAGCTTTACACCCTCTACGGCCAGAAGGACCGGGACATCCGGCAGTTGGATCGGAAGCGTTGGCAGGCGGTTTTGCGCTATTTTGACTTTACCATTCTGACTTGGGACACTTCGCGGATGGGACGCTTGAAGAGCGTGCGGCTGGACGGCAAGGATTACACCCGCGACGAGATAAGGCGGGAGCTGGAGAAGATTAAATGAAAACGGCGGCAACGACGAAATCCTGGTTCACCGCCGCTTGGCTCTTCCTATTATTCGGCCATGGCTGATGGCGGCTTTGATGGTTAAAGATTTCTATGGCTTGCTTGGGGGGCATCTCGACTTTGTTACGCGTCTCCCGACCTTGTTAGGCCGCAAACCTCCCCACACGTCATCCCGGCGTCTTAAACGACCGCTGCACCCCTAACGGGCGGTTGAGCCGGGATCCAGGGGGACTGACCTGGACGGCACTGAGCTTCTTAGCTAATGTCCAGCCCCCTGGA
>JAVBTZ010000252.1:0-37705 GCA_031555915.1 Planctomycetota bacterium
GGTCCCGCCGTTCGCCGTCTCGCAACCAGCATGTACCGCCCCGACGCCCTCGCCAAACGCGGTATCGCCACCTTGGGGCGCTTTACCGACATGGTTAAACGCATGCCGGACGACGTCCGCGATCTTATGGACAAGGCCCGCGACGGACGCTTCACCATTCACTTTCATCACGAAAATTTGCACGCCATCACCGAACGCGCCGGCCGGGCCATCGACCGTTTGTCCTTGGGGATTATCGCGGCGGCGGTGATTATCGCCAGTTCCATCGTCTTGTCGGCCGGCGCTTCGGGATCCTTGTCGGGATATGTCATTCCCATTTTCGGCGGGGTGTCGGTGCCGGTGATGCTGGCTAGCGCCGGGTTCCTTTTGGCGCTGATTGTGGCGGCTTATGTGACTTGGGGAATATACCGTGACAAGAAGTGACCCCATGCCCAGCTTCCGTCACCAGCTACGCCTATGCCGACTATTGGCCGGCTTGGCGCTGGCGACGTTGACGCTGTGGGTACAGGGTTGTTTCGGTGAGGTCGACGCTTTTCCGGAACCTGACGCCGGCAAGGAGAAAATAAAAGTCATCCGCTCCGCCGACACCGGGCCGATTATTGCCGCCTTCTCCTCCTATCCCATGCGGGCCGGAGCGCCGCCGGATGGTATCGAAACCGCCATGGTCCAGGCGCTGGGACGCATGCCCTGTTCGGCGGCTTCGGTTTACTGGTCGGAGCGGGGTCTTTCCTTGGCTTGGATCAAAGAACAATGCGAACTCCGCCGGCAAAACAACGAAGAACCGCGCCTAATCCTGGCCGGGCACGGTTTGGGGGCGACCGAAGCCTCGGAAGTGGCGAAAGAAATCATGTTTCGGGACCGGGAGGTGGTGATTGTTCTACTCCTCACCGTGGACGCGGTGAAAACCAGCAAAATCAGTTCCGCCGCCGGCGTGACCGGCAATGCCGTCACCCGCCGCATCCCCGGGGTCAAACACAGCTTCACCGCCTATGACGCTAGCCCCCATCCCGATAATAAGCAGCTTCTCGCCCACATCAACTATTATCAGACCCGCAGCGTCTATTATCACGGCGCCGCCATGCCCGCGGCGGAAAACCATCGGCTTGACGACTGGACCGGCCTCCTCAACCACGGCAATGTGGACGACTTCGCCCTGACTTACCTTGTGTCCGACCTCCGAAACACCCTGGGAAGGGAGCGGCAATGAACCGGGCGACGAAAACGAGCCCGCTTTCCTTCAGGGGAGGGAGGGGGCTGCAGGCGAGCCTCGCCGGCTGTTTGCTGTGGGGAATCCTGGGCTGCCAGAACAACTTGTGGTGGGAATACCGCGACGACCCCTATATCGCCAATGTCGCCAATAAGGGCGACGCCGAAGTCATGCGCAGCGTCAACGGCATGAATAAGGACGACCGGCAAATGGGGTTGCGGATTATCGCCACCCGGGCCGGGGAATGCCGTCGTTTGGGTAAACTGGAAGAAGCGCGTGAATACGAGGAAGTGATTGTCAGGCGCTATTTTGTCGAAAAAGAACCGGAGGTCAGGGCGTGCATTGTCAGGATTTGCGCGCCCGCCTGCGGCCGGGGCAGTACGCGGATGGTAAAATTTCTCCTGGACCGCATTGCGGCGGGGGAATACCCCGGTTACGCGGCGTTGTCCCTGGCGGCATTGCATCCCCGCAACGCTTATGAAAACATCGAACCCCTGACGCGCCATCCGGCGCCGGAAGTGCGTTTGCAGGCGGCCGAAGCGCTGGCGGTACTCGGCGATCCCCGGGGTTACGAGGCGGTGAGCCGGGTATGGCGGGGGATGCGGAAATCGATCTGGCCGGATAAAGTGGACGGAGTTCCGCTAAAAGACGCCCGCGAGGGTTTGGAACTGCGGGCCGAACGGGCGTTTGGGAAGCGGTTGGAGGAGGGGGATAGGGAAGGGCGGAGGGAGTAATGAATGCGGTCGCTACTGGTGTATGTTGATACCTCTGTTTTTGGCGGATTGTTTGACCCAGAATTTATGGTCGCAACCAGACGATTTTTTCAGTTGTCAGATCAAGGGAAATTCAGGCTCGCAGTTTCGCGACTGGTTGATGACGAATTGAGTCCGGCTCCGACGAAGGTGAAAAACTTTTTCGATGATAGTCTTTGGAATATGGAATATATTCGTGACTCGTCAGAAATCCTTTTTCTTGCCGATTTGTATGTCAAACATAAAGCGGTAGGAAAAAACTCCCTTGCTGATGCCATACATGTCGCTTATGCAACAATACACAAATGTGACGGCTTGATCAGCTGGAATTATAAGCACATTGTTCATCCAGATAAGAGCGCGCTATTCAATATGGTTAACTTGGCGCATGGATATGGGCAGCTATTCATTGCAACCCCGGAAAAGGCAATCAGCTATGAAGAGGAACGTTAAAAGGGACAGACTTGCCTGTTTTCAATGGATTCGCGATATCAGGGCTGAGATGAGCCAGGATATGGCTGATATGAGCTTGGAGGAACGTGCCGCCTATTTGCGCGCTCGGCATGAAGAGGCGCAGAAAAGTCGTCGTCGCCGTTCCCATGTCGAGGCCAAAAAAGAACGGGACAAAATTCTTTATCCGGAACAACCAAGAACAAAGGATGCATTACTGCAAAAAAAGTAAGATTATCACCCCCGCATTTCAAACCGTCTGTTTCATTGAGGTGACCGTGACTTCCAGCACCCGATTGGCCCAAGGATAACTCGCCTTCAACAAATCGAATTCCGGACCGGAAGTGAAAAATTTCGCCGTGCCGGTAAGTAAAAAGCCCGTACCCATGGCCATTTTTCCCTGCACCTCCTTACTGCCCAAAGTAAGAAGAACCTGAGGATTCTGGTTTACGTTTTTCTCGGTCTTCCGCATGCCAAAAACCGGAATAAGCAGTTTGTCCTCGCCGGATTTACGCAAATATGAATTCCAGGTATTCACCACATGCGCTTCGTTATTGGCACATGAGACAATGGCGACCACGCCTTCGTGGGCGATAACAGCATTGAAAATGGCATTGAACATGACCCCATCTCCTGCACCAATTGGTTAACCCCTCTTACCGCATATTATCGACGGAACGGCCGCAAAATACCAGTAATTCCAGGGAATCCTCAAAAAAACTCACGGCGTCGGTATCTTCCGTATCCGCTCCGGCGGCCACCAGATGTACAAAGCCGGCCCCCGCAGCAAACTTAAACTCACCGGACCCCAACTCCTGGCATCATACGAACTTACACAGTGATCCCCCATCGGCAGAAAGGCGTCCTGACCGATATACACTTCACCGTTCGAACTCATCCCGCTAAACCGTTCGCCGCCCTGGTTTTCCCAGCCGCTGTAATAAAAGACGTCACGGTCGATCTGAATGTTCTCGATCCGCACATCACCCCCGGCCGCCGACAAACCGACGCCGCTGGTTTTGGGCAGGCTCCTGGGATAGGGTCGCTTATCATCCCAAATCACTTCGTCAAGCAGCGCCGCCTCGTCCGAATCAATGAACAACCGCCCCTGGCCGTCCACAATATAAAATTCGATCCGGTGCCGTTTACCCACCTGAACCGGCGCCACCGCCTGGTGCAGGGGCTCCGCCGCCGCGCCGTTCACCCGAATTTCCACCCGGCCGTCACCACTCACCACCCCCTGGACAAAACGCGAATCCTCACGCAAAGTTATCAGTAATTCCGCCTGCGTAGAACCGAACACCGCCTCCGTCACCATTCGTAAATCCGGTACAATATGATATTCGGTCTGGCGCGGCCCAACCTCCTCGCCTTGAATCGCGTAACGGGGATTGACCCCATAACGCCCCACCGCCGGCAAACCCGAACGCCGCTGGTAAAAAATCGCCATCGTCTCGTCGTCAAGATAGCCGCAATGCGGGCAACGCGCTTCGACATTGTGCGTTTCCATGGCCTTGACAAATACGTGGCCGCACAATTCACCATTGGCCAAACGGTTTTGACAACGGAATTGAATCGGCTGCTCCAAGACATAGCGATCGGGAATCCCCGGCATTTCCAGTAAAGTTTCCCGCCGTTCACCGATCGGAACCAGGGGACGGTATTCCAGCCGCACCCCCGCGCCGTTCTTCGCCAGTACCAACGGTCCGCCCGCCGGCAAACTCGCGTCATCCCCGATAATCCGCCAGAAACGCTCCACCTCCGCCAGGGTCCGGTCGCGGAAATCCTGCTGGTAGGTTTTCAACCACATGCCCCGCTGCACCCGATCCGGCTTAACCACCCGCCGGTAATCCCTGTCGCCGTCCTTCCTTACCCAAATGTCCCCCTTGCCGATGACCAGAGCCTCCCCGGGCATGCCGACAATCCTCTTAACGAAATTCTGCCCTTTGTATTGTTCGCCAATGCCGTATTCGTCAGTCTGGCGGAGATTCTCGTAGGGGAATTCGAAGACGGCGATTTCCCAGCGTTCGGGTTTCCGGAAACGGTAGGTGAGTTTGGAACAGAAAATGCGGTCGCCGCCATCGGGCCGGCCGTGCAGGGCCGTTTCCATGCTGCCGGATGGAATCAGATAGACGTCGACGATGTACGCCTTGATCGCCAAGGCCACCAGGACCGCCCCGGCCAGCATGACGACAAAATCCAGGCCGGCCCGCCAGGCCGGAACCGTCTTTTCGGCTTGACCGGCCGAAGTGGAAGACGAGCCCGTTTCCGCCGCCTCGGCATCGGTTGGGGACGGCGGGCGGTTGGCGGACCGCGCCGGCTCGCTGGCGGCCGGCCCGGCGTCAGGGCGCGACGGCTCCGCCGGCGGTTCCGAAGGGGGAGTGGGAGTGGGCGCGGCGGCTTCCTTGGCGGTACGGCGATTCTTTTTGGCCATGTGAGTCATTTCTTATTAAAACGGTGCGAACGGGCGGTGAGGAAACGACCGGAATTGGTCATGCCAAGAATACATTTGGCGAGAATTTCAATGCCGTCTTCCCATAACGGCGGCAGCAGCATGTCGACGTGTTCGGCTAAACGCGAGTCGCCGGTACGGAAGGAAATGGCGAAACCGGCTTTTTGCAGCATCGGCAAATCGTTCATGCCGTCTCCGACCGCGATGAAACGCTCGACCGGAATTTGCGCCCAGGCAGCCAACCGCAACAGGGCTTCACCCTTGTCGATGCCGGAGGGAAGGATTTCGATAAAACGGGTATTAGAGGTGGTGACGACCGCGTGATCCCCCACCGCTTCGGTAAAAAGCCGGATGGTGGCGGCTTGTTCCGCCTCGGAAGTGATGCAGAGGCATTTGATGGGAAGGGCGCGGGAGAGGATGTCCTCCCGATCGTCAAGCAGGGTGACGAGATAATATTGCCGGGAGTAACCGTCCCGCTCGGAACCGTCTTTACGGGTGTAAACGGAATTGTCTATATAATAATTTATGTAGAGATCTTCCCGCTCTTCCAGCTCGATGACCCTGGCCCTGGCTTCGGCGTCCAGGTGGCGGATAAAGATGGGGTCAGCGCCGGGATAACCGATGCTGGCGCCGTTACAGGAGACAATCGGCGTGTTCAATTCCAGTTCGCGCCAGTATTTTTCCGCCGCGGCTTGAAGGCGGCCGGTGGCGATGAAAACCCGAATGCCGGAGTTGTTGATCTGCCGCACCGCCCGGGATACCGAATGGGATAGATGGCCGTCGTAATCCAGCAAGGTTCCATCGAGATCGAAGGCGATGGCTTGGGGGCGGATGGGGAGGGGAATACCGGTGTCGGAGAATACAGGGGTGAACATGAGGACCGAGGCTCCTGACGGCGGTGGCATCGAGACGGCATTTCCAGCCCATCCCATTGCCCTGTTACGAGGCACGAACGCCACTTTGAGAAAACAGCCTCCTCCCAAATTGAGAGGAGGCCCGGGTTGTGACAATGCCTTGGGTATCCGCAAGCGTACTATTTGCGGGCTGATTCTTTGGGAAGGGGCAGGCAACCCTTGCGCATTTTTCTGACTTTGTGAACTCCGCGGTGAATCGCACTCGGTTTGCAACGGGAACGGGCCATGAAAATATCCTTTACACAAAACAGCCGGGCAATGAACTAATTTACAATATAAAAACGCCTTTTCTGAAAGGCGTTCCGGTAAAAGTTAAAAATATAATCGCGGCAAAGCAGCCTGTCAAGCACTTTACCGGCGCGTGACCGGGAAAACAGTGCATTATGGAGTCATTTGAATTTACCTAAATTCAAATGACTCCATAATATTATGGCAAATAGCATTTGCGGTTCCCGATCCGGTACCGCCTCATAAATCGTCTTCCGCCTTGCTCGACTGCGGTCCGACCAGATCGTTAACCCGATCCGTCATGAACTTGCCACCCTTGAAGGTGACCGATTTACGTGACGGAACCATCACTTCTTCCCCGGTGCGGGGATTCCTAGCCTTGCGGGGCTTGCGGGTCTTGACCTCATATACCCCAAAATTACGCAACTCCAACCGGCCTTCCGACGCCAGCACCTCGATTATGCCGTCAAACGTCATCTGGACGATGCGCTTGATGTCGGTCTGGTGCATATTCATCTCTTTGGCGATTTTCAACACCAAATCGTTCTTGGTCACAGACTCCCCTTCCTCGAAAGCTGGTAGGAAAAAAGACCGGTAACTTGAACCGCCACGCACAACTATATGTTATTTCATGAATAACGAAATTGTCAAGGTCAAATTTCCCGCACCGGGCAAAACCGTGCCCTCCTCCTACTTGCCTTTTATCACCAACATGTCGCCGGCGATTTTTTCCGCCACCTGCGGCCCAAGCAGTTGACCCACCAACGCCAAGGAAAATTCCAAGGCCGTCCCCGGGCCCCGGCTGGTCGTCACCCTGTCGTCAACCACCACCCGTTCCATCTTGAAAACAGTCGAACTGGGGAACATTTCCTCCATGCTGGGGTAACACGTGGCTTGGCGATGATCGAGAATCCCCCAAGCCCCCAAAGTAAACACCGGAGCGGCGCAAATCGCCGCCACCAATTTCCCCGCCTTGAGGGTTCTCTCGGTCAAGGCCCGCGCTTCTTTGGAATCGCCCAAATTACGCGCTCCCGGCATGCCGCCAGGCAATACCACCAGATCGAAATCGCCGCTTACTTTTTCTATTTCCAGGTCGGCGGTATATATCAAATCGTGGGCGCCACGCAGGTGAAGACCTCCCACTCCCACCACGGTAACTTCCACCTCCGCCCGGCGAAGAACATCAATCGGCGTCGCGGCTTCGACTTCCTCGAAACCGTTGGCCAGGAGAACGGCTGCTTTTTTAGTCATGGCTTTACCCCTTTCATTACTGAAAAAACTTTCTGCCCCATCTGCCAGACGAGGGACTTTTCATTGGCGCGGTGCATGCAATTCCGCCTCACTCCAAATGTTAGTATACCTGAAAGCGGCCATTCCAGTCGCACTTACAGCGATTTTATGGGTTACTTTTGCGGGTTGGCACCTGCGTCCTTCCCGGATTCGCCCCCGACAACCAATCATTCAGGAGCGCGTACCAACGTTCATCCAGACGCATATCCGGCCCCAACACCACAAACGGCGAATCCGAATAACCGCCAATCGACACCACTTCCTGGCCCCCCAGGCCGTAGGGCTCGAAAAACTCCACCACCGCCGCCGGCGCGGCGTTGTAGAAACCAATTTCCAGACGATCCCGGCTATAAGTGCGAATGCGCAGATTACGCCGGGGACCGCGAATCCAGAAATAATATTTGTTGTTCCAGTTGACCGTAAACGTCGTTTCCTTGGTCATCCTGAGAATGTCGTCCATCATCAACACCAAACGCGGATTCAACCGTTCGGCATGATACAAGCGGCCTTTTATCCGCCACGGTTCCACCGGTTCCGACGGCCGCGGATCGCCGGAGTCCACCGCCGGGTCCGTTTTCGGAACCACTTGTTCGGCGAAAAAGACGTCCTGCCCCCCGACAATATACTTGCGGTATCTTAGACCGATAACGTTCAGGCCGTGACCGTTCATCCAGTTGATCACCCCCACGAGACGCGAACTGAACCCCTCGGCGGCGATGATAATACGTTGCGAATTGTTGATTAGCGAGAAAAAATCCTCGGCGTCGCGTTCATAGGCCGCCGCCAGCAGACTGGCGATTTCCACCGAATCCTCGGACATCTCCACGTCCATGTCTTCCCAAAGCCGGCGCAGTTGCTCGTTGGCGGGACGGTCGATGAAGTTGCGGGCGATGCGGCCTATTTCATTGTTGGAAAGTGTGGCCAGGTGGGCGGCCAACTGCAAGGTGGCCACCTGCTGCTGAATGTCCGCCACCCCCATGGCAATCGTCACCGCCGTGGCACGGCCAATGGGATCGATGGCAATCATCGTTTCGTCGCCGGGGACGCAAATGGTGGGGAAGTCCACCGCCTCCGCCACCACCACCAGCGGTTCACCCAAAAAATGCGGCTGGACCTTGACCCTCCGTTTGATATCCTGGAGGCCCTCCTCATCCATGGGGAGTGCGGACACCTCTTGAAAGACCCGGCCAGACCCTGTGTACATCTTGCTCATCGACGACTCTCCGAGTTTTAATAACCGCCTTGCCACGGACATCAATTTTACCCGCATGGCTGTTAGTTTAGGGCGGCCAGCGGATTAGTCAAGGAACGTTTCCGGGCAAAGTTAATCTGTTTTTCTTACTTGCAAGTTTTTTTCTTGAATTATTATACGGTTTAGCATTTCTCCTCTTGACGCCCCGCTATTTTTTAGCAAGTTATAATAGCTATCGTTTGACTTGTTTGGGTGAAACATGGTTTATGCGAGCTGGCAATGAATGGAAAGGGTTAGGCATGAGTGATGAATTGAACCAGGCGGTAAACAAGGCGGTCGATGGCGCGGAGAAGTCGGTCAACAATGCCGCTGACACGGTGGCCAACGCCGCCAAAAATGCCGGTCGCGCCGTGAGTGATTCGGCCGCCCACGCCGTGAACGCGGTCGGGGACGCTGCCAAAGGAACGGTAAATGCGGCGGGACAGGTGGTGCACGGCGCGGCGAACGCGGTCGGTAATGCCGCTCGCGGGACAGTAAACGCGGCGGGGCAGGCGGTCGATGCGTCAGGCAATGTGGTCCACGGTGCGGCTAACGCGGCCGGCAATGCCGCCCATGCGGTGGGGAACGCCGCCCACGGCGCGGCGAACGCGGTCGGTTCTGCCGCTCGCGGGACAGTCAATGCGGCTGGCCATGCGGTCGATGCAGCCGGCAACGTGGTTCATGGCGCAGCGAACGCGGCCGGGAATGCCGCCCATGCGGTGGGGAACGCCGCCGGGCAAGCGGTCGATGCGGCCGGCAATGTGGTCCACGGTGCGGCTAACGCGGCCGGTAATGCCGCCCATGCGGTGGGGAACGCGGCCCACGGCGCAGCGAACGCCGTCGGTTCTGCCGCTCATGGTGCAGTAAACGCGGCGGGGCAGGCGGTCGATGCGGCCGGCAACGTGGTTCACGGTGCGGCTAACGCGGCCGGCAATGCCGCCCATGCGGTGGGGAACGCAGCCCACGGCGCGGCGAACGCGGTCGGTTCTGCCGCTCGCGGGACAGTCAACGCGGCTGGCCATGCGGTCGATGCAGCCGGGAACGTTGTTCACGGTGCGGCTAACGCGGCCGGTAATGCCGCCCATGCGGTGGGGAACGCCGCCGGACAAGCGGTCGATGCGGCCGGCAACGTGGTCCACGGTGCGGCTAACGCGGCCGGCAATGCCGCCCATGCGGTGGGGACCGCGGCTCACGGCGCAGCGAACCCGGTCGGTTCTGCCGCTCGCGGGACAGTCAATGCGGCTGGCCATGCGGTCGATGCAGCCGGGAACGTGGTCCACGGTGCGGCTAACGCGGCCGGCAATGCCGCCCACGCGGTGGGTAACGCCGCTCACGGCGCGGCGAATGCCGTCGGTTCTGCCGCTCATGGTGCAGTAAACGCGGCGGGGCAGGCGGTCGATGCGGCCGGGAACGTGGTCCACGGTGCGGCTAATGTGGCCGGCAATGCCGCCCATGCGGTGGGCGATGCCGCCTCCAATGCGGTGGGCGCGGTAAAGAATGCCGCCGGTGCGGTAGCCGATGGCGCGGGGAAAACCGCCGATGATGCGGCCGGGATCGTGGGCAAGGTGGTGCATGGCGCCGAGAAGCTGGCTGAAGACGCTATCGATGCGGTCAAGAAAATCTTCTGATCGCTAACACCTAAAATAGACCAAGAATAAATAAGGTGAGAATGCCGACGCATTCTCACCTTAAAAATTATACTCGCCGCGTATTGAAATTGTGAAAAGTTTATTTTACCCCAGAGACACAAAGGACACAGAGAACCGTATTTTGTGGAGTCACCATATAAAATTGTGGTTCTCTGTGGTCTTTGTGTCTCTGTGGTTAAATTCACATTTTCAAGGAGTCGTCGGTATATACCGGAAATCACTTATTCCAGCCGGTCGGTCAGAAAGATTGCGGCGGCGGGAGATTGCCGGTTTGATTATCGGCCTCCCGCAACTTATGTTCGAGAATGTCGCCAAGACGCCGCAGAACGATAATGGTTTTCCCGACATCAAACCGCCCTTCCACCACGCCCTTGGTGGTGGAACAAACCATGGCGAGAAGCTTTCCCGCGCTGGCCGACAATTCCGACAAGTTGCTCAATGATACCATGTTGTCGTCCCGACGTAGGGAGGGTAGTCCGTACGGAGGGGCCTCAGGCTCCCGCAAGGCGGGGGCGATAGAATGCTGGGCAAAATCCGGATATAAATGTATGCCCGGCCGGTCGGAGACGTTTTCGATTTTTTTGGCGAAATTGTCTCGTCGGAGAAATTCGACGCTGACGCCGAAAAAGTCGGCGATCTGTGAAAGTCGCAACTCGTCCGGCGTGCGCATGCCTCTTTCCCAGGGGGACCATTGCTGGGGCGATACGCCAAACTCTTCGGCGCATTTTTTCCCGCCGCCACGCCCGGGGAATTTTTTCATGCGGCAGTCGCGTATGTTTCTGGCTATCGCTTCTCTGAGATCTTTAGGAATTTTTCCCATGATTCTGCATCCTACATCATATGGCTATTGCCGTTAAATTACATGAACAGACATGATTAAATTAAATAACCCAGAATAAATTACCGGGATACCGTCCATAAAAAGTAAACCATACCCGGATTGCCGTAAGCATCCGCCAAGCTTAATACGTTAAAGTAATAATTAAGTAGAGGTTATTATTGCCTGTGTTTACCACAACTACTGCGGTATTGCCTGCCCTGTCGCTCCACGTGACGCCTGTTGCCAAAGAAAACTACCAGAGGCGAAATTAATTTCCAACGCTAATGCAATCTGAATATTTATTTTCCACCGGCGCCAAAATTTCGGTTATTTCTTTGCGTGTCTGTACCAAATTTACGGTTTTGTTTGTCTTCATAAAATAAATAGCGAGACAAATCAATGGGGTACCAAAAAAAGCAAACCATAACCCATCAGACATGCAAAACCCTGCGACAAATGAAGCAGCACAGCAGATTGCATGAAATTTAAGTAGTAAACGAAATATCAATTTTATTCATTATCTGCATGTTATAAGTAAATGCTAATTTGTCCACATATTTTTTAGAAAAACCGACAAACCAATAATCACACAAGGGTCTGACCATCCGGCAAATAGATTGCAAAACGTTTATCTAGGCGTTACAAATACCCCAAAAAACAGCGTAATTCACCACTGCCGGATATTAACCGGCAGCATAGACGCTAACCGAAGCGCCCTAAGGCGGCGGCACGGTTATGCGCAATCTGCAAAAACGGACGACAAAGGTAATTGTCTGATAACCTCACGTATACCGCGTCTTATATGAAAAAACTGCGTAAATACCTGAAAAAATTTCCTCTTTCGCGTCGCTGGTTATGCAGATTACGCATGATTAAGGCTTGGGATGCGTGATTTTTTTTCCTCGCCAAGTTTTTTTAATAAAAAGTTTATGTTCTTCTCAACCGTTTATAATATAGACGGCATTTATTGTGATTCAGGGTAATTTGTTTTACTTAATAAGGTATTTTTGCCCCAAACAGTCTTATTCACGCTTAAAAATTTTTGCTGGCTTATTTAGTTTACGCATAAGATACTTTCTGCTTTGCGGTTACTCCACTGCCCGCATAGAGTGTGAAGAATGCCGAAAAACGCGCCTTTTCACTCGGAACAAACCCACTTATTCCCTGGTTGCGTTTTTTAAACCCAACCAACCCAGAAAATCGACTCGCAAATGGCCTTTTTAATTGTCTGATGACTTTATCCATAAACCAGAACGGCCATAATCCCCTAAGGCAAAACCGCTTCTCGCCCCGCCGACTTTCACTTTGGGTATTGTTCCTGGAACCGATTGCGGATAATATTTCTCGCTGCCACCGGTATGCATATTTTTTCCCCACTTTCCCCACAAGGAGCGACAATGATCGGATATCGGGTCGGCTTGGGAACTGATGTACACAAGTTCTTGCCGGGAAATGGGTTTCACCTGGGCGGCGTATTCATGCCCTGCGCCTTCGCTGTCCAGGCCGATTCCGACGGCGATGTCGTGCTGCATGCCTTGGTGGACGCTATGCTTGGCGCTATGGCTTTGGGTGATATTGGCGAATATTTTCCCAGGGAAAGGGTGGCAAAAGGCGAAGCGTCCCGCGTCTTTGTCGAAGAAACCTTGACTTTGGTCAGAGCGAAGGGGGGGGAGGTGGTGAATGTGGATTGCATTGTCAATTTGGAAAATATTCGCCTGAGCCCGTGGAAAAAAGCCGTACGGGACAAAATAGCAGAAATTATCGGACTCGATTCCGCCCGGGTAAATGTCAAGGCGAAAACCGCCGAAGGACTCGGCTGGGTGGGTCGGGGCGAGGCGGTTAGTGCGGAGGTGGTGGTTTTACTGAAAACGGACCAGGATACTTGACATGACCATTGAGGCGGAATTGCTGTCGCGGCTGCTGGCGGCGGCGGAGCGTAAGGGGCTATTGGCGGGAGACCGCGACGCTTTGCGGGGGCGATTGTCCGCTATGGCCGGGGATCTGTTGCCCGAGGGGTTGGACTTTTCCCAGGGTGAGGCTGAAATGCCGCCGGCGGAGGCTGACTGGTCCGACGTGGTGCGGGGTTTGGGGGAGGGGTATTGGCGGCAGGGTTTGGCGGAAAAGGTGGGGAAAGCTAAGGCGGTAAAAGCAAATTCCCGGCGGGGGCGGGATCAGGAAATATTAGCTTACCAGCCCCAAGCCAGAGGCCGGGAGGTGAAAAAACTTCTCGGCAGTTTTTATACCCCGGATTGGGTCATAGATCAGGTCCTTGACCCGATTCTCCCTGAGATAAACTTCGCAACCGGATTGAAGGGAACGGTATGCGATCCGGCTTTGGGCTGCGGTTTTTTCCCCTTGCGTTTGCTGGACAGGTTGCTCCAGAGTCATCCGCGGGAAACGGTGGCCGCGTGGGCGGCGGAAAATCTCTACGGGATCGATGTCGATGCCGGCGCGGTTTTTATGGCCAGGGCGCTTCTATGGCTTCGTTTGGCGGAAAGGGACGGGGATTTTCAACAATTGCCGGGACGTTTTATCCATGGCGACTCCTTGTTGGGGCCGGCTTTCGCCGAGCAGGAGCAGGGTCGGTTATTTATGCCTGCCAGCGGCGGCAGAGGGGCGGCGGTGACGTGGCGGAGCGCTTTTCCGGCCCCGGCCAAGGCTGGAGGTTTTTCTGTGATATTGGGGAATCCGCCCTATGAGGTGTTGACTAACTTTCAAAAATATCCCGAGCGCCAGCTATTGGCGGATAAACTGCGGCGTTGCGGTTTTTACCGGGATTCGGTTCGGGGGCAAATAAACCTTTATCGCTGCTTTATTGAACGCGGGTTGGCCTTGTTGCCACCGGGTGGGCGTTTATCGCTGGTGGTTCCTTTGTCTTTGGCCAGGGATGGGGGGGCGGCGGGGCTGAGACGGCGACTTTTGGAGGCGGAAGCGGCGGCGGAGTGGAAGCTGTTTGGCGAGGAGGAGGCGTTATTTAAGGGCGTTACCCAAGCGGTATGCATATTTGCCGCGACGAAAGGGGGAGGCAAGGCGGAGGAGATTGGTTTGGAGAGCGGCGGCAAACGGCGGCGGGTTTGGTTGCGGGATTTGGGGGAGGGGCGGGCTTTACCGCTTTTTGCCGATGGAGGCGAAGAACTCTGGCGCTGGCTGCGGGAAAACTGCCAGGGGCGCTTCGGTGATGTCGCCGAAATGCGGGTGGGCGAAGTGGATCAAACCGTATACCGGGAATGCATGAAGGATGAGGATACCGGCTGCCTTTTGGCGCGGGGGGAACACTTGCAGCCTTTTGTTTTAACGCTTGGGGCCGGGACCGACGGCGGGGCGGGAAAATGGCGTTACCTGGATTTACCGCGTTTCTTAGCCATGAAAGGGAAGGGCGGGGAGGCTTGCAGGGAACGGGCGAAGCGGGAGCGGGTGGTGCAGTTGGGGATCCGTAATATGCAGACCCGGCCGCGATTGGTGGCGGCGCGGGTCGGGCCGGGGGTGTATTTGGGGAATAGTCTGAATGTTTATACGCCAAAACCCGGTATAGACCTCGGTTTTTTGGCTGGCGTCTTGAATTCGCGCTTACTGGACTGGCTGTTTTGTTTGGAAAGCGGAAACAATAACATCAACCTCTATGAAATGGCGGCCTTGCCTTTTCCGTGGCCTTGCCAGGCGGGATTGGTGAGCGAGGTGAGCGAGGCTTACCGGGATTGCGAAAAAGCCGCTTTGCGAAAGGAAAAGCTCACCCCTTGGCGCTGCCGCCTGGACCGGGCGGTCCAGGCTTGTTACGGAGTGCCAGAAAGGGGAGGAATTCCAGCTGATTATTGACCTTTGCCACTCGCCGCGCCATGTTTACGCAATAAAACTTCAACCGTAAAAACACCGCCGCAGCCATGGCGGTGTTTTCCACGAGTCCTGAAGTGCGAAAGGGAAATTATTGAATTTTAGTGAGATCATCCACGCCCAAAGCAGCCGCCTGGATCAGCCGAACCAGGTCTGACGGAGCCTTGTATTTGCCGTTGGCCAGACGGCTATACCATTCCTTTATCGCCGCGTCGGCCCGTTGACGCCCTTCCGTGGTGCGGGTATCCACCGCTTCCAGGATTTTTTCGATGCGCTCGGCTGTTTTTTGTAGCATTTGTTGCTCTTCTTCCGACATGTCCTTTACCGGTTCGTTGCCGGACATGGCGTTAATGAAAACATCCCGTTCCTCACG
The DNA here is from genome assembly GCA_031555915.1 of Planctomycetota bacterium. GTDB lineage: Bacteria > Planctomycetota > SZUA-567 > SZUA-567 > SZUA-567 > JAJBSZ01. The sequence continues at coordinate 15,195 of JAVBTZ010000252.1, forward strand.
GGTGAGTTGGAAGTTGATTTCCGCCTCGTCTTTGGTAAGGACCCGGGTTTTAGACTGGCGACCGTAGACGCCCTTCTGATAGTCGGTGGTGCCGATTTTGCCGGCGGCGGAACTATCTGCGCCCATATCCACCGCTTCGTCTGGAATTGCGCCGGGGTATTTATCCTCGCTATCCGCCGCCGCCTGCTTGACTTTTCTGTCCGACACAGGCACATTGTAGGCTTCGGCGATCGCCTTACTGGCGTCGTTACGCCGAACTTGGGCATTATTGGGCAGACTTGCAGAGGGGGTCGTGGGATCGATATTGGGTATCATGACCAGCCTCCTTTCATGTATAATAATAGTTTTGATTTATCTCGCCAAAAAAACCGGATTAGCATTTTTCGTCGCCATTACTGACCCTTACTCATGCAATTGGGAATTTACCTTCATCGTTATTATCGGTCGGATCGGGAAATGCTTTAGGGGAAAAATGTTTTTTCCGTTAATGTAACTGACGGCTAGATAACAAGGTAAGATAATAATATTTATTTCTCCACTTTATTGCCACGATTTTCTCCTGATCTTAAATATTTATTAATGGGAAAACCGCCGCAAACTCTTGCCTAAAAAGCCGGATTGACGCCAAACCTTTCCTCGGCTATTATGCCGCCTGTCTATAGTTATTATTTCACTGCTCTCACCCTCGTACAGGAGCGCCCATGCCGGAGCCCCTCAAGGAATTTTGGCCCAAACTTTTGCGAAAGCTGCCGCTTATCCTCGGCTTCGCCCTTGCCGTCGCCTCCACCCTATATCTTTCGGGTTGCGATCAAAAAGAACCTCCCGCCGTAACCGGGCTCGCCTCGGAATCGCCGCCGGTTTTGGCGGGACCTCTCGCCCAACCTCTCGACCTTGATTTCAAAGTCAGCGTATTCGGTAACGACGCCGGCGGAGGTAAAGTCCCCATTGCCGGACAAATCGTGCATTATAGCATCGCCAGTCAGCCGGAAGGAGCCGCCGGCGGCAAATTCCTCTCCGACCAAACCGCCACCAATGCGGCCGGACAAGCCGCCAATCGCTTTCAAGTCGGCGACAAACCCGGTATCTACCGACTTGAAGCCGCGTTGGCCGATTATCCGCAAATCCGTCCGGTGGCGGTTACCATTCTGGGGGGAGTGACGATTACCGGCCAAGGGCAGGACGGACGGGTAGGAAAAGCCCTCGATCATCCCCTTCGGGTAAGTCTGGAACGCGCTCCTGGCGAATACGTCGACGAAGGGCAAGGTCTGGTGCGCTTCACCCTCATGAGCGCACCCGAAGGGACCAGCCTGTCCGGCAACCTGCGACGCACCGACGCCGACGGCGTCGCCGCCACCGAAGTCAGGCTGGGACCAAAACAAGGCCGGGTCGACGTCGCGGTTAACGTCTTGGGAGGCATCCCCGGCGGCACCTCCTTATTGGCACCCATTCAGGCACACTTCTTCGCCATCGATTTCTGGGCGGTGGCTATTTCCATGCTGGGCGGCTTGGCCTTGTTCCTTTATGGCATGCGCATGATGTCGGAGTCGCTCCAATTCGTGGCCGGAGATAAACTTAGGGATTTACTGAACCTCCTCACCACCAACCGCTTCATGGCGGTTGGCGCGGGAGCGATGGTGACGGCGCTGATTCAAAGCTCCTCCGCCTGCTCGGTTATGGTGGTCGGCTTTGTCAACGCCGGCTTGATGGCGCTCGAGCAGGCCATCGGGGTAATAATGGGAGCGAACATTGGCACCACCCTGACGGCGCAAATCATCTCCCTAAAATTAAATACCCTGGCCCTGCCGGCCATCTGCATCGGAGTGGCGATACTATTCTTCGCCCAACGCGCCACCGTCCGCAACTGGGCCAGCATCGTCATCGGCTTCGGCATTCTCTTCCTCGGCATGAACATCATGTCGGCGGAACTTGGGCAACTCCGCGATTCCGATACCGTCGTATCCCTCTTCAAAGGACTGAACGCGGTTCCCGGCCCCAGCGGCTACGTCCCCTTCTGGCAGTTTCTGAAAGCCGTCGGCTGCGGCCTAATCGTCACCCTGATTCTCCAGAGTTCCGCCGCCACCATCGGTCTCCTCATTACCGTCGCCGCCGCCGGGCTCATCGACCCCTACGCCGCCTTCGGCATACTGCTCGGCGACAACATCGGCACCACCATCACCGCCGTCCTTGCCTCCATCGGCACCAACGCTACCGCCCAACGCGCCGCCGCCTTCCACGTCTCCTTCAACGTTCTGGGCTGCATAATCATGATCGCCCTCAACTACATCAATTGGCCCGGACATCCCGGCCGGCCGATCTTCATGGAACTCGCCAACCTCTTCACCCCCGGGGACGTCTTCAAGGCCAATGAAAACCTGCCCCGCTTCATCGCCAACGCCCACACCCTCTTCAACGTCTCCTGCACCGCCCTGTTCATTTCCTTCATCCCGCAATTCGCCCACTTCTGCCGCTGGCTTATCCGCCTGAGTCCGTCCGAAATAGAAGGCGAAGAACCGCGGCGACTCCTCGAACCGCATCTCCTGAAAACCCCCTCCCTGGCTCTCCAACAAGTTTGGACCGAGGTCGGCTTCATGTTGGGTAAAGCCCGCGAAGCCCAAGTGGAAGGCTATCAGGCCCTAATCAGCGACCCCGCCGGCGACTGGTCCACTAAAGCCAAGGAAGCCCGAAACCTGGAAAAGGAAACCGACGAACTCCAGACCGCCATCACCAAATACCTCTCCGGCATTTCCCTCACCACCCTGAACGAAAATCAGTCGGAAATGTTCCCCCACCTCATCCGCACCGTAAACGAGGCGGAAAAGGTGGCAGACCAGGGTAAACATTTGTCCAAACTGGCCAAACGGGTCAATAAACGCTCCCTGGTCCTTACCCCGGAAGCGGTCAACGAAATCAGCGACATGATGGGGATTGTCAACCAAATTCTCGAACTGGCGGAAAAAACCGTAAACATCAACGCCGACGGCATTGAAATGTCCGGCGGCGGGGCGGTGCTGCGAAGCAAGTTGCTGGAAGACGGCAAGACCCTAGGTAAAGCCGCCAAAGCCAAAGCCACCGAACTCCGTAAAAACCACGAAGCCCGGCACGAAAGGGGACTTTGCGACATCAAGTCCGGAGTGGTTTTCCTGGATGTGGCGAATGCCTTGGCCAGATCGGCCGCGTGCGGAGTGAATATCGTCGAAGCCGCCTGCCACACCGCCGCGCCGGCCCTAAAAGTGGCGCAGCAGAGCAAACGGCTGTTTATAAAGTAATCAGGAAAGAAGGTTCTTTTGCTTCCCCGGTCTCGGGGTGGAGGGGTGATTATGCCCCGAGACCGGAATAATCTCGCTACAGCTTGGAGGCGCTGGTCAATTCGCTGGCGGCCCGCTTGAATTCGGCTAAGCTCCCGCTGGTGGCGGCCAAGACCGCCAAATGCTCCAAATCGTTCAAATCGGTATTCTTCTTGATGCGCCTGGCCAAGGCCGCCGGAACCTCGCCAAAACGCGCGGTTAAAATGGTGACTATCGTCTCGGCCTTGCCTTCCGCTTTGCCTTTCTCCATGCCTTTCTCAATGCCTTTCTCTATACCTTTCTCTATGCCTCTCTCTATACCTTTCTCTATACCTTCTTCGAACCACTGTTGACCCAATGTCTTGGCCATTTTATTGCCCTCCTTGGTGCCAAATGCCTTTTCATAGGCGGAAAAAATTGCGGTATAACTGTCCTTGGATTTGCAATGGCCGATGGCGTAATGGGTCATCGCATCCATTCGATTCCGCAGCTGTTCGTTTTTTGCCGAACCGGCGAGGTTGTTCATAATCTTCGGCAAGCTTTCTTCAAAACGGCCGAGAGAAGTGGAACGCAAGGCTTCAAGCAAGGCCTGAAGGACCGGGGAGCCGCGGATCCCTTCGGTGGGGTTCCGCGCGAGATCGACCAACAACAGCGGAAAGTCGAGAATCAGCGGATTCACGCCTGGGGCGGTGCCGATCAATTTCCGCATGCTCAACGGACCCCTCCATGGCATTTTACCGTGATAAAGGATGATTGCCAAGGGATAGGGAAGAAGACGCGAAGTTTTTGTTCGGCCTGTTTCGGCGGCGGCATTACTGTAGGCGTCGACAATATAGCGGAGAATCCGCAGCGGGATGAGACGTTGCGGCCGGGATTGGTGTTCGAGAAAAACGAAGGCTTCGATCGGCTGGCGGGTGTGTTTAAACACGCAGCGATAACGGATGTCGCCGAGGCGTTCCGCCAGGGAATTGTCGACGGTGTCGGAGGGATCGGGGCAGAGCTTGGTTAAATCCAACAGTGGAATCAACCGCTCGTCGCCATAATTTTGCAGGAAATCGGCGAAGAGAACTTTATCGGCGAAATAGAAGCGGACCAAATGATCGTGGGGACGGGTGATGGAGTGAGGCGAGGCGGTCATGGTTCAGCATCTTTCTTTGGTGGTTGCAATCATTCATCAGACAGAACCTAATGTACCGAAGCCGCATGTTAATGCCTTTTGCCTCTGGGGTCAAATCCTTGCTACCATCTTTCCACCCTTACCGGAATCTCTCTAAACCAGGGTCATGCCACCGCTCCATTCGGACGATACTAAAAGAATATAGCATTCGAATCTACGCGCCGTCCAGTGGAGAGGCATATGGGCAAACGAATCGTCGGTTTGACACTGCTTTGGCTCTTGGTTGGGTTCGGCTACGCCAGAGGCGCCGAAGATGATTATGTGTATGACGGACTGGGTACGGTCACTATCAACGACGCTGCCAAGGAATGGCCAAAGGAGAAAGCGGTAAGCATCACCAATTCATATCTGGATGTCTTGAGCGGCACCGCCACCCTCACCACCCTGGATATCACCGCCACCGGCATGGACTCCGGCCTATTCTCCGAACCGTCGACCGGCGACAGCCTTACCTTCACCACCGCCAATTTGGCCGGAAGCGCGACTTACTCCGCCAACCTTATCGCCGGAAGCGACATGATTTTCGACGGCAGCGTCACCCTGGACCTCAACTCGCACCTATTAATCTACCCCATGGTCAATTTTACCGCGGAAACGCTTGAGGTGGCAGGGGAGAGGGCCTCCGCCACCACCTACGGCAACCTGGAGGTGGAGTCCTTCAACCTTTCCGGCAGCGGCGCGTCCTTGTCGGTGGAAGGTTATGGTTTTCTCTACGCGGGGGATAGCGACACCGTTTCCACCGTTACGGACGGCCGGTTGTATATCGCCGGCAACGGGGCGATGCTGTACGGCGGCCTGGACATCGACGGCGACTCGGCGGTGGTAACCATCGTCAACCCTTCCACCATGGGCGACCAATACATAACCGTCGGCGTCGGCAAGGCCATTGCCCTGGCTAACGGCACCCTGAATATCAGCGGCAACGTGCACGTCACCGACTGGGGCGCTCTCCCTGTAGACGGCGGCACCGGCAGCGTCGCCGTTCAGGGCGGTTTTTTCAATGTCTCCGGCGGTACGGCGATGGTGGATAATCTTTCCATCAGCGGCGGGGTAACTACCATCGACAGTAACGCCAAAGTGCAGGCATTGAACAGTTTTTTGTTCGGTAGCGGTATAATCAATCTCAACGGAACCCTGGAAGTCCTGCAAGCGAACCAGCCGGTTTTTTCCGGGCAAATCAACATGAATAATGCCTCCCTCCTGTTGGCGAACGGGGTAAAGTTCGCCTCGAACGGCATTGTCCTAAGGGGGCAAAACAACGTCATGAGCGTCGGCGGCAGCACGGAAACGCTCGATATCGGCGCCAATGCCTATTTGGACGCCCGCGAGGGCAGCCTGACCCTGGACGGCAGCCTACACCTTGGCTACTTTGCCGTAGGCCGCGGCGCGGATGAATTCAACTTCGCCGCCGGTTATGATTGGGACAGTAAAACCGTCAACGGCGTCACCCTCACAGGGCAGCTTGCCATCGACTCCGACGCCAGGATTATCGTCTCCAACGATCTCTTGAATTATATCGCCAGCAATCCCCAAACTCCGGCGCAAATCATCAAGGCCGCAGGCGGGGTGGTCGACCCTTCCTCTTACCATGAAACGATCTCCACCAATATTTACCATTACGATATCTATTTAAATAACGACGGCTTGTATGGAGGCGACTTCGCCTATTACTCGGACGACGTCATCGCCAAAAACCTCATTAAAGCCTGGAGCCCCTATACCCAGCCCAAAAACCAGGCCGACGGCCTGATTAAACCCGATTTCATCCACGCCATCATCGACGCCTCCAAAGTGCGGCTGAATCCGGCTTATTACACCCTGACGCGGGACGGGCAATACAATGCCGACGCGCTCTTGAATCTATCCGATCCCGCCACTTCCGGCCTACGCTACGACGCCCTCATGTATTACAACGGCGCCAATGCCGCCAGCGTTTCCAACGCCACCATCGCCCTATCCGGACACGTTCAGCAATACCTGGAAGAACGCATGAACGCCATGCGGCGGATGAAAGTATTGGTGGGGGAATACGGCACGCCGTGCGGAGACTCCTGCGGCGGCGACGACTGTTCGGTGCCGGAATGTCCCGGCGACGGCGCCTTAACCGTAGGGCCGCCGAAAAATCGGGTCTGGGCCGGGGTTTTCAATATTCGCGACAATATCGACAGTTATAACGGCTACGCCGGCTACAGCCTGCATGGGAAAGGCTTTATGGTTGGGGCGGAACATGATTTCGGCTCCCTGTTCTCGGTCGGCGGCAGCTTTGCCTATACCGGCAGCGATTTTGACGATTATTCCGCCTTGGCCGATACTTCGCGTATGGACCTCTACCAATTTACCGCTTACGGCACTTACACCGATCCCACCGGCCTTTTCATCAGCGGCACCCTGGGCTACGCCTGGAGCGACAACCAGCTTAACAGCATGCGCTACCTTTACCCCAACGTCGACGGCAACAAAGGCTGGACCAGCGCGGATTACCGCAGCGGCATTCTGAGCGCTTCGTTGCAAGTGGGTTACGACATGTTTGTCGGGGATTATTGGACGCTAAGCCCGTCCCTGGGGGTGACGCACCGCACCTCTTGGGGTAACAGTCATCACGAATATTTCACCAGCGCCGAAGCGTCCTGGGGCACGCTTGACGTCGGGACGATGCGGAACAGTTTGACCAGCGTTCCCCTGAAAATCAACGCGGCTTATGATGTTTACGAGGATGAGAAGTCGCTTCTTACCTTGACGGGGATGTTGGGTTATTCCTATGATTTGCAGGCCCTGGAGGCCAAGGGCGACATCAATTATATAGGCTTGCAGGACAAGGTCAGGCCGGTGGGAGCCTTGGCGGCGCCGGAAAGGAGCCGGCACGCGTATCATGTCGGGGTGGGGGCGAAGTATAATTACAATAGTTGGGAATTTGGCTTGGGGTACGATGCGGTGTTCAGAAAAGGCTGGAAAAATTATACCATCACCGGTAATGTGGGAGTCACGTTTTAGGGAAATTATTTTAAAATGTTAGGAAAAACCTTGACAAAAAAACCGATATCTTTATGATGCGTCTCTGCCTTTGAGGAGTGGGCGACTAGCTCAGTTGGCTAGAGCACCAGCTCGACAAGCTGGGGGTCACTGGTTCGAGCCCAGTGTCGCCCACCATTTTTTACACTCCAGGCCGCCCGGGGTGGGAGCGCCCTCCCTTCCAACGGGTTGAAAACGGTTCAGACAGAACCAAGAGCTTTTTTTCCGGCTCACTCAGGCAACAATGTCTGAAAGAAAAGGGTGCAGACAATAGGTGGGGCAGGGTGGTTTGCCCTAAACCGTAAAAGCCGGTTAGCCGGCTTATGGCGGAACCTTGCTTCGGCACTGGTTCCGTATATGTATATCTGAAGTCAATGCAATTTTTAGCCAATGGCGATTGGCGTTTTAATCGGCATTTGGTTTTGCTTCAGAATCATTCCTTATTGCTGCATTCCTTCTTTTTCCCCAAAAGACCTTCTGGGCGATTGTCTGGCCGTGGCCGGCTTGCCTATGATTGGAATGCACAGGATGTTCAATATCACCTTGCCTGACGGCAAAAAAATCCCCTTCGACGCCCCGCTTCCCCTTGGGGAAGTGGCGGGCAAAATTTCTCGCGATCTCGGTAAAAAAGCCCTCGCCGCCAAGGTCGATGGGCAGCTCCGCGATCTCACCAGCCTCATTGACCACGACGCGGCCGTCACTTTTGTCACTCCGGATACACCGGAAGGGTTGGATATTATGCGTCATTCCGGCTCGCACGTCCTGGCGGAGGCGATTCTCACCCTGTTCCCCGGGACCAAATTTGCTTACGGGCCGGCGGTGGAAGACGGGTTTTACTACGATGTCGATGCGCCGAATCCGATTACCGCCGAGGATTTGCCGAAAATCGAAAAGGCGATGCAGAAAATCATCAAGGCGAATCGGCCGTTTGTCAGGCGGGAGCTGTCCCGGGCCGAGGCGAAGGCCAAGTACGCGGCGGATGAATATAAACTGGATAATATCGAGCGGGCCGAGGGTGATATTATCAGTTTTTACGAGCAGGGGGAATTTTCCGACCTCTGCCGGGGACCGCATGTACCGTCGGCCGGAAAAATCGGCGCCGTCAAGGTGATGAGTTTGGCCGGGGCGTACTGGCACGGCGACGCCACTAAAAAGCAGCTTACCCGGATTTACGCCACCTCTTTTCCGACCCAGGAAGAACTCCAGGCCCATCTGACCAAACTCGAAGAAGCGAAGCGGCGCGACCACCGGGTCATTGGCAAGCAGATGGACCTGTTTTCCACCGAACCGGATGTGGGGCCGGGGCTGATTCTCTGGCATCCGAATGGCGCGGTGATTCGTCACGAGGTCGAGGCGTTCTGGAAAGAGGAGCACCTGAAGCGGGGCTATCAGCTTCTTTATACGCCGCATATCGCTTCGGAAGAAATCTATAAGCGTTCCGGACACCTTGAGAATTACGGCGACATGATGTACAACTCGATGGACATCGACGGCAGTCCCTATCGGGTCAAACCGATGAATTGCCCGGGACACATCTTGATTTATAACGCCAATGTGCATAGTTACCGCGAATTGCCGTTCCGGTGGTGCGAGTTGGGTACGGTTTACCGTTATGAGCCGAGCGGGACTCTCCATGGCATGCTTCGGGTTAGGGGCTTTACCCAGGACGACTCGCACATTTTCTGCACGCCGGACCAGGTCGAGGCCGAAATCAACGGCATTCTCGATTTGATGGACCACATGATGCGCACCTTCGGTTATACCTACAAGGCATTTTTAGCGACCCGGCCGGCCAAATCCATCGGCACCGATGCGCAATGGGAAATGGCCACGAACGCTTTGGAAGCGGTCCTTAAACGGCGCAATATGCCTTACGAAGTGGACAACGGCGGCGGGGTTTTTTACGGGCCTAAGATTGACATCAAGCTGGTCGACGCCCTAGGGCGCGAATGGCAGGGCCCGACGACGCAGCTGGACTTCAACTTGCCGGAACGGTTCAAGGTCGAGTATGTCGGCAAGGATAACGAGCGGCACAAAGTCGTCATGCTGCACCGGACGGTCTTGGGTTCGATGGAACGTTTTATCGGCGGGCTTATCGAACATTTCGCCGGCGATTTCCCCCTTTGGCTGGCGCCGCAGCAGGTGCGGGTTTTGACCGTCACCGACGCGGCGATTGACTATGGCCGCGAAATCATGGCCAAACTGCGGGAATTGGGCCTTCGCTGTCACCTGGACGACCGTGGCGACAAGATTGGCGCCAAGATTCGCGAAGGCGAGTTGGCCCGGGTTCCGGTGCTTCTGGTAATTGGTGAAAAAGAGAAGGAAGCGGGCGAGGCGGCGGTGCGGCGGCGTTTACTGGGCGATTTGGGCAGCCGTAAGGTGGCGGAGCTTCTCCCCGAATTGGCGGCGGAGATTCGCGAACGGCGTTTGCCGCCGAAGCCGGCCGGGAAAACGGCGGAAGCATAAGATGGTCCAGAAGATTTGCAGCGGCGGAAGCATAAAATGGTCCAGAAGATTTGCAGCGGCGAAAAATAAGCTGGGCGATAAGATTTGCAGCGGCGCGAAAATAGGGTGGGCGATAAGATTTGAAGTGGAACCGGTTTATGCAATGCGGCATTTTGCATGACTTTAAGGGGAGGTCTGATGACCAACAGCGGCGGCAGCGGCAACAAGAAGGAGCTACGGCTTAACGAGCAGATTCGCAATGTTGACGAGGTGCGTCTGATTGGCGAAGAAGGCGAAGCGTTGGGTGTGGTTTCTTTGCAGATGGCGCTTGATAAAGCGCGGGTGGCGGAGCTTGACTTGGTGGAAATATCACCTTCCGCCAAACCGCCGGTTTGCCGGGTTATGGATTATGGCAAATACAAATATCAGCAAGCCAAACGCGAACACGAACAAAAACGCAAACATCAGGCGTCCGAGTTGAAACAAATCCGCATCAAGTCTTTCCGCATCGAAGCGCACGATGTGGGAATCAAACGCGGCAAAGCCCGGGAGTTCATTGAAGCCGGGCACCGGGTGTTGTTTATCATGATGTTCCGGGCCCGCGAGCATTCGCATTCGGATTTGGGTGAACAGCTATTGGTGGAACAATTCGCCAAACCTCTTTCCGATGTCTCTAAGGTGGACTCGACCCCCAGGAAAGACGGCAAGAAGATGACCATGACCCTGGCTCCCTTGCCGAATTTGCGGCAGATACTCGTTACCCGGGAGAAAGAGGAAGGCAAGCGCAAAGCCGAGGCGGAGCGTCTCGCCGCCGAACAGAAAGCCCAGCAGGATTTGGAACGCATCACCAGGATTATTCCCAAGGAAGCGCTGGAAGGCGTGGACGAGGATGAGGCGGACGACGCCGATATGGACGACGAGGTTGAGGAGTGAGGCATAGTGAAAATTTGTGGGTGCAGTGACAGCGAAAGGAATGCGAAATGCCGAAGCAGAAGCCGGTGAAGAGTTTGGTTAAGCGGGTGCGGGTTACCCGCAATGGCAAGGTTATGGCCAAGGGGGCGGGGTGCCGTCACAAGAAGGTGGTGAAGAGTCCAGCCCAGAAGCGCCGTTTAGGCAAGGTTCGTCCTTTGGAAGGCGCGGCGGTAAAGCAATGTCTTTTGGGGTTGGGCTTGATTTAATGACCTTTGCGAGTTAACAATCGCGGAGGCGTTTGGCTGTCCCGATTGTTGCTTTAATTTGAGGAGTGACTGCGATGGCACGTTCCACTACAGGTGTAGCGCAACACCAGAAGCGTAAAGCGGCGATGAAAAAGGCCAAAGGTTATGTGGGAGGCCGTTCCAAATTGCGCCGCATCGCCCAGGGCGCGGTAATCAAGGCTGAAATGCGGGCCACCTACGACAGGCGTAAACGGAAGGGCGATTTCCGGCGCTTGTGGATTACGAGAATTTCGGCGGCGGTGCGGGAATTGGGTATTTCCTACAGCCGTTTTATTGAAGGAATCACCAAAGCGGAAATCGGACTGGACCGGAAATCCTTGTCGGAACTAGCCATCAATGAGCCCGAGGCTTTCCGGATGGTGGTGGACAAGGCCAAGGCGGCTTTGGGGAAATAGGGTTTATTCCAGCTGGTTATAAAAGTTTACGCCGCCCCTTATATCGGGGGCGGCGTTTTGCGTTGGCTTATGGGTGGTTTATTGTACCCCGGTCTTTTCCGGACTGGCGGGTGTTGCCTTAACCCCGGACAACCATTCCCGCACCCTCTCGACATACTGGAACATCACCGGCGTCAAGTACAGGGTAACCACCTGCGAAAGTATCAAGCCGCCGGTCAGGACCAACCCCAGGCCCCGCCGGGTGTCGCCGCTTTGCCCGCCGGCCAGGGCGATAATCACACCCGCCGCCAGAGCCGCCAGAGTCGTCATCATGATGGGGCGGAAACGCTGGACGCTACCTACCACCGCCGCTTCCATCGGCTTGATGTCCTTCCCTTTACGCATTTCCTCCAAAGCGAAATCCACCACCAGAATGGCGTTCTTCTTCACCAGGCCGATGAGGAGAACCAGCCCGGTCATGCCGTAGATGTCCAGGGGACGGTTGAAGAGAATCAGGGCCAGGACTCCGCCGGCCGCCGCCGCGGGCAGGCCGGAGAGAATGGTCACCGGGTGCCAGAAGCTTTCGTAAAGGATGCCCAGAATCACGTAGATGACCGCCAGGGCCAGGATAAGCAGGGTGAACATGTCGGACATGGTGGACTGGAAGATTTGCGCCGTACCTTGGAATTCATGGCTGACGCTGTCGGGGAGAACTTTAGCCGCCGCCGCGTCGACGACATTCGTCGCGTCCCCGAGGGCCATACCTTCCGCCAAATCGAAGGAGAGGGTCACCGCCGGTTGCTGTTCGGAGTGGCTTACCGTCAGGGGGCCGGATAGGACCTGCCAATCCGCCACGCTCCCCAGGGGAATTGCCTTGCTACTGACGGAGAGGAAGACCTGTTCGATTCCGGCCAGCATGCTTTGCATGCCGGAGGAACCTTCGATAATCAGTTGGTATTGGTCCGTTTCGCCGAGAATCTGCGAGACTTGATTGGCGGAGAACAGGTTGCCGAGCGCATTTTCCACCGACGCGGCGGATAGCCCGAGGGAATAAGTTTTGTCCCGGTCGATGTGAATCGACAAGGTCGGATTGCCGAGATTCAGGTCGGTAGTCACATCGGTCAATTCCGGCTGCTTCTTGAGTTCTTCCAATAGTTTCTCCGAAGCCGGGTAGAGGGTCTTGATGTCCTCGCCTTTGAGGGTGAGCTGGTAGGTGCTCTTGGTGGAACGGCCGCCGAAACGAATCGCCGGTGGGGCGGAAGGGTAACAGATTAGGCCGGGGAGAACCGCCAGACTGCGGCGCAAGTCGTCGGCGATGGCGGTGGGGTGCAGGACCCGGGGGCCTTCCGGTTTGAACGGTTTCAGGGTAATGATGATGATGCCGTTATTCATGGGGTTTTGGCTGGTTCCGACGACTGAGAGGGCTTTCAGGACATTGGGGTTTTGCCGGATGATCGCCACCGCCTCTTCCTGCAGGGCCAACATGTTGGTGAATGAGGTGCCAGGGGTGGATTCGGTAAATGTGATGATGACCCCGGTATCGTTCGGCGGCATGAAGTCCTTGGGGACGATGTAGAGGAGCCAGCCGGTGGCGGCAATCATGGCCATGCCGCTGAAGAGGACGAGGAGGGGCGCCTTCATGGCGAGGCGGAGGGTCCAGGCGTACATATTGGTCAAAGCGGTGATGCCCCTGGAACAAAGGGTGGCGACGACCCAGGGCGGATGGTTGGGGTCCTCGGGTTTGGCGAAATGGGCGCAGAGGAGGGGGGTTAGGGTGAGGGAGACGATACCCGAGATGAGGACGGCCGAAGTGATGACCACGGCGAATTCGGAAAAGAGCCGGCCGATGACCCCGCCCATTAGCAGGAAGGGGATGAACACGGCGGCCAGGGACAGGGTCATGCCGATGACGGGGAAGGAGATTTCGGTCGAACCTTCGGCGGCGGCGACCGGCACGGTTTTTCCCTGTTCGATGTGACGGTAGACGTTTTCCATCACCACCACCGCGTCGTCGGTGACGAACCCGACCGCCAGCATCAAGGCCATGAGGGAGAGGGTGTCGACGCTGTAATTGAAGTAGGCGAAGATGAGGCCGGTGCCAAACAGGGACACGGGCAGCGCCAGCGAGGGAATGAGAGTGGAACGGAAGGAGCCGAGAAACAGGTAGGTGATGATGATGACCACCACCACGGTGTGGAAGATGGTGAAGAGGACCTCCTGGACCCCTTCGATCATCGGCAGGCTGTCGTCGTGCAGGATTTCGAAGCTGATGGCGGCCGGGACGATGGCGCGTAGTTCGGGGAGGATGGCCTTGATGCCGTTGGCGACGGCAATGCTGTTGGCGCCGGGTTGGCGTTGTATGGCCAGGCCTACGGAAGCTTCGCCGTCCAGCCGGGCGCCGGTTTTATCGTTTTCGGGGAGGTCGCCAAGTTCGGCGATATCGGACATACGCAGGAAACGCTGGTCGTTCCGGGCCAGAATCAAGTCGTGGTAATCGGAGGCGTAGGAGAGTTGGCCGTCGGCTTCCAGGGTGTAGGCGATTTTGTCGCCGGATATGACCCCGACCGGCAGGTTGACGTTGGAGTCGGACATGGCGGAGGCGACTTCGTTGGGTCCCAAACCGTAGGAGGCCAGGCGGTTGGTGTCCAATTTGGCCCGCACGGAACGTTTTTGCGAGCCGTAGACTATCACTTCCGAGACCCCTTCCACCATGGCCATGCGCTGGGCGATGAGGCTTTCGGCGTAGAAGTCCACTTCGGTGAGGGGAAGGGCTTTCGAGTGCAGGGTGAAGTAGAGGACCGGAGTGAGGGCGGGGTTGGTCTTCTTGAAAGTGGGGGGATTCGGGAGGTTCGAGGGGAGATAGGTGTTGGCGGTGTTGATGGCGGTCATGACGTCGAGGGCGCAGGAGTTGATGTCCCGGCTGAGGACAAACTGCAGGGTGATGGTGGTGTAGCCGAGTTGGCTGGAGGAAATAATCGAGGTGACGCCGTCGATGGTGGCGAATTGCTTTTCCAGGGGGGCGGCGACGGCGGTAGCCATGTTTTCGGGACTGGCGCCGGGATAGTTGACGGTGACGGTGATGGTGGGGAAGTCGACGTTGGGAAGATAGGAGACGGGGAGCCCGCGGAAGGCGAGGGCGCCGAAGATGGTGACGGAGATGGTGAGGAGCACCACCATGACCGGGCGTTTAAGGCAGAATTCGGGGATGCTCATGGTTTGGTCCCCTGTTGGCTGTTGCCGTTCTGGCTGGAGTCATTGCCCCGGGTGATGGAAATGGCGCTGCCGGGCGCGAGGCGGAGGTAGCCGTCGAGGATGACCTGGTCCCCTTCGGCAAGCCCTTCGGTAACCAGGGCGAAACCTTCGTAGTGGCGGGATACCTTGCACTTACGCATTTCAAAACCGTTTGTTCCCTTGACCACGGCGGCGAGATAGGTGCCGTCGGTGGTGGGATGGAGCGCTTCCTCCGGCGCAATGACCTGGTCCTTGTCGATGGCGACCGTAAGGGTGACCCGGACATACTGGCCAGGCCAGAGGGCGAGGTCGTCGTTGGGGAATTCCCCTTCCACGGTGATGGCGCCGGTGGCGGAGTCGACTTCGTTGTCGATGAAGGCCAGGGTGCCCTGGGCGGTTTTGCCGCTGCCGTCCTTGGGATAGGCCCGGACTACGGCGGTGCCGTCCGCTTCGGCCTGACGGACTTCGCTGAGGCGGGATTCGCTGACAAAAAAGGTTACCCGGGCCGGGGTCAAACTGTTAATCGAGGTCAACTCCTGCGTATTGGCGGTAATCAGGTTGCCGGCTTTGATTGCCACCCTGCCGATGGCGCCGTCGAGGGGCGCGGTGATGCGGCAATAGCTGTATTGCAGCTTGGCGTCTTCGAGGGCCGCGACCGACAAATCCCGGGTCGCGACCGCGGCCAGGTAGCTGGCATGGGCGGAGTCGTAGATTTCCTTGGTTACCGCGCCTTGTTGCATCAGTTTGTAATTGCGCGCGTCCTCGGCGTCGGCGTAGTCCATCTGCGCATTATCGTGGTCGAGTTGGGCTTGCGCTTTTTCGACCGCGATGCGGGACGGCTCTTCGTCCAAAACAAACATCAGGTCGCCGGCTTTGACCCGTTGGCCGTCGGCGACTTGAACTTGCAGGAGTTTGGCGCTGACTTGCGCTTGTACGGAAACGTTGGCCATGGGGATGACCCGGCCGAACGTTTCGATGCTGCGGGGGATGTCCAGTTTTTGTACTTGATGGACAACTACGGGGACCGTTCTTGCGGGCGGGGCGGTGGGGTTGGTTTTAGCTTCGCCGGCAGGAGTAAATGGCAAATGAAGGCCATTTATAGTCATAAACATCGTTAAGATTAAGAAGAGGCGTGCATTCATTCTATTACCGCCATTCCAAAGAGGTTAATGAAGAATAACGTCACATACAACACGCATGCCTAATTATGACTGTTAATCTTAAGCAATTATCTCTTTGGTATTTTAACCCTATAAGTTAAATTTTTCTAACGGCAGTTAAGAATATTGGCAAACCAGCTTGAAAATAAAGGGTTAAAAAAAAACCGAGCGGCTTATCCGCTCGGTTTTCTTGCAAATTCCTATTCCGACTCCTTGCCCTTGCCGCCATATTGTTCACGCATCCGCGCCAACTGGCGCGAGGCCAGGTCGCTGCCGGCGTGGCCAAAATTCGACGGGGTCAGCTTTTCCTGGGCGGCTATATGGGGGGTGGGGTGGGTAAGGTAAATGGGATGGGTGTCGTGATGGTTGCCGGGATTGGCGTGGTCTAGGCCGTCACTCCCAGGCAAGACTGCATCCGCTGCCGGGGCGGCCGGTTTTACCGCCGGGGAAAGGTCGGCGGGGGATTCCGGCGTCGGCGCCTCTTCCCCCGTTCGCGCTGGGGGGAGCGGACTTACGGCTTTGACCGCATCCAGGTCGGTTCTGGCCCTGATGCGGGTGCTGCTGCGGGACGGGGAGAACGCCTGCGGACAAAAAGCCCGCACCACATCCTTCCAGGTGACAATGCCAACCAGACGGACCGTCCCGGGAGACACTACCGGGAGACAGGAAATTTTTCGCTGGTTCATCACCTTAACCGCCGTGATGATACTGCCGTTCTCTTCGACGCAGATGGGGTTGCGGGTCATAATCATGCCGGCTTTGCGGTTCATAATCTCCTTGTCGCGGTTTTGTTCGTTGATGGTGCCGAAGAAGGGACTGACGACCCGGAGAAAATCGCGGTCGGAAATGATGCCGATGATTTCGCCTTTTTCATCCACCACCGGCAGATGGTGAAAACTGACGCTGGCGAAGATGCCTTGAATGGCGAAGAGGTTGTCGTCAAAGGCAAGGACGGCCAGGCGGCTGGACATAATCTCCCTGACCGGCCGGGCGGCGACTTGTTCGTAGTCGAGGCGTTCTTCCGGGTCGATTTTGCCGGTGTCGGGAGACATTTCCCCGTCCTGCTGGCGGAGAACCTCCTGGACTTTTTCCTGCGCCCGCAAGATTTGGGTGTCGTGCGCCTGGGCGGAAAGACGCTGGCTCTCGCGCCGTTTCCGTTCTTGTTCCAGGGGGTTGTTTGGCTTGACCCCGCGTAATCCCATCCAGCCTGGCATGATGTAGCCCCTTTCCGGGAAAACCTGGTGCCCTGTATATGTACTCCTTACCTATAAACTGTACCATTTAATCAACGGTCTTGCGGATTATTTCCAATCTTTCCCGCACCGTTTCCGCCCGGGCGACCCGGTTTTCCTTTTCGGCCAGGACCGCGACGTGCCGACCGGTTCGAAGCAATTTTTCCGGCGCGTATTCCACCACCGTTATATCGTGGGTGAAGCTCTCCACCCCCAAGCCCGAACTGAACCGGGCAATCCCCCCCATGGGGAGATACGGGTTAATCCCGGCGAAGCCGTCGCCCGCCGCTTCCCCCGACCACGGCCCCAAAAACACCGCTCCCGCCGTATCCACTTCCCCCAAAAAGAAATGGTTGTCCTCGGTCATCAAAATCAACCTCGCCGGCGCAATCGCGTTCGCCACCCGAATCGCCTCGGAAATATGCTGGCAAAGGTACAAGGTGGCGGTACGGGCGATTTGTTCCAGTAGACGCGCCCCGTCGGGGATTTTCTCGGCCAGGCACTCCAGTTCAATCCGCACCGCTTCGGCTAGAAAACGGTCGTCGGTAAGAAGCACCAAAAGGTGCTGGTTTTCGTCATGTTCGGCTTGGGCCAGAAAATCCCGGGCAATCAATTTCGCCTTGGCCTGGCTATCCGCCACCACCACCAATTCTCCCAGCCCCAAACCTGAATCCACCCCCACGCTGCGGCCGACAAACCGCTTCGCCGCCTCGGCTTCCGGCCCGCCTGGCCCCACTATCTTGTCCACCCTGGCCACCGGGCCCACGCCATAAGCCAACGCCGCCACCGCGGCCGCCCCGGTCAGACGGTAAACTTCGTCAATCCCCAGGATTTGCGCCGTCGCCAGAATGTGCGGGTCGATTTCCCCGTCGGCGCGGGTTTGGGCCGATACGCAGATTTGCCCCACTCCCGCCACTTGCGCGGGTACGGCGTGAAGGAGGAGGGCGGAGAAGGAACCGCCGCAGCATATCCCGACCCGGGACAAGGGACGGGTTTGCCGCTGCAAACGCACCCCGTCGTGATCGTCGTGGACAAAGCCGTGCCGGCGCTGGTTTTCGTGGAATTTACGAATGTTCACCCGGGCGAGGGAAAGGGAGATGAGGAACTGTTCCGACACTTTGTCCCGGGCGGAGGCGAGTTCGGCCTCTCCGACCCTCAGCTTATCCAGTCCCACGCCGGGCGAGGCCGCCGCCAGAGCCGCTTCGGCCCCGAGACGAATGGCCCGAACCGTGTCGCCGGCCTGGGCTTCGATACGTTCGTAGTTTTCGCCGCCGAGACGGTCTCGCGCCAACATGGTTTGGAAACGCCGGTCGCGGTGAGAAAACGGCCGAACTTCAAGCATCGTATCTCCTCGGATAATAATTGTGAAAGGGTCGCTGAGGCATGTAATTATTATCGAGGATATTTTCGTTTAACTTGCGTCAATTCCGGGAAGTGCTGCGCTTTTGCTAAAACTTGGGGTTTGTCCGTGCCGGGCTGTTAGGAACCAGTCACCAAATCATGGCTCCAATCGATTATCCCGCCCATGTTATATACGTGATTGTAACCTAAATTCATCATTATCGTCACCGCCGCATTACTCCGCCTGCCGGTGCGGCACAATACGTAAATCGTCGCCTGCTTGTCTGGAAGCAATTTCTCCACCTTCGGGCCAAAAATCTTGGGTTCATCCAACGGCAACGATACCGCCCCCTGGATATGTTCCCGCGAAAACTCCAGTGGCGTGCGGACATCCAACACCACCACCTTGGCCTTTTTCTGCATGTTCTCATACACCGCCTCCGGCGAAATGGACTGCACCGGTTTCGCCGTCGTCTGGGTCACATCATCAATCGCCTCCAGCGTAATGGCATTGAAATCCTGCCAAACCGCACGCGGCTTTTCCTCCATCAGCCAAAAAAACAGCCCCGTCGCCAGCAAAACCATTAAAACCATCACCCCCAAGACCGATCGAAAGCTCATCCCATTCTCCGATCTGATGCAATTCGCCATTTTCGTAAGTATACCGGTATAACCTATCGATACAACCATAGCAAATTTATTTGTAAACGCAACCGTAGCTCAATTTTTTCACCGTGTCCACTCCACTTTCAGTATAACAAAAAACTGCCGCATCCCTCGGACGCGGCAGTTCAGGCAATCTCGCTATCGGCTCAACTGTATCGGCTCAACTATCAGTCGCGCTTGATGTAGCGGTCGATATCTTCGCGGCTGGCTTCGTTCGATTCGCCGCTGCCGCCCTGGTCCTTCCGCTTGGCCATCTGCTCTTCGGGCGTGCTGCCGGCGGCAACCCCTTCCGCCGCGCGGAGCGACAAACCAATCTTCCGGTCATTCAAGTCAACGTTGATTATCATCACCGTGATGGTGTCGCCGACCTTCACCACTTCCTCCGACTTCTCAATCTTCCGGTCCGCCATTTCGGAAATGTGGAGAAGCCCTTCCAGGTCGGGTTCGATTTCCACAAAGGCGCCGAAGTTGGTCAGCTTGGTGACGGTGCCGGTGACAATGTCCGAAGTGTGGTACTTCTCGGGAATCCGCTTGGCCCAGGGGTCGTCCTCAAGCTGCTTGATGCCGAGGGTGACGCGCTTCCGCTCTTGGTCGACCGCCAGAACGACGGCGCGGACCGTGTCCCCCTTCTTCAGGAGGGCCGACGGATGCGCAAACTTCTTGGTCCAGGACATGTCGTTGACGTGCAGGAGGCCGTCGATGCCTTCTTCCAGCTCGATGAAGGCGCCGTAGTTGGTCATATTGCGGACCTTACCCTCGATAATGGTGCCAATCGGGTACTTGGCCTCGACCTGGGTCCAGGGGTTTTCTTCGGTCTGCTTCATGCCAAGGGACAGTTCGTGCTTGTCCTTGTTGATGTCCAGGACCACCACTTCCACGTTGTCGCCGACGTTGACCAGTTCCGACGGATGCGAGACCTGGCGGGTCCAGGACATTTCGGAAATGTGCACGAGGCCTTCGATACCGTCCGCCAGCTTCACGAAGCAGCCGTAAGGCATGATGTTGACGACCGGCCCGGTGTGGCGGGAGCCGATGGGGAAGCGCTCTTCGATGTTTTCCCACGGCGATTCCTGGGCCTGCTTGAGGCCAAGGGA
This sequence comes from Planctomycetota bacterium, assembly GCA_031555915.1. Taxonomy (GTDB): domain Bacteria; phylum Planctomycetota; class SZUA-567; order SZUA-567; family SZUA-567; genus JAJBSZ01. The sequence continues at coordinate 35,425 of JAVBTZ010000252.1, forward strand.
GATGCGCTCGCGCTGGAGGTCGAAATCCAGGACCTTGACTTCGATTTGTTGGTCCAGCTTGACGACTTCGGTGGGGTGGGAGACGCGGCCCCAGGACATGTCGGTGATGTGGAGGAGGCCGTCAATGCCGCCCAGGTCGACGAAGGCGCCGAAGTCGGTGATGTTCTTGACGACGCCCTTTCTGATTTCGCCTTTGACCAGGGAGCCGAGGACATCGGCTTTCCGGCGTTCGCGCTCTTCTTCCATCATCTTGCGGCGGGACAGGACGATGTTCCGGCGGTCGCGGTCAATCTTGATAATCTTGCATTCGAGGTCGCGGCCGATGTATTCGGAGACGTCGGCGGAGCGGCGGATATCGACTTGGGAAGCCGGCAGGAAGACCGGGACCCCGATGTCCACCAACAGGCCGCCCTTGATTTTGCGGATGGCTTTACCCTTGACGATGTCGCCGACATCGTGCTTTTCCATAATCCGTTCCCAATTGCGGATGCGGTCGGCTTTCCGCTTCGAGAGGACGAGTTCGCCGTTCTCTTCGTCAATCTCTTCGAGGAGGACTTCGATTTCGTTGCCGACTTCCGGTATTTCCTCGGGCGAGAATTCGAGGATGGGGACGATGCCTTCGGCTTTGTAGTTGATGTCGACGACCACGTCTTCGCGGGTGACCCGGGTGACGCGGCCCTTGACGATTGACCCCGGTTCGAGGTTCCGGACGGCGAAGCCTTCATCCATCTGGGTCTGCCCGCCCATGGCTTCGGAGAGTTCCTTCTGGAGGTCTTCGTCGGAAATTACGTTGTTAACGAGAGCATATCTACCTGGCCTAACCATATTGTTCACTTCTCCCTGCGTGGACCCGCCCCCAAGGCGAGCCGACGCCCGATAAATGCGGCTGGCGGCGGGATATGGTCCCGGCCGTAGCCTGAGTTAAAAAAATCGCCCCCCGAATAGGGGCGACCATGCCACCTATACTATAATACGGCTTTTGTGGAAATGTGATATAAAAAAATGTCGGAGCGGGGCGGTTTTTCCTTCGCGGGGGATGAAACGCCCTTGGGGATGGCTCCCGTATTTGACTTTGCGGTTGACGTGTGGTAAGATGCGTTCATGAATGCCAAACATAAAAAAACCTTAGCCGCGCTGTTTGCCAAGCCCATTCCCAAGGGGTTGCCTTACCGGGATGTGGCGGCGCTGTTGATAGCCATTGGCTGTAGGGCACCTCTAAAAATAGCTATTTTGCCCGCAGACGAGGAAGGGCGTAGCGGCAGCGTTTTGTAACACGCGGTGGTGGTTTTTGTTACAAAACGCGAGAGCGAAGCCCTGACGAAGGATCCGGGCAAAAGAGCATTTTTAGAGCTGCCCTGTATACAGTTCGAGGCGGAAGGTTCGCGGGTGGTCTTTGCCCGGGAAACGTCCAGAGTATTGTTGCATCGTCCCCACCCCGGCAAAGAAGTCAAAGATTATCAAATTAAAAGAGTTCAGGCGTTTCTCAAGGAATTAGGGGTAACAGCATGAGCGACAATACCATGACCTATAAAGGTTACACCGCATCAATCGAATATAGTAACGCGGATGGTTGTTTTATTGGCGATGTTCTCGGAATTAGCGCCATGATTAGCTTTGAAGGCGCCAGCATTGAGGAGTTGCAGCAGGATTTTCATAATGCCATCGAATCCTATTTTGCTTTTTGCCGTGAATGCAACGAAGAACCTGAACGCCCCCGGGACTTCGATGTAACGCTGGAGCTTCCAGCCGACATCTACTCCCGTATCACCTCCGCTGCCGAAGCCGCCGGCTACAGCACCAACGACATGATTGTTGAAGCCCTCGAAGCCGCCTATCCCGCCCCCAAGGTTAAGGTGAAAACCTCCCGGCGGAAGGCCGCTTCGGCCCGCCCGAAGTCTCCCGCCGTCACCAGTAAGGCAAAAGCCAAGAAGCATGAACCCGCCGGGGTTAAATGAGAGGCATACCACCCGTCAGAATACCCGGGGCGTGACGCCCCGGGCGGAATCGACGGGGACAAAGTCGGGCTTGCCGTTTTCGTCGTAGACCAGCTTCTTTTTGCCTCCCCAATATTCTTCGACAAAAAATTCGCGATTGGGCGGTTGAGCCGGGATTCAGCAACGAAACATATCTACTAACCCTCCCCGTCGCGCACCCCCCAAGAACGTCATCCCGGCGTCTCTGCATCGAACCGGGGTGTAAACGGGCGGTTGAGCCGGGATCCAGGGGGCTGGACATTTGCTAAGAAGCTCCTTGCCGTCAAGGTCAGTCCCCCTGGATCCCG
>JAVBTZ010000034.1:0-25303 GCA_031555915.1 Planctomycetota bacterium
AGACATTGGCGCGGAGTGGCAACGAAGCAGATTGCACCTTGGCACTCTCGTGCGCATCGCGCTACCTACTCGGATAGGCTCTTAGCCGCGTCCAGTCGCTTTCGCATGCTTTCGCCAAACCGCCGGCGAAATCATGCTTACGCTCCTTCACGCGTCTAAGTGTGTATCGGAATAATTCAAACAGGAACAGTATTACCTGTAGTATACTCCAGGTGTTACGCGATAGCGAAGAATTAGATGATACGAAGAGGGTGTTGATATTTGTTTTTTTTTGTCCGCTAGCCCTTATGTCGCCTTTGGTTTGAATCGCCGCAGGCGGAGCGCGTTCGCCAAGACCGACACCGAACTGAGCGACATGGCCGCCGCCGCCAGCATCGGATTCAGGAGCGGACCGCCAAAGAGATGCAGCACGCCCGCCGCGACCGGGATGCCCGCCGTGTTGTAGGCGAAGGCCCAGAACAGGTTTTCCTTGACGTTGCGGATCGTGGCGCGTGAAAGCTCCATGGCGGCAGGGACATCCAGTAGATCCCCGCGCATGAGCACGATGTCCGCTGACTCCATGGCGACGTCGGCGCCGGAGCCGATGGCGATGCCAATGTCGGCCTGGACCAGGGCGGGGGCGTCGTTGATGCCGTCGCCGACCATGGCCACCCGCTGGCCCTGGTTCTGGATCTGTTTGACCGCGTCGGCCTTGCCGCCGGGCAGCACATCAGCCAATACCTCGTCCACCCCCACCTGGTCGGCGATGGCCTCGGCGGTGCGCCGGTTGTCGCCGGTGAGCATAACCACTTTCATGCCAAGGCGCTTCAGGGCGCGAATGGCGGCGGCGCTGGACGGCTTGACCACATCCGCCACCGCCAGCACGCCGGCCGCCCGTCCGTCGAAGGCCGCGTACATCGGGGTCTTGCCCTCGCCGGACAGTCGTTCGCCCGAGGCTTCGAGGCTGGCCAGGGAAACGCCGCGCTCCTCCATGAGTTGGCGGTTGCCCACGAGCACCGACACCCCGGTGATCTGCGCCTCGATGCCCTTTCCCGGAAGGGCGAGGAAACTGTCTAGCGGTTCGAGGAACAGGCCATCCTGTTCCGCCCTGGCTGCGATGGCTTCCCCGAGCGGATGTTCCGATCCCTTTTCCGCCGATGCGGCGAGGAGAAGCAGGCGCTCCCCCCCGATTCCGGGAGCGGGGACGATGTCGGTGACTTCGGGCTTGCCGGCGGTGATGGTTCCGGTCTTGTCGAGCACCACCGCATCCACTCGATGCGCCGCCTCCAGCGCTTCGCCGCCCTTGCTGAGGACGCCGTATTCGGCGCCGCGCCCGGTGCCGACCATGATGGCGGTGGGGGTGGCGAGGCCCAGCGCGCAGGGACAGGCGATGATCAGTACGGAAATGAAAATGGTGAGGGCGAAACGCGGATCCCCGGTGCCAATCAGCCAGGCTATCCCCGCCACCACGGCGATGCCGATGACCGCCGGTACGAAATAGCCCGCCACCACATCGGCGAGCTGGGCGATGGGCGCTTTGGAACCCTGGGCGTCCTCCACCAGCCGAATGATCTGGGCCAAAGCGGTGTCGCTGCCGACCTTCTCGGCGCGGAAGCGGATTTGCCCGTATTTGTTCAGGGTGGCGGCGTAGACGCGATCGCCCGCCTTTTTATCCACCGGCAGGGACTCGCCGGTGAGCATGGATTCGTCGATGGCGGTGGCTCCCTCGGCGATGATTCCGTCCACCGGGATCTTGTCGCCCGGCCTGACCAGCACCACATCGCCGACCACGACCTGATCGACAGGCAGTTCGCTGTCGCGGCCGTCGCGGAAGACGATGGCGGTCTTGGGGGCCAGCCCCATCAGCTTCTTGATTGCTTCGGAGGTCTTGCCCTTGGATTTCGCCTCCAGGAACTTGCCGGTCAGGATGAGCGCGATGATGACCCCGGCCGATTCGTAATACAGGCCGTGGACAGCGTCGTGATCGCCGGAGGCGATGCGGAAGGTGGAATAGACGCTGTAGAGGACGGCGGCGCCGGTGCCGACGGCGATGAGGGAATCCATGTTCGGGGCGATGTCCTTCAAGAGCCGGAACCCCACCGAATAAAAGCGCCGCCCGACCCAGAGAATCGGCAAAGTGAGAAACAACTGCACCAGGGCGAATGTAAGGGGATGCCGGTCGGGATGTAGAAAGCCCGGCACGGGGAGCCCCAGCATCGGCCCCATGGCGAGGTACAGGAGCGGCAGGCAGAAACAGGCGGCGGCGATGAAGCGGCGGCGGAGCGAACGGATCTCCGCTTCCTTCAAGGCGGCGTGGGCGTCGTGCAGTTTTCCGGCCGTATCCTCTGCCAGGGCCTGAAAACCGGCCCGCGCGACGGCGGCGCGAATTTCCGTCAGGCCCGCCTCCTTCTCGTCGTAATGCAAGGATAATTTTTCGGTGGCGAAATTGACCGTGACTTCGCTTGTTCCAGGCAATTTTTTCACCACTCGTTCCAGGCGCTGCGCGCAGGCGGCGCAGGTCATGCCTTGAATTTGCAGGGTGGTTTTGGCGCTCATGGCGGCGTTCCCTTCAACCGAGAGTTGTGAAACAAATGCAAGTTTGGGTTGGCAAAATTTTTATAATGCCCTTTTGTGTATATGTCAAAAAAATAGCGCCGGCTGGCGGAAGTTCGCACCAGATTACCAAACAGGCCGATGAAGCGGCTATTTTTCCCGGGAGAGCCACAATATACTGCGGAAAATAAGACTAAATAGGATTAAAGAAAACCCTGCGGGAGAACAACATGTCCAACCTGGGAATCGGCATCGACACCGGCGGCACCTACACCGACGCCGTCCTCTACGACTTCGACCGCCAATCCGTCGTCGGCAAAGCCAAAGCCCTCACCACCAAGGAGGACCTCGCCCTCGGCATCACGGAAGCCCTGGACCGCCTCCCCGACCTGGAAAACCGGCCCCCCCGCATCATCTCCCTCTCCACCACCCTCGCCACCAACGCCTGCGTGGAAAAACGCCTCGGCCAGGCCAAACTGGTTTTTTTCGGCGGCAACCAGGACAATATCGACCGCTACGGCGCCGGCTTCGGCCTGCCCCCAAGCCGGGACATCGTCCTCGTTCCCTGCCATAGTTCCTACTCGGAGGGTAAAGTCTATTCGGTGGATTGGCACGCCTTCGACCAAGCCTTAAACAACGGTCTGAAAGACCAGGACGGCATCGGCATCATCGAACTCTATTCCATGCGTAACGGCGCGGTGGTGGAGAAGGAGGCAAAAACCCGGGTGGAAAAAAGCCTCGGCATCCCCGCCGTGTGCGGCTACGAATTGGTGTCGGAACTGAACTGCCTCCAGCGGGGCGCCAGCACCCTGGTGAACGCCGGCCTCTTCCCGACCATCCGCCGTTTTCTCGAAGCCATCAAAGCCTCCCTCGCGAAACGCCGCCTGAAGGCGCCGGTGGTGATCGTCAGAAGCGACGGCAACCTGATGTCGGAGGCCTTCGCCACCCTCCGCCCGGCCGAGACGCTTCTCTCGGGGCCGGCCGCCAGCGTGGTCGGAGGGGTGGAATTGTCGGGGGCCAGGGATTGCGTGATTGTCGACATGGGCGGCACCACCTCGGACCTCGCCATCGTGCGGGACGGCTCCCCCCTCAAGGCCGCGAACGGGATAAACATCGGCGGCTGGAAAACCGGCATCAAGGGGCTGTACATCCGCACCTTCGGCCTCGGCGCCGACAGCGCGGTGCATTACGACTCCGACGGCCCGGTTCTCGAAAACTACCGGGTGACCCCCTGGTGCATGGCGGCGGCAGGGCGACCGGAGCTTAAAGCGGAACTTCGCCGGCAAACGGCAGAATTCCCCCGGCACACCCGTTTCATCCACGAAGGCTTCATCCTGGCCCGGGACATTTCCGCCCATCCCCGCTACAACGATTGGGAAAAACGCTTCTGCGAAGCGCTGCGGCAGGGTCCCCTCCTCCTCGGCCAAGCGGCGGCGGCGGTGGGGAAGGACGAGTATACCCTGGACGTCTCGCGGCTGATTCAGGACGAGGTCGTTCACGTCTTCGGCCTGACCCCGACGGACATCATGCATCTCCGCGGCGAATTCAACCGTTACGACGCCGAAGCGTCGGCCCTGGCGGCCGACTTCGTGGCGAACAGCGTGGGGATGGACCGGGAGGAACTGGGCGGGTGGATTTACCGGGAGGTCTGCCGGCGGCTGTATGTGAATATCGTCGCGACCCTGCTGGAGCACGAAAATCCGGCCTACGCCAAGGAGGGGGCGGGGGAATGGGCGGCGGAGATGGCCCTGGATTTCTATCGGCGGCGGCAGGACCAGAACGGGTGCGGGTTTTTGCAGGGCGTGTTCACGACCGCCTTGCCGCTGGTGGGGGTGGGGGCGCCGATCCACGTATTTCTCAATGAAGTCGCCGCCATGCTGGGAACGCGGGCGATAATCGGGGAACACGCGGAGGTGGCGAACGCTTTAGGCGCGGTGGTGGGGCAGGTGCATGCCGAGAAGTCGATTGAAATTCGCGCCGACTACAACACCGAGGGAATCAACGGCTATACCGTATTTGGCGAAAGCGCCATTTTATCCTTCAAGGAGCGGCCCGAAGCGGAGAGTTGGGCCTTGAGGGAGGCGGAACGGGCGGCCAGGGACGAGGCGTTCCGCCGGGGCGCGCGGGGCGACTTACTGGTTAATAGCCATTTGGAAGCCAGGGACGGCCTGTCGCGGGACGGGGCGATTCACCTGGGTTCGCGGGCGATTGCCTACGCGGTGGGGGCGGCGGGTGGAGGACAGGTTTGAAGCTTCAACCGGAACCGCAACCGCGATTCACCACAGGGGTGAATCGCGGTTCCAGGTTTTTCAGGAAAAGGCTTTCGGCGCCGGCAAGGCTTTCATGGGTCGCGGGGCAGTACGCGGAGCGGTACGCGGGGCCGCACGTGGGCCAACCGGCCGGGCGATAACCCGGGTGTTGGCGTTCTGGAGCGACCGGTTGGCGCGGCGTTCCATCTTCCTGCCGAGAACCGCACCCAATGCTCCCACCGTGGTCATCAGGCTTTCCGCGCGTTCGTTCAGGCTGACGCTGGCGGTGGCGGATTCTTCGGCGTTACGGGAGTTTTCCTGGGTGATGCGGTCGATTTGGGCGATACTGTTGTTGATTTGGTCCATGCCCTGGGCTTGTTCGTTGGTGGCGGTGGAGATCTCCTCGACCATCTTGACGATTTTGTTGGTGGCTTCGGCGATGGCGGAGAAGCGGGATTCGATGTCGGAGGCGATGTTGGAACCGTGGTTGACGTTCTGGACGGTCCCCTCGATCAGGGTGGTGGTGTCGCGGGAGGCGGCGGCGGAACGCTGGGCCAGGTTTCTGACTTCGTCGGCGACGACGGCGAAGCCTTTCCCCGCTTCGCCGGCGCGGGCGGCCTCGACGGCGGCGTTGAGGGCGAGGAGGTTGGTTTGGAAGGCGATGTTTTGGATGGTCGAGTTGATGTTGCCGATTTTTTCGGAGGAGACGCTGATGTCGCCCATGGCGCCGACCATGCGTTTCATGGCATCCTCGCCGTCGCGGATTTGTTCGGCGTTGACGCCCATGAGATGGTTGACTTCGGTGGCGTTGTCGGCGTTCTTGCGGGTCATGGAGGCCATTTCCTCCAGGGCGGAGCTGCTTTCCTCCAGGGCGGCGGCCTGGCTTTGCGAACCGGAGGAGAGGGCGGCGGAGGTCTCGGAGAAGCGGGAGGCGGCGTCGGCGAGGGATACGGCGTCGTTGGACAGGAGGTCGATAATTCGGGTGATGGGATTCGTAAGGCCGTGGCGGATGGTGTAGAGGATGAAGGCGGCCAGCAGGAGGCCGATGACCAGGGAAATGCCGGCCAGGATAAGCATATTGCGGGCGGCCTGTTTGCCGCGGGCGATGGTGATTTGGGAATTTTGGGCGGAATTTTTGTCGTTGTATTCAATCATGTCCTTCATCAACCCCACCACTTGGTTGCCCTTGGGCATGATGACGTTCATGACCAGATTGGTGGCGTCTTCGTAAATCTCGCCCGCTTTGGCGGCCTCGGCGGTCATCCGGTCGAAGGTGCCGACCACCTGCCTGGCGCTGGCGAGGTTTTCGGCCAGGGCGGACCGGACGGCGGCTTGGTTGCCGGCGGGGTTTTCACGCAGCAGGCGTTGGACCTCGTTGGCTTTCCGGTGAAAAAGGCGGTGCGGTTCGACCATGGCATCCATGGCTTTACGCATTTCCGGGTTACGGCTTAACTCCACCGTGCCGTCGTCGAAGCCAACCCGCCATTTGCCGAAGGCGCAGACATTGTCGGCGGCGGCGATGTCCCCGAGACCGTCGTCGCCCCCTTGGGCGACCATGCCGCCCAGGCGCGAGGCAAGCAGGAAATGGTCGCCGCGATAGCGCTGGATGTCCCGTAACAGGATGTTGGGGTCGAGAATGGTGGTGGCTTCCAGCTCCTTGAAGTGCTGGAACAAATTCTGGTTATCCGACATCCATGCGTTCCCCTGCGGTATCAGCCCCTGCCACATGGCATCAAGCCGTTCCCAACCGGGGATGTCCTTCTTGTGCTTGGTCATGAGATCGTTGAATTTACCCACGTAATAGCCGATGCGGGTCATGGTCTCGTCGAAATCTTTGTGGGTTTGTTGGCGGATGGCCATGGTGAAGGAGGGAACGAGCATGGCGCGCTGATCGGTACGCACCCTTTCAATCAACTTCAGGAGGTTTTCACAATAGTCTTTGGCGGGTATTTCCAAAGCAATGCATTCCGACAACGATTCATTCACCGTGCTGGTGGCCCGCCAGCCTATCACACTCGCCGCAATGGAAATAGCGATCATAACCAAAAATGCCAGGAAAATTTTCGTTCCCAGTCCCATGGTAACCTCCTTTTGGTAATATGATTGGATAAATGCTATTGATAAGTTTACAAAACGTGAAGAAAAGCGATATGCGTTGTTTTGTTGCTATATTGCGACTAGACTATATTATAACAGCTCTATGGCTTTATGCTAGTAAATTTTTTTTATTTATAGCCGCAAATAGATAAACTTTATACTATCTCTAACATAAACAAATTTGGCCGGTTACATAATTTATTGTGGTCAGAAAAGCTAACGGCATTGCACTTTTGTATTTTTTTTAATCGAAATTGGTCTGGGATCTAACTATCCGGTCTATTGTTTTTCGGGATACGCTTAGGCAAAAAAAATTCTACCCGCAACGCTTTGCGGGTAGAATAATAAAGGTTAACGTTATTTTACCGAGTAATTTTACCAGATGCCGTCCTGGTACAAAACGTGCTCTCCCCTATAGTATTCAAGGACAAGCAGCAACCGGCTGGGCTGAGCCTGTCGCCGATACCGTACATTTTGTCTTGTCTTTCGGCAACGCCGGCGCCACCACGCAACGCCCCCGTTGGTTCAGGAAATAATCCCGCCGCTTCGCGCACTCCTCCCGCGCCATCGCCCGCACATAGGCCAACGTCGGCGCCGGATCCGGAGTCGCGGCGTTGACCAGGACCGTCTCGGAGGCTATCCGCTCGCGACAGATGGCTTTGGCGCCGGAGAGATAGGTGTACAGCATATAGCCGTTGTCGATTACCACCGCGTCCAGCCTGGGCGGCAACTCCTGCTTAGGCCGCCAGAACATGGTGCGGGTGATGATATGGTAGAAGGCGAAGAGCTGGCGGAGTTTTACCCGTCCGCCCAAGCGCGGGCGCATGGGTTCAAGCCCGCTTTCGAGATCCTCAACCACGATGTTCATCAACTCTTCGTTAAGCGCTTCCTCGCGGAGATCGAACTCGGGGCGGAGCCATTCGTGGATAAGGGTGAAATCGGGGTTCGTCAGAACCGAACTGGGACTCCTGAGTTCCACGACATTGGTCTTGAACATTTTGTTCCCCTTGATGAGCAGGGGATAGTCCGCAGTTTTCCTGGCGAAATGGAAGGGGTCGGGGAGGCCGCAGTCGCGGTAGACGGTGCTGGTCAATTCCAGGCAGAACATGGCGCTGTGTTCGTCGTGGTCGAGATCGAAATCGGCGGGGACTTTCTTCTTCTGGTTTTTGGCCAGCCAGTAGCTGGCGGTGGCGGAGAGGGCCTCCTCCCCGGTCAGGCCGGCGCCGTCGACCACATAAGCCGGCGTCTTGGCCTGGGCAAAGCCGTCGTTACGGCGGACCAGGGCCAGACGATAGTAGCGGGTGAAGTATTCCTCCGGCGTGCAGGTCTCCATTCCGGTGGGCCGGAAGTTAAGCAGCATCAACTTGCCGCAGCTGTCCCGGTAGACCATGGCGCCGTGCGAGAATTTTCCGCTCCTGTCCTCCAGCGAATGGTTGGCGAACATCGCCCCGAACAAACCGTAACTGCGGCCAAGGATAATGTCCCCGACCTGGAGGGGAGTTCCGTCGACAAAACGGCTGATTCCGTCCGGCGGCGGAGGGGGCGGCGGCTTGCGGCCGCAGCCGGACAGCAGGGACAAGGCGGCGATAACCAAAACGGGCAAGCAAAACGAAAGGACATTTCGCGCCAAGGCCAAACACGGCGAAGAGGTGATAGGCAACAAGTTCTCCCCCTGTAACATGCAAACGGCGGCGGTTATTTTTTCTCCAGCAGGGCCAGACATTCGAAATGCCGGGTTTGTGGAAACATGTCATATAATTCCAGGGAACGCAAGGAAGAATTGGTCAAAACCGCCAAATCGCGAAGCAAGGTAAAAGGATTGCACGATAAATAGGCGATACGCGGCGGAGCCAACCGGCGGAGCGTCGCCATCCCCGCCTCCCCCACGCCCGGGCGGGGCGGGTTAACCACCACCAGCCCCGGTACCGGGCCGGAAGCGCCGGCGGCGGAACCTTCCCCCGCCGCCAACCGCGCCAAATAGGCCGACGAATCGTCGACCAACAGTTCGGCCTGCCGTAAGCCGTTCGCTTGAAAATTCAAACCCGCCAACTCAACGTTCTCGGGTACGTTCTCCACCGCCGTAACCGCCGCGGCCCGACCGCCCGAAGCGAGATGCGCCGCGATGCAGCCGACCCCGGAATAAAGATCCAACCCCGTCCCCCGCTCCGGCAGGAAAGCCTGGATCGCCCGGTAAGCCTTTTCCGCCACGGCCGGATTCGCTTGAAAAAAAGTGTTCGGGCCAATCCGCAATTTCAGGCCGTTCACCTCTTCGGCGATCGACCCCTCACCCACCGTCCCGCGAATTTCCCCAAAGGAAACGTCGCCGAGACCCGGCGCCAGCAGCCAATGCCCGCTGGTGATTTTCCCTGCGTCAAGGAGCCGACGTAAAATTTCCAGCGCCGGCTCCCCCCCCGCGTCGGTTTTCGTCACCAGGGAGAGGAGCACCTGGCCGTTACGGGAGCGCCGCACCACGAAATAGCGGAGTTCCCCCGTGTGCCGCATATAATCGTAACTAGCCAAACCCGCCGCGTCGGCCAGTTCCCTGGCCTGCTTCACCACCGCGAAAACCTCCTCGCCAAGGAGCGGGCACTCCGCCAGTTCCACCACCTGCCGGTTCCGTTTCAGCCGCCGCAGCCCCATTTTGTCGAAAGCGAAAACATAGTCCATCCGCTGGCGGTAACCGTAAGGCTTGGGACTGGGGACAATCTCCACCGGGCCGGCTTCGGCCAGCAGTCCAAGCAGGCCAGCCGCTTTTTCGGCCGGATCGCCTTCGGGGTCGGCGGCGGTCTTTGCCTGCATTTCAGCCACTACGCAGTCGGCGATAAACCGGAAGGCGCCTTTTTTTAGCCGCAGTTGTTCCGCATAGGGAACGTCCTGAAATTCGCAGCCGCCGCAGTCCTGGAAATGGCGGCAAAGGGGCGTGGCGGTGCGTGCGCCTTCGGCGGCGGCGGCAAAGTGGGCGCGGAGCTGTTGCTTGTCGGAAAGCTTTTTCGGTTTTTTCATTATTAGCCGTTTGGGCCGGAGAAAGTCAAAGTGAAGGGCATTTCGCGCGCGAAATGCCCTTCACTTCGGGAACAAGTTTATTTTAAAAATCGTAGGTCAGGATGTCAATCGCCCTCCGGCAGATTTCCGCTCCGTAATCGGTGAAAATACCCTGTCCCCAATAACGGTAACAACTGGTTTGTGAACATAATAGATGGAATAGCGCCTTGCGGTAACGAATATCGGAGGTGGGAATGCCACGGGTTTTCTCGGCGAAGAGGGCGCTGGCTTTTTCCATCGGACCCAGGACGTTCTCGTAGCCTTTGGTCCAGGAGATGTTGTTGGTCCAGGAGCCGCCTTCCATATTGAACCGGCCGTCGGCCTTTTTGCACTCGGCGATGGCGGCTTCGAGATTTCCCCCCGGTTTGAAGCGGTCGAAGAGGAACTTGGACCAAGCCGGCCGGCAGATGGGGAAATCGTCGTCGCGGAAACCGGCGTTCCTGAGCTGTTCCAGATATTCCGTGCCGTTCATGGCCGGGCTGGGGGAACCGGTCGTTTCCGACATCGCTTGCCGGAACATGCCGGGGAATTCGTTCATCATCACCCCGCCGTTTTCGCCGTCCCCGATCTGGATTACATAGGGGGGAAGGGATTTGCCGGCCAGCTCCTCCCGCCCTTTCGAACGGGCTTCGTAGAAAGGCTGCATCTGCGCCACCAGCTTGGTGTCGGAGCCTTGGGTCTTAATCAGGGCGAGGATGGAGATTTCCTCCCCCTGCCGGTTTTTCGCCACCAGGCGATGCGGTATATAGGGGCGGGAAATGCCGCGGCCGTCGTCCTGCTCAATCGAATGCTCCTGCAACATCACCCACTGGATGCCGCAGTCCCTCAGGGTCTTGACATATTCATAAGCCACGTCGGGATGGTTGGGAAGGGCCATTTCGGCGGGGCTGAACCCCCTGACCCGGGCCAGGGCGTCCCAGCCGAAGATGGCGCCGAAGTGGTGCTGCCAGGCTTTCACCTGCAGGCGAAAATCCTGGACCGGCGTGGACGGCGCCACCGCGTGCCCCCAAGTGCAGGCCAGCCACTCGACGTTACGCCTATACTGCGGACCGGAGGTGACGCCGCGAAGAGTGTCGATGACGTCCCAGAGACCCATCTGCGGCAGGCCGTAGAGAAGGCAGCCGGCGTAGTCCAGCATCACCCTGGGGTTCTTCCCCTGACCGACCAATTCGGGCACCAGTTCGCCAATCCGCTTGTAACACCAGTGGAAGACGCCGGCGTTATGGTTGTCGCCGATGCCCTGGTGGTCCAGCATATATTTCAGGTTGGAGATAATGGCGGCGCTCTTCAGGTCGCCCCCGCCGGCGGGGATGAGCGGCTGCTGCATATGGAGGGCGATACCCCAGGCGGAGTTGATGCCGCGGAAATCGATGCCGCTGTCCTGAAGGTAAAAGGGACCCGGCTGGCGGACGGCGAGGTCGAGATGCGGTTCGTCGCCGCAGAAATTCGGCCAGCTGTCGACCAATTCGGAGGCGCGGTCGGTGAGGGCTTCGCGGCCGGTGGGCGAGGTGGGGACGGCGCCGGAACCCAACGCCGAAGCGGCGGGCGCTACCGGCGCGGGAGCGGTTGGGGCGGCCGGCGCGGGAGCGGCCGAAGGCGCGGGAAGCGGCGGCGGCACGGCGGCGGGGCGGTTCTTTTCCGCCGCCTTGGCTGCGTTGAAGAGTCTAAGCGCTTCTTCGGGATTTTCGGCTTTTTTGTCGCCAAAGACGTGGGGATGCCGGCGAATCAACTTTCGGGTCGCGCCTTCCACCACCTCCTTCCAGGTAAACAACCGCTGATCCTCGGCGATGACGGTGGCAAGCATGACATTGAGGAAAACGTCGCCGAGTTCCTCGCACTGGTGGCTTTGGTCGTTACCACGGAGGGCTTCGCCAGCTTCACGCGCTTCGTCAAGGAGGGAATCCGCCATGCTGGCCAGGGTGCGGGACTGGTCCCATGGGCATCCCTGTTCGGGGTGGCGGAGCTGTTTAATCAGGGCGTGAAAGGGGGCGATGTCCAGGCCGTCCCGGGTGGGGCGGTACTGTTCGGGAATAGGTTCGGTCACGGTGGTCTCCAGGGGAAACGGGTAAGGGCTCGTCTTGCCGGAAGATACTGCCGGAGGCGTAATGATACGTGAATAGGCCCCGCTACGCCAGAACAAACCCGCGTTTTATCCCTGAGTCGACACTTTGACCTATTTTTTCAATTGACTCCATTCCTCTCATATGCCAAGAGCCAACTCTTCCGTTCCAGACCGGCCGAATAACCTCCCAATTCGCCGTCGGCGTTGATCACCCGATGGCAAGGGACCAAAATGGCCAGGGGATTCTGGGCATTGGCTTGGGCGACGGCGCGGAATGCGGAAGGCTTGTCGATTTTTTTAGCCAAATCGGTGTACGACATCGTTTGTCCAAAAGGAATGGTTTTGAGGGTCTCCCATACCAAATTCTGAAAAACCGTCCCTTGCATGGCCAGGGGGGTTGCGAAAACGCGGCGTTTCCCGGCGAAATATTCCGCCAATTCCCGTTTGGCCATGTCGACACTATGGCTGGAACCCAGTTCCAGGGTGGCGCGTAATTTTTTTTGCACCAGGGCGATTTTCCGGATAATCGAAGTTTGGTCGATAAAATTTAATAGGTACAAGGCATCGTCGTCGCCGGCCAACAATACCGCTCCCACCGGAGTTTCCAGCCAACCTGCCTTGAGCGCCCGGGGGTAAACCTCCTCGCCGTCCCGCAGGCGGCTGGCCTTCTCAAAGGCTTCAATAACCGCCTTTTCCGTATCCATCTGCATCTCAGTCATTTATTAAAACCTCCGCTGTTACGGGCAATTTTATTTCTTAAAAACCTGCTTTAGTATACAATAAACCACTTCTGCCCGTCAGGAATAATCCAATAAAAACTCTGTTAATTTGCCTGCATGAATCTTTAACCATATAGCCGAACCAAACCACTTTTCCTTCGCTGGCATTTTCCCTCATTTTATATGGAAATATTTATTATGGACAATCGTGAAAACTATCAGGCCGTATATTTCGACCATGAAACCAATGAGCTCGTTCTCCTTGATCAGACACTGCTTCCAGAAAAAATCGTCCTTTTGCGGCTGACCGATCCACAAAAAATTTGGGAAGCAATTAATATTCTTCGCGTGCGCGGCGCCCCGGCCATCGGTATCGCGGCAGGTTATGGCATATATCTGGCAACAATTCACTCACAGGCAAGAGATTATGGCTCTTTGGTCAATGATTTCAACCAAGCGAAAAATTATCTGGCATCCTCCCGCCCCACCGCCGTAAATCTTTTTTGGGCTCTGAACCGGATGGAAGCGCGCTTGAAGGCCAGCGCCGGCAAAAGCGTGGCCGAAGTGAGGGCGGATTTACGGCGGGAAGCGGATGCGATTCAAGCCGAGGACGCGGCGATGTGCCGGGCGATTGGGGAGCATGGTTTGGGGTTGCTGGCGCCGGGGATGGGTTTGTTGACCCACTGTAACGCGGGCTTGTTGGCGGCGAGCCGCTATGGCACGGCGACGGCGCCGATGTATCTCGGGCAGGAGCGGGGCTATGGTTTTCGGGTGTTTGCCGACGAAACCAGGCCGTTACTCCAGGGAGCGCGGTTGACCGCCTTCGAACTCATGCGGGCGGGGATTGACGTCACCCTGATTTGCGACAACATGGCGGCGACGGTGATGAAGAAGGGTTGGGTGCAGGCGGTTTTGGTGGGGTGTGATCGGGTGGCGGCTAACGGCGACGCCGCCAATAAAATCGGCACCAGCGGAGTGGCGATTTTGGCCAGGCATTACGGGATTCCGTTTTATGTTTTGGGGCCGACTTCGACGATTGATCTAGCGTGTCCTTCGGGCGAGGCGATTGTCATCGAGGAGCGTAAACCGGAGGAAGTTACGGAGATGTGGTATCGGAAGCGGATGGCGCCGGAGGGGGTGAAGGTGTTCAATCCGGCTTTTGACGTTACGGATCAGGCGTTGATTGCGGGGATTGTGACGGAGAAGGGGGTCTTGAGGCCGCCGTATGGGGAGTCGATTAGGCGGGCGATGGGGAAGTAGGAAAAGAGCTAACGAATTACAGGGACACTCACGAATGGCGCTGAAATAATGACGAACCCGCTCATAACAGTATGATAATCATCACGTTGCATTGCCGAGGAAAAACAGTCCAACTTGTCATTCCGAACGGTAGTGAGGAATCCAGCGGTCGCAGTGGGCGAGTATAAACCGCCCCCATTTGGAAGGACTGGGGCTGCTCCGACGAGCCAAATGCAAGAGTATATACTCAGCCACTCTCGACCCTGGATTCCTCACTACCGTTCGGAATGACAGTCGTACCGTGTTTCGCGGATAATGCATCCCGCTCTTTATCGCTCTTATCTGTAATGAGTTGCCTTATTTCAGCGCCGTTGCAGCCACCTCAAAAATTCCGTCCCAACTTCAACTTGAACTCATCCTTCTGCCACTTGTTCGACCAATGGTGGCGGTAGTCGGCGAATATTTCCCATCCCCCCACCGTGCGTAATTCAACCCCGGCCCCCACGTGGTAAAACGCCTTCTGACTGGGCTGGAAAACCACTTCCTGCGGACTGGCGGCAGCATCAAAATTACTAGCCGAAGCAGCATTGAAAACCCGCTCCCCAATCGCTGAATCCTCGAACTCGCGGAGCGCCCCTCCCATCACCTTGGGTGAAAATATCCCCCAACACTGGGCGTAATCCTTCTTCACCGACACCGTAAGCGGCACCTGCAACGACTTTGAAGTCAACCCCGGCATTTCCGTGTCCGTGGTACCAGGGTGGCTGAAGGAATAAGCCTCCGACTCCACCCGGCGGTAATCAATCCCAATCTCCGGCAACACCTTGAAGTCGTTCCCCCAAATCAAGGGCGCCCCGATTTTACCGGAAAAACCGTAAATTTGCGAACGGTGCCTGGGCTCGCTCCAAGGATCGTTGATATAACTCCCGGGGTGTAATACATCCTCTGAAGTCGTATGCCCCGATCCCTCGTTATTGATGCGCCCATAATACGCCGTCGCCGCAAAGGGGAACTGCGCCATGCAGGTTCCATAATAGTGCGCGTTCAAGCGATAACCGGAAATCTGGTTCTGGCGGTAATCGTCGGTCTGGCGGCTTTTCACCTTGCTCTCAATCCAATCGGCGGAAAAACCCAGGGTCGAGTCGATAGTCCAGTCCTTGGTCGCACCGACGGAATAGGTCATGCGTTCCTGCTGATAGACGTTCTGGCCGCTTTCCCAGGGATCCTGCTTTTCCCTGAACCCTTCCGCCCGGCCCCAAAATTTCACCCCCTTCGCCGGCAATTCGGGATAAGGCGCCGCCGCGAAGGTCGCGTCGCGTTCACAAAAATCCGCACCGCGCACCGTGGTTCCCCCGCCGCAACTGCCGCAGGCGTCCCCGCCCGCCAGGCTGGCGAAAGCGGCGCCGGCCACGCCCCCGGCCGCTTTCTCCGTTACAGCCTTCGCGTTGTCCCGGCCCGCCACCCGCACCCGCCGCATTTCGGTGAAGCCCTCCCGCTCCTGCTTCATCCCTCCCGCCGGTGCCATGGCCATGATGTCCCCGGCCAAGGCGGCTTTCCCACCCGCCGCCCCGGTTTGGTCGACCGTTTTGGCGGGCAGGTTCCGCGAGGTGAAAGTGAGAGGCTTGCTTTCGCTTTTGCCGGAAGTCCCCCACCCCCGGTTTGGCGTCAGGTTGACCTCGACGGGATAATTTTCCCGCGTTTTCGCCGGCTCCGGAACGGCAACCGGCGGAGTGTTCCCGGACTGGCCGCCCGGCGTCTCCGGCGCCCCGGTCTTGGCAAGAGCGGCGATATATTCCGTCAAGGCCGCACCGCCGGATTTACGCCCCTGCCCCGCCGCCGGGTTCGCCGTTTCCTTTGGCGTTGGCGCGGGAATAATACCCGGGTGGTTGGGTTCGGATCCGCTGTCGCGTTGGGTATTGGCGCCTTGGCGGATACGTTCGGAGAGGTCGCGTTCATCCGTTCCGGCCTGGCGGCGCACCTTGTCCTGTTTAGCCATAACGACATTTTTATCCCTGGCCCGATCCGCGGCGGGAAGCATCAATGCCGCCAGCACTCCAGCCATGGCCAACCCCAGCGCCAGTTTCATCCACATGACATACCCCCCCAAGCAAATGCCCCAAAACTGCGGATTATCGGTCATCGCCTACGTAAGTGCGCCTTTCAAACCGTTCCCCACCTGAGAATTACCCGTAAGACAGCAGTTTCTTTCATAAAGCGGAATAAATTTCCCAAAACAGGAAAACCCCGCGGCGGTCTACGCCACGGGGTTAATGAATGTTAACACATTTAAGTCGCCGGTTTATTTGCAGAGGTTGTACGTCTCTTCCGCAATCCAGCCCTCTTCGTCGGTGGGAATGATCAGCACCTTCACTTTCGACGCCGGCAGCGAAACATCCTCCTCCCTGCCGCGGGACTGCTTGTTCTTTTCCAGGTCCATGGCCAAGCCGAAATGCTCCATGCCGCCGAGGCAGGCGGCGCGGGTGGCGATGTCGTTCTCGCCGATGCCGCCCATGAAGCAGACCGCGTCCACCCGGCCGAGAATGCCCATGTAGGCGCTGACGAAAAACTTCACCCGGTAGCTGAACATGTCGAGGGCGAGTTGGGCGCGGGAATCCTTGCCGGCCTTTTCCGCTTCGGCGCGGAGGTGCCGCATGTCGTTCGAGACGCCGCTCACCCCCAGGAGACCGGACTTCTTATTGAGCATTTTGTCAATGTCGGCGATTTTGGCGAACTCGGGTTTGGAATTGAGGTAGGGGATGATCGCCGGGTCGATGTCGCCGGAACGGGTTCCCATCATCAGGCCGGCTAGGGGGGTGAAGCCCATGGTGGTGTCGACGGATTTCCCGCCCTTGACGGCGGTGATGGAGCAGCCGTTCCCTAAATGACAGGTGACGAGGTTGACTTCCTCGACCGGCTTCGCCAAAATTTTCGCCGCGCGGTGGGTGACGTAGGCGTGGGAGGTACCGTGGAAGCCGTATTTGCGGATGCGGTATTTCTCGTAGGTTTCATAGGGCATGGGGTAGAGGTACGCCGCCTTGGGGAGGGTCTGGTGGAAGGCGGTGTCGAAAATGGCCGCCATGGGAACGCCCGGGAGGGCGGCGCGGCACTCGTTGATGCCGATGAGGTTCGGGGGATTGTGGAGGGGGGCCAGTTCGGCGCAGCGTTCGATGCAGGAGATGACCTCGGGGCTGATCCGCATGGCGTCGGAGTAGTTTTCCCCGCCGTGGACGACGCGGTGGCCGACGGCGCTGATTTCATGCGGGCTGGCGATGACGCCCATTTCTTTCGAGGTCAGGCAGCCGAGGAGCAGTTCGATGCCGACCTTGTGGTTGGGAATGGGTTTTTCGAGAACAAACTTTTCTTCGCCGCGGCGGTGGGTGAGGACGGAGTCGGCGTCGCCCACCTTTTCCGCGAGGCCCTTGGCCAGGACCTTCTTTTCCGGCATTTTGTATAATTGATACTTGATGGAGGACGAACCGCAGTTGATCACCAGGACAATCATTGAAGCAACCTCCTCGCTAAAATATCCGACGGCGAAAATTTCCCAAGCGTCAAGCTGACATATTTAAAAGTGAAACCGCGTCCTGCGCCGGCAAGCGGGCGTGAGGGCAGGAATACAGGGTGTTTGCCTAAGGTTGAATCGATTGCAGACAAAAATACTATAAAACGAAATCCGCCCCGACGCAATGAAAATTCCAATTTGTTAACGCAGGGGCAAGTCGTTACCATGCCTGACCCGGACAAATCCCCTGCCCGCCTCAATCGTCAAGCCTGCCCAGCCATTGCCGCAAATCCTCCGCCAGCTCTTTCTTCACCTGCGGATTCGTATACATCATATGGCCGCCGGCATAAATCTTCCTGGTAATGTCCGCCGCCCTGCCGCCGGGGATGTCCAGGTCCGTCATGCCCTGTTCGGCCGTTTCCGCCGGTGTGACCAAGTCATACCGGCCCATGGCCAGGTAAACCTTGAGATAGGGTAGGCGCCGCATGGCCAAGGCCAGGGATTCGACCGTGCTGGGGTAACCGGCCCGGCCCTTCGCCCCTTGGGTGAAATCCCACTGGGCGCCGGCGCTGCTGGAGGAATAATGGTATTTCCTTAAGGACTTCAGGCCGAGGTCTTCCGAAAGGTAGCGCATGAAACCGGTTTTGATATTTTCGCCGGCGACCCGGTCGAGGGGTTCCTCTTCGTAGACATAAGCGTCCCGCATGGACCTGACCCCGGTGAGACGGGAGTCGTAGAGGCTGATGGTCTGACCTTGATCGCGAAGGAGGAGGCGGGACAGATCGCTCCCGTCGAGGCGGAATTTGTTCGCCTTGACATCCGCCGCCGAGAGACCGGTGTAGCGGCTGTATTCCGCGACCAGTTGATCA
Organism: Planctomycetota bacterium; assembly: GCA_031555915.1. Lineage (GTDB taxonomy): Bacteria > Planctomycetota > SZUA-567 > SZUA-567 > SZUA-567 > JAJBSZ01. Next base: position 18,312 of record JAVBTZ010000034.1, read on the forward strand.
TATTCGGCCGGAGGCAGTCGGTTGCCTTTCCACAAGGCGGGGAGGAAACGCTCCATGCCCCACTCGCTTACGGCCCGGGTCAGTTCTTCCGGCGCCATATTTTGCAGGTCCGCCGCCAGGCGGCGATGATATTGGGCGGTGGCGGCGAAGGTGGGCAGAATGAGGAGGATGGGGCTGTAATCCTCCGTCCCGTGGAGGGACAGCCCGACATAGGAGGTGGCCGGTGAAATCAGGATTACCCCTGACGGCGCCGCGCCGATTTTCGCGAGGGACGCGGCCAGTCCCGCCGCCCTGAGGCCGCCGTAGCTTTCGCCGCCGATGACCAGCCGCGCGCCCCAGCGGTCGTTCTGTTCCAGCCAGACCCGGATGAATTCGGTGATGCTGTCGATGTCCTGATCGATGCCCCAAAAGGCGCTGTAATCGGGTTTGCCTTTGCCACCCTTGCCCTTACCCCCGGATTTGTCGCCGTCGTCGTCTTGGGGAGGGAGGGCGTAACTGAAGCCGGTGCCGACGGGGTCGACGAAAACCAGATCGGTGGCGTCCAGGAGGCAGTCGGGGTTCTCGACCAGTTTGAAGGGGGGCCTGGGGATCTCCACCCCGGTCCCGGTGAAGGGGAAGGCTTTCGGGGCGAAGGAGGCGGCATGGAGGTAGACTGAGGCCGAACCGGGACCGCCGTTGAAGAGGAAAGTGACCGGGCGCTCGCGGTCGCCGCCGGCGAGGAGATAAGAGGTGGAGAAGATGCGGGCCTTTTCTTCGCCCTCGTCGTCGAAAATGGGGGTCATGGAGGTGACGGCGGTATAATTGAGGGTTTTTCCTGCCAGGGCGAGGGAGAGCTTTTTTTCCGCATATTCGGGGAAATAGGCGTTATCCTTGGCGGAGAAGGCGGTATCGCGGTCTTTCTGGTCGGATTTATCCCCGCCTTTGCCGGCGGTTTTTTCCGCGTCGGAAACGCCGGTCGAACTTTCCTTCGCCTTTGGCAACCCCGCTTCGCCCGCGACCGCGGCGGTGAAAATAGGCGTTGCCAGCAATAAAATCATGATCGAAAAAACCGTCTTTATGCCAATGTGCCTGCGCATGGGAGTTCTCCATTTCAGCTATACAAATTGACCCTAAAACTCCGGTTTCTCTTCGGTCCGCAGCCGTTCGTGCAGTTCCAGGTCAAGCCAGGCGGAGTGGTTTTGGGAATAAAACCGCAGTCCCTTGGCGGTAATTTCGCAATCGGCCAGGGGCGGGATGCCGAACAGTTCGGCGAAAACGTATTCCTGATACTCGCCCGCTTCCGCCTCGGGGAGGAGCGCTTCGGTGGCGGGGAGGGTTTTCCGGTAACCGGGGCAGACGATGGCAAGCGAGTCGAAGGCGATTTTCGTCAGGGTGTCGCCCCGCGAATTTTTTCCGGCCGAGGCGAAAAAACCCACCAGCGATTGGGAGTCGGCTTTGGCGAAAAATACCAGGCGGTGGTTGACGCCGGGCGGGAGGGGTGAGGTTGGCCCGACCGAAACGGTTACGGTTTCTTCTGCCGGCCGGGCGTCGATTTCCCGCTTGCGGGCGGCCAGATAAGCGGTCTCGCCCAGCGCTTCCAGCGCTTCGATGCCGTCGAGAAAAGGCAGGACTTCGTTTTGCTCCAATTCTTTTTGGCTGATGCCCCGTTCGACGTCGATGAGGCACTGCACGTCGTTACCGTCCATGAGCCCGGCGGCGTGGCAGAAGGTGACGTAGATTTCCTCGCTGTCGCGGCGGTTCCGGTAGAAAGCCTCGCTTTTGCCGTCCCGCACCAGGTGAAAGGATTCCAGGACCAGGCTGTCCTGCGGCATGGCGTCCCGGTCCGGGTCTGGCTGCAGGAGGGAGTGGCGAATGATTTTTTCGTAAGGGCTGACCCCGGCTTCCAGGGTGAAGCGTTGCTTCAGGAAAGCCAGGACTTGTTCGCTGGATTTCAAACAGGGTTTGAGCCAATCCGCGTATTTCTTCTGCAACGCTTCGAGGTTCGGGGGCCGCCGGCAGCAGGCGGCGGGGGGAGGATTCGCTGCTCCTGATTCCATGTCCTATCCTTTCAGGGGGGTGATTGAATTCGCGACGGCCGGCACGTGGAAACAAACCCCAACCAATAAAAAATGCCGCCCACCGGATTATACCGGTAATCGGGCGGCATGTCTCAACCCAAAATGCGAATATCCGCTGAAAGCAGGTTGCTCCGGTCCGAATCATTCCAGATAAAATTTCGCCGCCCGGTCCGGGTCCCCGGCGTAACGTTCGGCCAGGGCTTCGCCCAGTTGTTTGCGGGATTTGGCCATGTCGGGGTTGGCGGAAAACTTCTCCAGTTCCGCAAACGCGAATTCGAGGAAGTCCAGGCGCTTGCGGCGGCGGGGCGGGGACTCGGTCTTGTCGACGTAATGCAGGTAGTATTTGAAGATGCCGGGAGCGTTTTCGGCAAACAGGGCGGCGGCGCCGGGACTGTTCACTTCCCTGAGGAGCAGCTCGAAAATGGTTTGCGCCTTCCCCGTTTCCTCGGCGTTGTCCAGGTAGGGAATCATGCGGGCCATCAACCGGAACAGTTCGTTGTTGAGGGCGGAACGGTGGGGGATTTTGCCGATGTCCATGAGGACCGAGTAGGCGTCGTTCCAGCGTTCGGCCCGGACGTAATAGGTGGTGAGATTAATAATGGCGCGGGCCTTGGCAAGGGAAGCTTCGTAACCTACCGGCTCGACGGGGACGGACTCGTAGATGCGCCGGGCGGCGCCGAGATTGTCCCCCCGCGAGAGGGCGAGGATCAGCAGGTTGGCGGCGTTGGCGCGGAGACGATTGATTTCTTCGTCCTTGCCGAAGTCGGGCATGCGGGCGAAAACTTCGGCGGCCGAACCGAGACTCTCCTCTTCGCAATAAGTCTTCAGGCGGTTGAAGTCGGAGCGAACCAGGTCGAGGTCGGGCGCCGGCAAGGCCGGCTCGGGCTTGGTGGCCGGCAGTTCAGGGAGAGGCGGCGGCGGCAGAGGGGTGCCGTCCAGGGCGCGGCTGGAACCGAGTTCGGCCAGGCCGACCGTCGGCGCGGCGTCCGGCGCGATGATGGGAACGCGCACGCTGAAGGTTTGGGCGGCGGGCTGGGTGGCGGCGGCGCTTTCCAAATAAGTGGGGAACGCCGGCGAGGGGACGGCCGGGGCGGGTGCGGCGGCACGCGGTTCGCCGCGGGGTGCGGCGGGAGGCGGGGGCGGTTCGCGTTGGGGTGCCGGTGCCGGGGTAGGTCGGGTGAGTTCCTGCGGCGGCGGCAGGGGAACGGGGAAGCTTAACGGCGCTTTCCCCTGGGTGAACAGATCGTCCTGAGCCGGATCGGCGTCGGATTCGGCGTCGGATTCGGCTTCAGATTCGGTGTCGGTGTCGGTGTCGGGAGACGCAACGGGACTGTCCTCGGGCTCGTCTTCCGGCTGGTGTACGTTTACGGCGATGCCGGCGACAGGCGCTTCGCCGGCCGGCGTTGGGGAAGCGGGCGGGAGCGGAGGAACATTGCGGAGGGACGGAGGCTCCGGCTCCGGCGGCATGACAGGAGCGGTTGCGGCGGCCGGGGGCGACTCGCGGCGTTCGGCCGGGAGTTCGACCGGAGGCGGCGAATCGTCGTCGCGGGGGGGCAAGGCGGCGGCTGCAGGCGGTGGAGGCAGCGGAGCGGCGGCAGGCTTCAGGCCGGCTTGGCTTGGCGCTTGGGGCGGGACGGAAGCGATTGGGGCGGTCGGCATGGCGTCGTCATTATCGCCGGCGGTTGCGGTTTCCTTTTCCGCTTCAGGCGACAATACGGAATCGGCCGGGATTTTCGCCGCCGTAGTGGAAGCGGATGAAACGGGAGGGGGGAGAGCGACCGGAGTTCCCGCCGTAACCTGCTCCCGCTCGGCGGGAGGAGCGACAGGCGAAGCGGGGGGAGCGGCGGGCGGACGGGAAGCGGTGACGGAAGCCGGCGGCTGAACGCCGGCTTTTTCCGCCGGGGGTTCCCGCTCGGGTTCAGCAGCGGAAGCGGTGGCTGCGGCCCGGCCGGCCGGGGCGGCAGTCTTTATTTCTTCGCGCATTACCGGTGTTGCCGGTGCGGCGGGCTCGGCGGCCCGGTCTGGCGCGAGACTGGGCGGAAGGGTAAGGACGGGAGGAGCCGCCGTGAAACCGGCAGCCGGCGGGGCGGATAAACTGGCGCCGGGATTCGAGGCTGGGGATTGGTCCAGGCTGGAGGAGTCGGCCGGCGTCAGGCTGGCGCTGATGGGTGCGGGGGGGGAGCCGAACGGCAGGGCGGTAGCGCCGGAGGGCGCGGGCGGGTCGGCTTTTTGCTCCAAATAGGCTTGGTAATCCACAAAACTGCCGATGGAGGCATAGGGGTCGCTTGAAGCGGAGGTAATTCCTTCCGCATAGGCGGGTTGATAGGGAGAGGAGGTCAGACCGGCGGTGGGAGCCGCGGCTCCGTAGCCGGGTGACGTCACCGCACCGTTGACGGCGGAAACGACCACGGCGGTCCCCGGGGTAACTGCCGCGGCGGTGTGGGCCAGCGTGGCTGGATTCGGGTATAAATAGGTTGCGCCGGTGGATTGGGCCGAAGCGACCGGGGCGACCAATGCGGCCGGCGCGGGCGGATTGACGTAGGGGGTTACGGCCGGTAGGCTGGGTGCGTCATAGACGGCGGCCGGCGCGGCATAAGGAACGACCGGAGGGGCATAAGCCGCGGCGGGTGCGGGGTAGATTGGATTTAGGGCTTGATTCGCGGCGCTTTGGTTGGCATAGGAGTTTGCCGGCCAAGTGAGGCCGGTGGGCGGTATGGCGCCGGGTACGGCCGGCGGGGCGTAAGGCAAGGCCGGAACCGCATAGGGCGAGGCGGGTTGGGCGTAGGTTACGCCCGGCAGGGCGGCGGGATAGGTCGTGCCGGCCGGATATGGGTAGGGGACGGGAGTTGGCGCCGGGGCGTATGGAGTCGGGGCGGCGGCATTGGGTTGGCCGCCGTAATAAATATCTCCGGCATTCAAAATGGGGGAAATGTTGAAAACGGCGGCGGCGACGGCGACGGCAAGCAAGAGTTTACCGCTGCTCCGGAGTGACCTACGGCGCATGCGTTATCCTTTCTTTGGCGGGGAACGCGACGGGTGAATCTTCCGCCTAGTCTAAGGATCGGGGGGTAAAATTCAAGCGGCTGGGTGTATTTTGGGAAACACGCCCAGGTAGTTGTGGACTTTTGTACAAAAAAGTTTTTCCCCCCCGGGCGTCACCGTCAGAGCCGACTCCTCCTACCTCCTTCCCCCCGAGTTTATTCGAAGTCGTAGACCACCGCCCGGGCCGGGGCGCCGCCGCAGCCGTTGATCAAGAGGGGGAAGCAGGTGAAGTAGCGTTTTTTGCCGTCGAGAATTGCCTCGGGGACAAACAAGCCTTCGAGAATGCAAATCCCTTTGGGCAGCAAGGCAAGGTGGCAGGGGTGGCCTTTTTCCTCCGACCCCCAGCCGCCCAAACTCAAGGCGTCGGTCCCGACCAGCCGCGCCCCGGCTTCGGCCAGGAGTTCGGCCGCCGGGCCGCCCAGATATGGATAAGTGTGGAGATACTCGTGACTGAAGCCGTATTTCATGCCGTAGCCGGTGCAGAGGATGACGATGTCCCCTTTGGCCACCCGCGACATATGCGGCTTGAGGTCGCCGGGGGTGATGGCGGTGTCGGGTTTGACGGTATTACGCAGATCCATAAACACCGCCGGTCCGGCGAAGGCGTCCAACGGAACCTGTTCCAGGGTTTTACCGTCGGCGAGGAAGTGGTAGGGGACGTCGACATGGGTGGCGGTGTGGGTGTTGAAGTCGACGTACTCGGCATTGAACTTGTCGTTGACCTGTTGGTAGCGCCAGGTCACGGTGGCCAGGCGTTGCCCGGGCCAGCCGGGGCAGTTGTGATAAATGGGTTGGGTGAGATCGTAGAGGCGGTTGGGGATATTCATGCGAAAGCCTCCTTTCGGTAGCCTTATCTAACCAGATACTGTTCGATGCGGATGCATTCTTCCAAAGCGCGGATATAATCGAGCCCGTTTTGGGCGCAAGTTTCGGGGTCGGGTACGGGAACGCATTCGGTGACCACGAAGCCTTGGTAACCCACTTTTTTCAGGGCCTTCATGAAGGTTTTGAAATCGACGTTGCCGCCGCCGGGATAGAGGCGGGCGGAGTCGGAGAAGTGGACGTATTCCAGCTTGGGGGCGCAGTATTCCACCGCGCCGACGATGTCGTTCTCTTCCATCAGCATGGAGTAGGTGTCGAGGTGGACGAGGACGTTGTCGCGCTTAAGCTTCACGACGTAATCCATTACTTGGCGCATGGTGTTGAGGTAGTTGGAGGTGCTGTCGAGAATGTTCTCGATGAGGATTTTTACCCCCTTCTTGGCGGCGTAGTCGGCGAGTTCGAGCTTCTCTTGGGTGAGGATGTCCATATAGTAGTCGAAGCGGGAGAAGTCTTTTATTTTAGCCCGCATCGAGCCGACGATGACCATGGCGCCGATGACCTCGGCCATGTCGATGTGCACTTTCAGCCGCTCGACCGCCGCCTTGCGGTTGTCGGGGTCGTCGGAAATGAGGCAGAGGCCGTTTTCAACATATTCGCGGCCGGTGGCGATGGCGGTGAATTTCAGGCCGGCCTGATCGGCGATGCGGCGGAGGTTTTTCCAGTCTTGTTTTTGCGGGTCTTTCAGCTGCAACTCCAGACCCTGGCAACCCATTCTTTTCAAGGTGGCGGCCAGGTATTCCATATCGCCGCGGAGGGTGATGGGAGCGGCTTTCGAGGGGTTGTCCAAGGCGCAAGCGATACCGTAGGGGAACATGCCCATTTATCGTCCTTCCATGGTAAAAAACAAAAAAATCCCGCGTAAGCGATGACGCAGGGCTTATTCCATATACATACCAGCCTTCACGTCCCAGGGCAACCCCGTAACGCCCCCCAATTTTTCTGCGGCAGCGGGGGCGTATCACATATTATACCGGTATCGGCTTGAAATGGTGATTTTGTAATTCGGGGACA
>JAVBTZ010000022.1:0-7567 GCA_031555915.1 Planctomycetota bacterium
CCAGCAGCGGCAATCCGTCGCTGGCAATCGCCTGTGCGGTAAGGATGGCATGATTAATACAACCTTCCTGAATACCCACCACCATCAGCACCGGCATTTGTTCCTGCACCACCCATTCAGACAGAGGGCGCAGATCGTTCATCAGACTCCGCCAGCCGCCAGTGCCTTTCGAACCGCGCGCCCGGATTATCCACCTCCATCAACTGCAGATCCCGCCACGAACTCACCGCGTCCCCCAAAGTCTGGCGCTCGATCATCGCCGGCGTGATGTCGGTTTCGACCGGTTTGGTCCACTCGTACTTCCGCCGGGCGAAACGGGTGTAGGTATGCACCTGGGCCTTGGCGACCGGCACCCACTGATAATGTTCCCCGCCGGGGGCCGGTTCCAATTTGGCTTCGGCGGCGCGGAAAGCCATGAAGTCGTTATCCCCCCGGGAAATGTCCCCCCGATGGAAAGCCAGGGGATCGCGTACCTCGAGGATGATGTTATGGGCAATCCCTCCCGGCGCGAACCAGCCGATGGCGGCGGTTTGGATGCCGTAGGAGCCGTAATGGGTAAGGCTGGTAGGGTTGGAGGTGCGCGATTTCAGACGGTTCAAGATGGCCTGCGACTCCCGCACCATCGAGGGGAGAAAGCGGTCCCGTTCGGCCTGGAACAGGACGGCAATCAGCAGGGCGGGGAGAAGCAGGGGGAAGAAGGCCCGCAAGACCGAAACGCCGCTGGAGCGGAGAACGATGTACTCGTTGTTCCCGCGGGGGCCGGCGAAGGCGGCGGTGGCGGTAATGGCGGCGGCCAGGAGCATGGTGATGGGGAACATGTACTGAAAGATCAGCTGGGGGACCCAGGTGGCGTAATAGAGGATGAAAGTCAGGAGGCTGGCCAGCAGGTCCTGGTTTTCCCGGCGGGCGAGCAGAACGAAATCGTCGAACCGTTGAAACATGTCGCCAATGGCAACCAGGGCGGCCAAAGCGAAAAGAATGAGGAAGAAAGTGCGCAGATAATATTTGATGAAATACCAGTCGATTTTCCAGAGTCCGAAAGGCAGCCAGACCCTTGGCCAGGATTTGAAATTGTTCCGCTTCTTTGCCATGCAAAGCTCCAAAAAAATTGTTTCCGCCGCGAGAAACGGCGGAAACAATTTTAGCCAAAACCGCGGTGCAATAACAGGCTATTTCTTCATCACCAAACGCATCGCCTTGCCGCAATTCGAACAATTAACCACCGTTCCCACCTTGTCCACCGCCTGCATGCCCTGGGTCTTGCATTTGGGGCAGGTATAACGGATTAAGACCGTAGTGCCGCCGCCTTCCGTCCGGTCCTTCTGATCCTCGGCTTCCGGCTCGGGTTTGGGCGGTTCGGTTCGGACCGACTCCATTTTCCTGCCGTCAGGCGCGGGGGACGGAGCAGCTTTCTCCGGGACCGGCATAGGGGCGGCCGCCTGCGGCAGAGGCGCGGCAGCGCCGGAAGAATCCCATTTACTTACGGAAGGGGCGGCCGGAGTTGGCGTCGGAGCCGGGTCCGGTGCGTCCCACTTACTTGCCGCCGGCGGGGGCGGGGGAGCCGGCGGCGTGAATTGAACCGGCGGAAGGGAAGGGGCCGGCGGAGTAAGGACATTGTCATTCCTCACCGGGGCCGGGCCGAGGGTCGGCGCGGGAGCGGCGTCCCATTTGCCGCCGCCCAAAGTTACCTCCCCGCCCGGTTTTTCGGACGCGGCGACGCCACCGATGGACAAGGAAGGCGCCTGACCGGGGGCGGGGGCGGCCGGAGCCGGTTTATCAAGTGAAAGCCCGAAGGACGGCGGGGTGGCGGCGATCGGTTCGGTGGCGGTCAAACCGCGGCTCGGGGCGGGAGAGGCGTGGGCGGGACCGCCAAGCGAGAGAGCCGGAGCCGCGGTTCCTGCCGGTTTGGACCAAGCGGCGGCTTGCGCGGGCAGGGTCGGCGCCGGCGGCGTCGGCATAGGGGAGAGCGGAGGGGAAACGGGAGAAGGGGTCCAAGATGAATCCAGGCCGAAGGAGATGCTGGGCTGCGGCTCGCCGTGCCGCGCTCCCCCGACCGCATTGCTTTCTTCCGCCGCCGCTTCCGGTTCCTTCGGTGGGGCGGCAAAGCCGAAATCGCTGCCTTCCCAAGTCTCGGTCACCGGTTTCGGTTCGCCTTTACTGGCGGCGCCAAGGGCGGGGGCGGGGGTTTTCCAGCCTGCCGCCGGGTCGTCGTCCAAGGCCAGGTCGCCGAGACGCACTTCTTTGATCGGCGGCGCTGAAACGGGCGCGGCAGACTTCTTTTCCAAAGAGAGTCCGGGGACGGCGAGGCCTTCCTCGGTTCCGGTGTCGAGACTGATTTCGGGAGTGGCATCGAATTCGGGGAAGCGGGGCGGAACCAGCTGCTGGGTTTCTTCCTTGGCCTCCAGGGTATCGATTTTGCCGCTGGCGTGGCGGATGGAACGGGTGTCGTCCCAGGTTTCGGTCAATTCCCGCACCGGCTCGAAAGGCTGGGCCAGGGGAGCGGAGAGATCGTCTTCCTCAATCTGCACCGGCTTGAACATGATGGGCTGGGTGTCGGCGGGATTGAGGTCGCTGGTGGTGTCGAAGTGCCCGATCATGGGTTTGGTCGCGGGCGGATTTCCCGCGGCGTGGGCGGCCAAGGGTTCCAGGGATATCGGCGCCGCTTTGGGAAGCGGGGGCAGGGAAGCGTCGCTCGCGCCTATGGTTATTATGCTCTTCTGCGGTTCCTGATAGCGGAAGCTTCCGCTGCCGGAATCGGCTTTCCCTTCGACGGCGTGAACGGGGGCGAGGCCGATGGGCGGGGGAACCGCCTCAGCCGGGGATGGGACTTTTCCGGGCCGTTCGGCTACGGGGTCCGCGGCCGAATGCCGGTGAGCCGGTTTTTCCGGTTCCGGCGTTGGGGTGAAGGCGGCGGCGGCGGGTGGCAGGGACTCGGAACCCCGGGACAGGAGGCTGAGGTGATCGATTTGGCCGGCATCCGGTTCGGGCTCCGGGGTTATGCCGAGATGATTTCCGGATTTGGCGGATTTTTTCTCCCGGTCGCGGATTCTGTTTTCCCGATCGAGGAAGGAAGTGGTGGAACTGGGGCGGGGTTTTTCCTCGTTTTTGGCGGCGACTTGGGGCTGGGCCGGGCGCGGCGCGGCTTCGCCGTCGGCGTCGGTGGCTTTGAGTTGCGATTCGGACAGTTCGGCTTCGATAGTGAGATAGAGCCGATTCCCCGCCAGCGACAAGCTGGTGACGCGGGCGCCGTCGGCGGTGAGTTCCATGGAGATATGCTTGGCTGCTTCCTTGTTTTCTCGGGTCATTATAGTCTCTCCGGTGACGGCGACTGCGGCTTACAGAACGCGGCCTTGAATTAAACTTGGACACCTCCGGCGGAGGGCGAAACTTCCGTCTTAGAGCGGTTCTAATGCTTGAAAGCCCGCTGTCCGGTGAACACCATGGCCATGCCGTGTTCGTTGACGGCCTGGATGATTTCGGCGTCGGCGAGTGAGCCGCCGGGTTGGATGATGGAGCCGACGCCGTGCTTGGCGAGGGCGTCGATGCCGTCCCGTTTGGGGAAGAAGGCGTCGGAAACGGCGGCGGAGCCGACGAGCCCGCCTTTTTCCGCTTCGGCTTCGCGGCGGACGGCCTCGGCGCTGCCGTGGGGTAGTTCGCCGGCTTTTTCCTTCAGTTCCACTTCGAAAAACAGGCAGCCGTGTTTACGGAAGGCGAGGTCGTCGGCTTTTTTCTTGTAGGCCTTGAAAATGGCGATTTCCGCCACGCCGACCCGATCCTGTTCCCCGGCCCCTATGGCGACGGTGGTTTCGTTTTTGACGAACAGGACCGAGTTCGAGGTCACGCCTTGTTCGACCTGCCAGCCGAAGAGGAGGTCGGCCTTTTCCCGCGCATCGGGTTGACGCTTGACATTATGGATTTTGCCGTCCTTGCCGGCGGCGGCGGCGGGAAGGAAGGCGTCGGCGGCGGTGATGCGGTTCAGGGGCGACTGTTGGACGATAAGCCCCCCGTCCATAAGCGACTTGAAGTCGACGAACCGCAGGGGGGCGTAGTCGCGGATGCGGTCGAGACGGTCGATGCGGATGACGCGGAGGTTTTTCTTTTTGGCGAATATTTCCAGGGCGGCGGGGTGATAATCCGGCGCGGCGACGACTTCGAGATAATTGCGGGCCAGAAGTTCGGCGGTATCCCGGTCGACGGCGACATTGAATACGGCGGCTCCGCCGAAGGCGGCGAGGCGATCGGCGGCGTTGGCGCGGTCGTAGGCCTCGGCCGGCGTGGCGCCGTAGCTGACGCCGGAGGGGTTGTTGTGTTTCATAATCATGGCGGCCGGGCGGGGGTCGAGGTAGCGGAGAACGTTCAGGGCCGAGTCGACGTCGGTGAGGTTGGTTTTCCCGGGATGCTTTCCGAATTGGAGGAGTCCTTCCTCGGAGAGGCAGGAGACGAGGCCCTGGCCGGGGCCGATGAAGGAGCATTGGCCGAGACTGAGGTTGCCCGAGACCAATTCGTAGAGGGCGGCTTCCTGTCCCGGGTTTTCGCCGTAGCGGAGGCCCTTGCGGATGCGGGTGCCATCGTCATCGATAATCCAGGTGCGTTTTTTATACACGATCGTCTGACCGCCCCAGGAGATGGTGAGGTCGTCGGGGAAGTGGTCATCCATGACGGTTTTGTACATGGACTTGAGGTCGGGGGTTTTGGGGTCGGGCATTTGCGGTTTTGGATCCTTCGTTTGCGTAGTTGGCACAACAGATGCACCAACTGTCATATGGTAAATGAAACCTCCCGCTGCGTCAAGGGGTTGACGCTAACGGGGAGGAGTGGGTATCATGCGGAAATACGGGTTTTGGTATTGACGATCTGACATTCCAAGGAAGATAGCATGAGCCGAAGCATAAAAATTTCTCCGTCTTTATTGGCCGCCGATTTCCTGCACCTTGCCGACGAAATTCGCAAAATCGAGGCGGGCGGGGCGGACATGTTGCATTTGGATGTGATGGACGCGCATTTTGTGCCGAACCTTTCCATCGGCGTGCCGGTGATTGAGAGCGTGCGCAAGTGCACCAAGCTGCACCTTGACGTGCATCTGATGATGGACAATCCGGATAAATACCTGGAGACTTTCGCCAAGGCGGGAGCGGACGGGATAACGGTGCATTTGGAAATTTTCCCCGAGCCGGACGCGATTTTGGACCGGATTGGCGCGTTGGGGAAGACGCGGGGATTGGTGATTAACCCGGACATGCCGGTGGAGCGGTTAAGGGGGAGGGTGGGGAAGGTGGATAGGCTGTTGTTGATGAGCGTGTTTCCGGGGTTCGGGGGGCAGAAGTTCATACCGGAGTCTTTGGAGCGGTTGCGTTTGGCGCGGCGGATTTTGGATGAGGCGTGGAGGGAGGGGGCGGAGTTGCAGATTGACGGCGGGGTGAATTTGGCGAATGCGGGGGAGGTGAGTCGGGCGGGGGCGGATTGCTTGGTGGCGGGGACGGCGGTGTTTGGGGCGAAGGATGTGGGGGGGGCGATAGCGGCGTTGCGGAAGGGGTAGGCCGCAATTCGGGGACACTCACGAATTACTCACGTTCCCGGAACTTGCAACTGTAGGCCGCACCTTTAACAGCCCTGCATAAGGACCGCCCCATGCCCCACAAATTCACCCTCGGCCGCTACGACTACGCCAATTGCCTGACCATGGCCGCCTACGCCTCCTGCTCCCTGGCCATACCCATGTGCCTGGTATTTCTGGCCAAGGATCTCGGCTTCCCCCTGGGCGAAGGCGGCATGAGCGCGGGAGGAGCGCTGCAAATTGCCCGCGCCGCCCCGATGGTCGCGGCAATGGTCTTCTGCGGCATGCTGGCCGGACTGTGGGGGAAACGCCTCACCCTGGGGCTGTCGGTCCTGCTGATGGGCGCCGGGATATTGGCGGCGTCCCTGGCGCCGTCCTACGGCGTGCTGTTCGTCGCCCTGATGACGGCAGGGGTGGGGGAAGGAGTCATCGAAGGCCTGGCCACCCCCTACGTCCAGGACCTGCACCCCGACGAACCGGGACGCTATTTGAACATCGTCCATTCCTTCTGGTCGGTGGGGGTGGTGGCGCTGGTGCTGTTGGCCGGCGGGCTGTTGGATTGGGGCGTGCCGTGGCGGCTGGTCATCGCGGCGGCGGCGCTTTTCGCCTTGCTGCCGGCGGGGTTGTTCCTCCTGCCCAGCGGGAAACGCAGCGCCAGCGGGAGATTTTTCCCCAAAGAGGAGAAAGTGCACTGGAAAGAAATCATCGCCAAAACCCGGGAAATTGTTAAACATCGCCGTTTCTGGCTGTTTTTCGCCGCCATGTTTTTCGCCGGCGGCGGCGAATTCTGCCTCACCTTCTGGTGCGCCAGCTTTATCCAACTTGAATTCGCCTCCTCCGCCCGCGCCGCCGGCTTCGGCACCGCCTGCTTCGCCGCCGGCATGTTCGCCGGCCGTATCGCCTTCGGCTTTATGGTCAAACAGGCCAGCCTGAAGAAATATCTGGTCGGGGTAACTTTTTTGGCCGTTATTTTTTGCCTGCCCTTCCCCTGGCTGCAACTCCGCTCGCTCCTTTTCCCCCTGCTTTTCGCCTGCGGCTTCGCCGCCGGCCCCTTGTGGCCAAGCATCCAGTCCGACGGCGCCCAGCGGGTCCCGGGCGACTACACCATGATGATGATCCTCTTCTCCTGCGCCGGCATCCCGGGGAGCGGCACTTTCACCGCGTTGATGGGAGTGGCGGGAGACTGGTTTGGCTTGCGGCTGTCGTTCCTGATGGTGCCGGCCTCGTTCGCGGTGGTGTTTCTGCTGCTGGGCTATGATCTGCTGGCGGAAAATAGGGAAAGAAAAAATGCCGAACAGGCCAGTCGTGCGATATAATGAAAGTAGTGCCTCCCTGTAAATTTTCCCGGCGGAAACATCTGACAATTGCGAAGGACGCCTGACGGCAAAGACAGGTATTAGTTGTTCAGCAATCAACCTTGCTCGCCCCCAACTCCTAAGGAGCCATTGATGGATTTAGCCAAGCGGGCGAAGTTATTGTGGGACCTTTTCACCAAGGGCGGTCTTACCAAAACCGATAAAGCCATTCTCATCGTCGCGCTATTGTATTGCCTCTCCCCGATTGACGTCGTGCCCGACGTGCTGCCGGTGGTGGGGTGGCTGGACGATTTACTGGTCGTCCTCCTGTCCCTTCGTTCCGTGACCAACAATAAATCCGGCCCCAACCGTAAAGCCGATCCGAAAGACCAGGGACGCGATGGCGGCGATAGTGGCAATATCAAAGATGTCGAGGTGAAAGTGCTGTGAATTCAATCCTCTCCAAGGGGCATATATATATATCCTTTTGTTGAAGCGAACCGTGGTCTATTTCTGTCCCGTGCAGAAATATTATAAACCCTCCGGAGCAGAGCCGGAGGGTTTGTGTTTGGCTTCAGGGCACCTCTAAAAATAGCTATTTTGCCCGCAGACGAGGAAGGGCGTAGCGGCAGCGTTTTGTAACACGCGGTGGTGGTTTGTGTTACAAAACGCGAGAGCGAAGCCCAGACGAAGTATCCGGGCAAAAGAGCATTTTTAG